>NZ_CP139368.1:3394233-3725644 GCF_034120055.1 Microbacterium rhizosphaerae | reverse complement strand
CGAGCGCCCGGGCTCGCTCCGGGGAGACTCCGCGAAAGCGGTCCCCGAAGCGCTCCGCCAGCGGCTCGGCGAGCAGGATGTGCCGCACCAAGACCGCGATGTGCGGCTGACGCCCCCACGGCCACGGTGCGTATCCGGGGAACTCGGCGTCGAACACGGCATCGATCGGATCGAGGATGTCGCGCACCCCCGCATCCGATCCGCCCCACGAGTCGACGCCCAGACGCGTCTTCGTCGCCCGGTCCTCTGCGGTCAGGATCATGTAGTCACTCGCCGGGTCGGCGAACAGGAGCCCCTGCAGGCCGATGTCCTTGTACGTCCACAGCGCCCAGCTCGCGCCATGCTCCCGGTAGATCTCGAGCTGGTCGCGCAGGAGCCGGTACCGCCAGGCATCCTGAGTGCGATCCTGCGAGTACACGGGTCCGAACTCCCCGATCCAGATCGGCGTCCCGGTGCGTCGCATGTACTCCGTGCGCCGCAGGAACGTCTGCTCCACGACGCCACGGTCGAAGTACTCGCCCCTGGTCGTTCCCGGGTACTCGGTTGCGCTGGTGATGCCCGGGAGCGCGTAGTCGTGGGCGGTGTAGACGCTGTTGGGCAGGGGCTCCGACCGCCGGTCGAGGAAGCTGAAGTCCGTCGAGTACTTGTTGCCGTCGAGGAACAGGATGTGCCGGGGGTCGATGGCCCGGATCACCTTCTCGAGCCGGTCGTAGAACACCGGAAGCACCTCGCCGGTGGGGTCCGCGGGTTCGTTGATGGGGTTGTACCCGGCCACCTCCGGGCGATCCTTGTAACGGTCCGCGAGCGCCTCCCAGAGGTGGACGACGCGGTCCTGGAAGTGCGGGTGGTCCCAGAACTGGGCGATGTGCGTCGGATTGTCACTGTGCCAGTGCTGGTTCTGCCGGCCCGGGAGGGCGTGCAGATCGATGATCGAGTACACGCCGTGGCGTGCGAGCGCGGTGATCACGCGATCGAGGCGGGCGAACCCCTCCTCCTTCAACTCGAACGGGCGGGCGTCGTCCTCGAAGTGGCGGTAGTTGACCGGGATCCGTACCGAATTCATCCCGAGCGAAGCCACGAACGCGGCATCCGCATCGTCGAAGAAGGCGGTGTAGAACTCGTCGAAGAACGCCTCGTACGCGTCGTCGCCCATCCGGTCGCGCAGCACACGCCGGATGTTCTCCTCATTGCCGGGGTAGCCGGTGATGAAGTTCTCCATGTTCATCCAGCCGCCGAGACCGACGCCCGTGAGGCGGACCGTCCGGTCGCTCTCGTCGACGATGTGGGCTCCGGAGACTCGCAGCCAGGGAAGGTCTGTCATGTTCGTCCTCTCTCGACAGGAATTCGTTCAGGCTCTGAGAAGGGTCAGCGGGCGCGGGATGCCGTGCACCTCGGCGGCAGGCCACTCCGGGTCCGACGTGAGCACCTCGATGCCGGATCGATCGACGATCACCGTGTCCTCGAGCTTGGCCCCCGGCACCCACGGGTTCCAGGCGAAGGCCTGACCGGACTGCACGCGGTCGGTTGCGCCCGGGGTCGCCTTCGGATCGCGCCCCAGGTAGCCGGTCGGGCCGCCCTGGTGGTGGGCCTGCCACGCATCCGCGCCGAAGCCGTGCTGTTCGTATGCGGCCGCGATGTCGGCGAGCACCTCGCCGAGCGGCCGCCCGGGTCGGGTCGCCGCGAACGCGTCCGCTTCGACCTCGCGCAGCCGTGCCTCGACGTCGGCGCTCGGGGGACCGTCGAACGAGACCCATCGCGTCAGATTCGCGACGAGCCCCTGGCGTCGTGCGCCGACGACCGCCATCGCCCGCCGCCCCAGAGCGGCTGCGGTGGGGAGCGGATGCGGCACCTCGCCTCGGGCTTCGCCCGCTGCGAGGACGACCACGGGCTCGGCGCCCGCGGCGGCGATCGCGTGGAGCAGGCGCGCGGCGAGATCGTGCTCGCTCTCATGGGGCGAGACCTCGCGCAGCTGGGCGCTCACCGACCGCGCGACATCACGGCCGAGGCTCGCATATCGCGCCCGCTCACCCGGCAGGAGCGATGCCCGGAGCCGTCGCATCGTCGCGAGATGTTCGTCCTCGCGAAGGACCCCGCGCCCCGGAGCAGGCAGCGGGCGATGCCACGGGACGGCGCGCACCTCGACGCCGGGACCGAGCTCCTCGGCGAGAAGCCGCTCGGCCTCGTTCGCGTATGCGGTCACCAGGCAGCTGCCGTCGCTGTCGACGATCGCCGAGCAGACGGGGGCGCCGCCGTAAGGGACCGTGACACGCGCACCGTCGAAGAGCCAAGACAAGGACTCCGCCGTCGTCAGCGAGACGGCGGGCGCGCAGCGCTCGTCCATGAGAGCGACGAGGCGCGCGATCTTCTGGGGTCGGTCGGATGCGATGATCACGGGACGGGCTCCAGTGCGTCGTAGTGGCGGAATCGGCGGCGAGTCGCATACAGCGCCCCCACGACGACAAGGATGAGGATCCCACCGGCGATCGGGGGGAACCACAGGGCGATGAGGGCCGCGGTGAAGCCCGCGAGCACATCGCCCAGACGCGGTCCCGCGGCGAGCACGAGCGTGAAGATGCCCTGCAGGCGCCCGCGCATCTCGTCCGGCGTCGCCGACTGCATCATCGTCGTGCGGAAGATGTTCGAGTACGCGGGGCTCTCAGTGAAGGGGCGGATGTGCAGCATCCATTGACGCTGGTGCACGGGCTCATCGCACTGCGACACGATCCGTCCTCTCCTCTCGGCATCTGATCGACGACGCGGCTGCAATGCCGGGCGACGCCGAGGCCTGCCTACCGTAGCAAGAAAGCGGTTTCTCGTGCTAGTTCAGCACAATGGCGCATGGCGCACGATCAGCCGTTGACACTTTCCGGCGCGCGGTGCTACTTTGCGAGAAAGCGGTTTCACACTCATTCAATCCCACCGCTGGACCCCGCGGGGCGGGACCGAGAAGGTCGCCCCGGCAGGCACGCACGACGATGGCGACGGAGCACGAGTCCGGCGCGCGCCGACGCTTCAGTGCGCTCATGAAGCGCGGACGAACGAAACCCCGGTCCGATCGGGGGCGTGGCACGGTCCGAGGACATCGACAGTGAAGGACTAAGCGTGAAGACGATCTCACGATCGCTAGCGATCATCGCGCCCGCCGTGCTGCTGTTCGGAATCGTCACCCCGGCCAACGCCGCGGACACGCCCGGACAATACGGTTACGACCAGCCGGGCGACAAGAACTACGTGACGAACACGGATGTGCTCGAGCGCTTCTCGCCCGACGGCGGCAACAACCAGAGCTACAAGGTCGTGGCCGATCGCGCGCAGGCCGACGCGGCGTTCGCGACGCAGGCGCCCACGGTCGACGGCGTGAAGGACGCCTCGTGGAACGACGCGCAGAGCTATCCGATCGAGCACAAGTTCAACGCCGGAATGACCGGCGACGACCCCAGCGCCACGACCACGGGCACCGTGCGTCTCATGTGGGACGGCCCCGTGCTCTACGGGCTCGTGCAGGTGAGCGGCGACAGCACGGAGTCCGACAGTGCTACGCCGAACTGGAACACCCCGAGCTATGCCGCGAACACGGACGGCATCTACGTGTCGATGGACGTCTACAACGACCAGTGGGGACTCGAGACCGACACCCAGGGCACGTTCTTCCTGAGCGCGAACCCGAACCTCACCTCGGTGACGTCGTACAACAACCCGACGATTCCCTCGCTGGGGTCGTTCTTCAATCCCACCAATCAGGACTACTCGACGCGGCTGAAGGCGTTCAAGTCGTCGGGGTACACCCCGGGCGACGGCGTCAACTACACCTACGAGTTCGCGCTGCAGATCGAAGGCTGGGGAGATGAGCCGAACCGTCAGCTGACGGACGGCACGAAGGTGGGCCTCGAGGTGGGGGCCTACGACCAGGGCAACTCCTTCACCTACTGGAGCAAGAGCCAGTACTACACGGGCCTGGAGGACGGCTCCAACCTGCCGGACGCCCAGCGGACGCCGAACCGCGACTGGGGCGTCGTCACCCTCGACGGCTGGGACAAGAAGACCCCGTTCGCCTACAGCGGGTGGAGCGCGGACGAGGACATCCGGTTCTGGAATTCCAAGAGCAACCCGGGCGGTTCGGGCAACGGCACCCAGCCGGGCGCGAACGGTGACGGCAGCGCGGTGTGGACGCCCGCATCCAAGAACGCGTTCGTCAGCGCGAAGAATGCGTACCTCGCGATCAAGGACTCCGCGACGGCATCCCGTGCGGACAAGGAGGCCGCAGTCACGGCGGTGACGGATGCCTTCGACGGGCTGCGCTGGGCGGACACGAAGTATCCGGATCCGCACGATCTGCCGCAGCTGCAGACGCTGCCGAGCGCCTACACGTTCTTCGACCCCACCAAGGGCACGAACGGTCAGGTGACGAACGCGGCGCAATGGCAGAAGCGCAAGAAGGAGATCCTCGACCTCGCGCAGTTCTACGAGTACGGGTACAAGCCGCAGCTCGGCGTGGACTACACGATCAACGTGACGGGCAACGCGTACAACGGCACCGGCAATCCCGTCGTGACGGCGCAGGTCGTACCCACGAACGCCAACTTCGCCGGTGGCGTCCCGGTCAACATCTCCATCCCGATCACGCTTCCGGCGTCGGTCCCCGGCGGAGGAGAGGCGGCGGTGGGCTTCAGCACGAACTTCACGGCGAACGGCATCGCGAACGTCACCTTCCCGAACTGGGGCGGCGACAATCGCACCGACGCGGGCGCCTGGGGCAACCCGAACCGGGTGGGCACGTTCTACACGCTCTTCCCGTACCAGCGGAACAGCACGTCGGCGGACTCGAGCATCCTGATCGCGAACGCGACGGCGGTCTCGGTCTATCTCGATGCGCTGCAGGCAGCCGTCGCCGCCAACGCGGCGCTCGCAGCCAAGATCGACCCGGCCACCGCCGTGACGAAAGGCTTCTCGATCAACGGGAAGGAGGCGTTCGTCGCCGCGGTCTTCGACGACCGGGTGAAGGCCGTGGTCGCGGGGGGTGCGGGCGCGACAGGTCCGGCCAACTGGCGGTACAACGCCCAAGGGCAGGAGTTCGATTTCAGCGGAACCGCGTACGACAACCCGGGCGCGCAGAACATCGTCTCCCACGGTACGGAGGGTCCGGGCAACAGCTACCGGCACAACCGCGTCCGTGAGACGGAGCTGTTCCGTCACTTCCTTCCCTATGGCCACGAGTACGACCACCAGGACGGCTCGTACGGGTACGGCGACTACAGCCGGCTCCCGTTCGACCAGGCGGATCTGGTGGCCACCCTCGCTCCGGATCGAGCGATCATCATCGACACGAACCTGAACGACTACAACGACGGCGCCGTCACCGACAACATGAGCCTCGAGATCGCCAAGAGCGTCTACGACAACATGGGCGTCAACGGATCCGACTTCGTGAAGTTCAACAGCGGCAACTACGTGTCGTCGGGCGACCCGCACGGTGCGGCGAGCGCGACGCCGGAGGGCCACTACCTCAGCGATCTGCTCTACGGCACGAAGACGCTGACCGCCGAAGAGTCGGCACGCCTGAACACCGACCCGTATTCGCTGAAGGTGTCGGACGGGCAGACGCAGAACCCGTACGACTACTACTGGGGCGGCTACAACACGATCACCGGCGGCAAGACGGGTGTCGGCGGGGGCGACGGCTGGTACTTCTCGGGCTTCGCGTCCGAGTTGGCCGACCTCCGCTCCACGGTGGCCGGGCTGGGGCTGAACCAGGGACGCGCCACCGCGTTGACCGTGAAGCTCGATCACGTGAAGAAGCTGCAGGCGAGCGACCAGCCGTCCGAAGCGGCGGTCGTACTGGGAGACTTCATCACCCAGGTCGCCGGGTTCGGCCAAGCGGGGATCGTCTCCTCACCCGAGGCCGGTCGAATCGTGAGCAGCGCGCAGCAGCTCGTGCTCTTCCTCAACGCGGCGGGCGCACCGCAGAGCTAGGACGACCGGCAGGGCCGTGGTGGCCCAAGCGGGACATCCGGGCTCCCGCGAACCGGGTGATCTGCGGATCATCCGGCTCGCGGGAGCTCTTCGGACTTCACGAACGCCGACGCATACGGGAGACGAGGATGCGAGCGACTGCCCAGCGCAGCGGAGGGGGTCGCCCCACCGTCTTGGATGTGGCGACGATGGCACGGGTGTCGACGGGCACCGTGTCGAACGTGCTGAACAGGCCTGCCCTGGTCGCGTTGCAGACGCGCGAACGGGTAGAGCGAGCGATCCTCGCGCCGGGCTTCGTGCCCAACCGCGCCGCCCGAACCCTCGTGACGGGACTGACCGCGACGGTGGGGTTCGTCGTCGAGGATCTGGAGAACTCCTTCTTCCTGGATATCGCGCGAGGGGCGCAGACGTATGGCGAAGCGGTCGGGACACGGCTCCTCCTGGCCAACTCGGACAACACCGCAGTCACCCAGCGCGGCTATCTGCGGCTGCTCGGTACCGAGCACGTCTCGGGGATGCTCGTGGCCCCCGTGCGGGGCACGCTGGACGACCTTCGGCAGTTCCGCGCGCCCGGGCGATGCGTCGTGGTGGTCAATCACGATGCCGGCGGCGACTTCTGCAACGTCACCACCGACAACGAACGTGGCGGCTACCTCGCTGCCCGACACCTGCTCGAACGCGGGCGGCGACGCCTCGCATTCGCCGGGGGCGAGGGCATCGCGCCTGTGGTGCACGACCGGCTGCGGGGAGTCGTGCGCGCGGTGCGGGAGGCGAACGGCGCTTCGACCCTCGAGATCCTGCCCTCAGCGGACGTCGAGGTGGAGGACGGCCGCCGGCTCGGCGTCGCCATCGCCGCGCGGCCGCCAGAGGCCCGTCCCGACGGGATCGTCGGCGCGGCGGACCTGTTGGCGATGGGGCTGGTGCAAGCTCTGGAGACCGAAGGCGTCGGCGTCCCCGCCGAGATCGCGATCACGGGCTACGACGACAATCGGGCGGCATGGAACAGCCGAGTCCCCCTCACCACCGTCGACCAGATGGGCGAGGTCGTGGGCGAGCACGCCGTCAGACTCTTGTTGAGCGAGATCGACGAGGGCGTCGGTCACATCCATCGGCACGTCGTCATCGAGCCCGCGCTGATTCCGGCGGGCCAGCACCGAGCGCTGGCATCCGGGGCCCCGCGACCGAGTGGATGATGGTATCCCGGGCGATCACGGACCGGCGAACAGATGACGGCCGAGGTCACCGAAGCGACGGATGGGGACGACCGGCGATCTCGATCCCGCTCGCGGGGCGCAGCCACACGGTCCGACCGCGTTCGTTGTCGTACGTCCAGGCGACCGAGACGACGGCAGCCGATGCCGATGCCTCACGGCGGGTGACGCGGATCGGTCCCTTCGACATGCTCCGGCCGGGCTCCTGGCGCTTGCTCATACGGACGACCGTACCCGCAACCCGCCACACGAGCCGAACCGTTGACAATCGCGGTTCGTGGGGATATCGCCGCTGACGATCGCTACGCGCAGAGCTCGTCCATGACGGGCGATGGCGTGGCTGGGGCGTCGGCCGGCGGGACCTTCGACCTTCTGCTGCGGACCGCGCCTGCCGGAAGCTGGTGCTCGCACCATCCGGGCAGCGGTGCGAGTACGGCCGTGGAACATCGGCGTGACGCCTTACTCGCCCCGCCGGGCGATCACGAGGAGCGGCCGAAGATGAGTGACAGGCGCGACCTCGGGGTCCTACGCTCACGAGCCGGAGCAGCGGAGGCGTGGAAGCCCCGACCGGCGCCTGCAACCTGGGCGGTGTGGGCATCGTGGGCGACGACTCTGCTGGCCGGCACCGTCCCGGCCATCCTGTGGACGGAGTTCGTCGGGCGGGTACCGGCATGGCTGACCATCGCGCAGATCGCCGTCCCGTCCGCCCTCCTCGTCGCGACGATCCTCTCTCGCCGATTGCGGCCGCTCTGGCGATTCGGCCTGACGATGTGCCTGCTGCTCATCCTCATCGATGTCCTGCCGCTCGTGGATCTGACGATCGCGCCGTTGCAGTCGCTGCTCGGTGCCACTTCCTTCGACGGCCGCATGCAGGCGGAGCAGACCGCGAAGCTCCTTGTCGCGCTCGTGATGATCGTCTCGCTGCTGCTCACGGGACTGCGATCGCGGGACCTCTTCCTGCGTCTCGGCAACATCACCGCCCCCATCCGTCCGGTTCCGCTGCTCGGCTTCCCGCATGCGGACTCCTGGCGCCGTTTCGGACTGATCTGGGGGTTCGGGATCGCGGGTGCGCTCGGCGTCGCGCAGTATCTCGCGGTCCGACCCACAGCAACCGAGTTCGCCGCCCTCGTTCCGATGATCCCGTCGATCATCATGTACGCAGCGCTCAACGCCTTCAGCGAGGAGATGATCTATCGGGCGCCTATGCTGGCGACGCTCGAACCGGCCGTCGGAAGCAGCCAGGCGCTGTGGCAGTCGGCCGTCCTGTTCGGCGCCGCGCACTACTTCGGCACTCCCGGCGGACCGCTCGGCGTGATGCTCTCGATCTTCATGGGGTGGATGCTCGGCAAGGCCATGCTGGAGACGCGTGGCCTCTTCTGGGCGTGGTGGATCCACTTCCTCAGCGATGTCGTCATCTTCGTCTTCATCGCGCTCGCGCTGGTGGCGTGAGATGCCGTCGCGGCAGGAGCAGCGGCTCGCACCGGTCGACGAAGCCAATCTCGTGCTCGATCACGCCGGTCAGACCAATGTGTTCCTTGTCGCCGGTGTGCTCGTCCCGGAGGAGGGCGGATTCCTCGGCCACGGCGAGGCCGATCTGGATCTGCTCCGCACGGTGATCGCCGAGCGGATCGTTGAGCTGCCTCAACTCCGGTGTGTGCCCGTCGGTCACGGCCGTCGACATCGCTGGCGCGATGCCACGCCGGATCTCGATCATCACGTGCGCAGCATCGCCCGTGTGGACGGACCAGCAGGGTTCGAGCGAGTGTGCGGAGAGCTCATGACCGTGCCGCTGCCTCGCGATCGTCCGTTGTGGGAGCTGCTCCTGGTTCCCGGAGCGAGCCCCCGTGGCGTCGGTCTGATTCTCCGCATCCACCATGCCATCGCCGACGGCATGGCTGCCGTCGGGATCATCCAACGGCTGTTCGATCACGCCGGACCGGTCGGGCCGGACCCGCCGCCACCGCCGCTGACGGGCGGGCGAGAGCGACCGGATGGCCGGGCTCGGATCGGATACGGACTCGAGCGGGTGCGGATGACTCTCTTCGGCCGTGAAGTCGGCGAGACGGTGCTGCTGGGAGAGCGCAGTCCCCACCGCAGTGTGCGCTTTCTCAGTACGGATCTCGGCATGCTCGAGGCTCGGAGCCGAGACGCGGGAGCGACGATCAACGATGCCCTCCTTGCCGCCGTGTCCTCGGGATATCGAAAGGCGCTCTCGCGCGCGGGCGAGTCCATCCCCGATCGCCTGCCGGTCTCGGTGCCCGTGGCGCTGCCGCGGCGAGGGACCGTCGCGAACCGGGTCGGAGTGATGCTGGTGCGCCTGCCGCTAGGGGAGGCGGACCCCGATGTGCGGCTACGCCTCATCGCCGCCCAGACCCGGTCCGAGAAGGAGCGGGCGCGCGGACAGGGAACGCTCGAGCTTATGCGGGGTCCCGCCGGTGCGCGGATGATGGATCACCTTGCGCACCGGCAGCACCTGGTCGCGGGGTTCGTCACGAACGTTCCCGGACCGCCCGGGACCCTTCGCCTTGCCGGCGCCCCGATAGCCGCGCTGTGGCCCGTGGCGGTGTTGGCCGCGAATGTCCGGCTGGGGGTCGCTGCGGTCTCGTACGACCAGCGGCTCTGCTGCGGTGTCCATTTCGATGCGGACACCGTGCCCGGAGACGACTTCGCTCGCGCCATGGCGGAAGAATTCCGCCGTCTGACCGGAGGTGCCGACCTCAGCCCCGCTGCCTCGGACCGCCCCGCACGGTGACCAAGGGGTAGACCAGCATGCCGCCGAGCATCCCGAGCGCCACGATGATGCCCGCGACGACGGCGATCGGGAGCGTCGTCACCACGTCGAAGAGGAAGAACACGACTCCGGCGCTGAGCAGGCTCAGCAGCGCCAGGTTGAGCTTGAGGTGGAAGTCGCCCCGGCGCACGAGCTCCGGCTTCTGTCGCCGCCGGAACATCCGCCGGTGGAGGCTCACGGTCACGAGCCCCACGGTCGTGGTCGCCGCCGCAAGGACGACAAGGGCCAGGTAGACGACCTGCTGGTAGGCAAGCAGCTGCGGGAACCTGGCCTGGAACGCCACGGTCAGCAGGAATCCGGCGAGCACCTGAGTGCCGGTCTGGGTCACCCGCAGCTCCTGCAGGATCTCCGTCCAATTGCGGTCCGCACGCTGAGCCGCGGTCTCGTCGCGGCCGTCCGGGGCCACATCGCCGCTCTCGTCGTCGGTCATGGCTGCCCTCGCCTCCCCAATTCATCCGACACCGCAGGCTATCCGCCGAGCCCGGTGTTTCCGCAGGGGGTTGCGAACGGCGGATGACGCGATCCATGGGCTGCAGCTGCGTCCAGTAGCGCGTGATGGATGCAGACGCAATGCCCTCTGTGTCCGCCCTTTCCCGCGACTACTTTCGCTTCCGGGAGAGGAGGAGTCGTGGCACGACCAGGAACCGGAGCGGGTCCGACGGATGACGAGGGCCCGCAGAAGCGCAGGAACCCCGTGATGCGCTTCTTCGGCCTCCTCGGCCCGGGCCTGGTGACGGGCGCGGCCGACGACGACCCGTCGGGGATCGCGACGTACTCCCAAGCCGGTGCGACCTATGGCAACAGCATGCTGTGGACCGTGCCGGCCACCCTGCCGATGATGATGGCGACGCAGGAGATCTGCGACCGGATGACGCTCGCGACCGGCGACAGCTTCGGCAAGCTGATCCGTCGGCGCTTCCACGACGGGACGCGCACGATCATCGCGGTGCTGATCGCCGCGCTCATCGTGGCCAACACGCTGAACCTCGGGGCCGATCTGATGGCCATCGGGCAGGGGATGCGGCTGCTCCACGCCGGCCCCGCGGCGCTGTGGTCCGCGATCGCGGGGGTCGCGATCGGCGTCGCGGTCGTCGCGGGCTCGTTCGAGTGGATCGGCCGGATCTTCAAGTGGCTCTGCCTCGTCCTGCTCGTCTACGTGGCCGTCCTGTTCGTGACGCACGTCCACTGGGCGGACGTACTCAGAGGCCTGGTCGGCGCGAGTATCGCGGGCTCGCCCGCCTACTGGGCTCTGGTCGTGGCCGTGCTCGGCACGACGATCAGTCCGTACATGTTCTTCTGGCAGACCGCCCAGCGGATCGAGGAGCTGCGGGACGAGGACCTCGGCGGCGACCACGCTCCGGCGCTCGACGACCGCTCGCAGCAGGGCGCTCGGCGTCGCCTGAAGACGGGCAGGATCGACGTCTTCACGGGCATGGTCTTCTCGGCGCTGATCATGTTCGCGATCATGGCCGCGAGCGCCGCCACGCTCGGCGCGCACCACACGTCGGTCAGCAGTGCCGCCGAGGCGGCGAAGGCGCTGCAGCCGATCGCGGGCAGCTACGCCAGTCTGCTCTTCGCGGTCGGCTTCATCGGCTCTGGCGTCCTGGCCGTGCCGGTGCTCGCCGCGGCCGGCGCCGCCGGAATGGCCGGCCTGCTCGACAAGCAGTGGGGGCTCGAGAAGTCGCCGCAACAGGCTCCGCTGTTCTACATCCTGCTCGGCGTCGGGATCGTCGCGGGCACGCTGCTCGCGGTCTTCATCCACAACCCGATCCAGATCCTCGTGCTGTCCGCCACTGTCAACGGGATCGCGGCCGGCCCGTTCCTGGTGATCATGATGCTGATCTCCCGCGATCGCGGCATCATGGGCCGGTACCGCAACGGCCCTCTGGCGCAGTGGCTCGGCTGGATCACGACGGCGGTGATGTGCGTCGCGGGCGTCTACGGCACCTGGTACACGATCTGGGGCTAGCGCAGAGGCGGAGGAGGGATGCCGGTGCGGGCGGCGCGGCATCCCGTTAGCCTCTTCATGCGCGCGCGACCGGCGCTCGCCTGACGGCCGGGAGGACGCGATGGCCGACGCATCGCTGGCGGACATCGCCGCGGAGCTCTACGCGGGCCCGCCGGACGCGTTCGTCGCGGCCCGCAATGCGCGCGCCACGGAGGTCGCGGATTCTGCGCTCGCGGCGCAGATCAAGGCGCTGCGCAAGCCCTCGATCGCCGCGTGGGTCGTGAACGTCTTCGCGCAGGAGCGGACCGTGCAGCTCGGCCAGGCACTGCAGCTGGCGCAGGAGCTGCGCGAGGCGCAGGACGACCTGGATGCCGCGACCCTCGCGCAGCTGGGGCGCCAGCGCCGTGCACTCACCGCGCAACTCGCTCGCGAGGCCGTCGGGCTGGCGTCCTCGCGCGGCGAGCGGGTCACGCCGGCCACCGGCGAGGCGGTGCAGCAGACCATCACGGCCGCCTTCTTCGACGCGGATGCGGCGGCCGCCGTCGCCTCCGGGCGCCTGGTCCGCGAGCTCGAGGCATCCACCCCCGTCGATCTCGACGTCGCAGTCGGCGGCGGTCGTCCCGAGCCGCTGGAGGTCGCGCCGCCGCCGACCGACGAGGTGAAGGCGCGGCGCGAACGCCGCGAGGCCGAGGCGGCGGTGCACAACGCCGAGCAGGAGGTGCTCCGCGCGCAGCGCGACGAGACGAAAGTCGAGAGCGAGGTGCGCAATCTCGCCCGCCGCGTCGACGACCTGGCCGCGCGCGAGCGCGACCTGCAGGCGCAGCTCGACGCGACCCGCGAGGAGCTCGGGGAGGCGAAGTCCCGCGCCCCCGAGCTCGACGAGCGCCGGACGGCCGCGGGCGACGCGGTCGCCGGGGCGCAGCGTGACCTCGAGGCCGCGCGGACCGCGCTCGATCGCCTGGGTGGGTGAACCCGTCGTCCGCAACGTGGCGAATCGGGCGGCGGCGGGTGCGAGAGGATGCTGTCATGCGTCTCCTTCACCCCCGACCGACGTCGATGGTCGTCCCGACGGCTCGAGCCGAAGGGCGGGGCCGCTGATGCCCGCGCCGCTCTCGGGCACGCAGTTCACGCTGACCCGCGGCGCCGACACGGCCGTCGTGGCGAGCATCGGCGCCTCGCTGCGCTCGTTCCAGCACAACGGACGCGATCTCGTCGTGCCGTACGAGGCAGACGCGCTGCGCCCGGGCTACCGCGGCGTGACGCTGGTGCCCTGGCCCAACCGCGTTGTCGACGGGCGGTACACGTTCGGCGGGCAGGAGGAGCAGCTTCCGCTGACCGAGCCCGCGCGCGGCCACTCCCTGCACGGCCTCGCCGTGTGGCTCGACTACCGCGCCGTGTCCGTCGGCGAGGATCGGGTGCGGCTCGAGGCCGTTGTCGAGGCCCAGACCGGCTACCCGTACCGCGTCGGGATCGAGACGACGTTCACGCTGAGCGCCGACGGTCTCGTGCAGACCGTTCGCGCCACGAACCTGAGCGACGAGCCGGCACCGTTCGGCACCGGCCCGCATCCCTACCTCGTCGCCGGGGCGGGCCGCGTCGACGACTGGACGCTCGACCTGCCCGCCGCATCCGTCCTGCACGTCGACGAGCGGCTCGCGCCGACCGTCCTGCGTCCCGTCGACGACGGCGACCCGCAGCGGTTCGACTTCCGCATTCCGCGGACGATCGCCGGTGCCGCGATCGATCATGCCTACACCGACCTGCAGCGGGATGACGCGGGGATCGCGACGGTCCGGCTGACGGATGCCGACGGCCGCGGTGTGGCGATGCGCTGGGATGCGGCGTGCCCCTGGGTGCAGATCCACACCGCCGACCTCGATCCGGCGAACCCGGCGCACCGCGCCGGCCTGGCCGTCGAGCCCATGACCTGTGCCCCCGATGCGTTCAACGCGCCCGTGTACCCGTTCGACACCGGCCTCGTCGTGATCGAGCCCGGGCAGTCCTTCGAGGCGGGCTGGACGATCAGCGCCATCGACTGACGGACGCCGAGGCGCCGATGCGCCGGCGCACCGCCGACTGCGAGAATGGACCCGTCGCGACTCAGTTCGGCGAGATCAGCGATCGGCTCGGCCGGTTCATCGCGGCGCAGCACATGTTCTTCGTCGCGACCGCCGCCCGCGACGGGCGGGTCAACGTGTCGCCGAAGGGATTGGACTCGCTGCGCGTCCTCGGGCCGAACCGCGTCGTGTGGCTCAACGGCACGGGCAGCGGCAATGAGTCCGCAGCGCACATCCTCGATTCGCCGCGGATGACGCTGATGTTCTGTGCGCTGTCGGGCAAGCCGCTCATCCTGCGCCTCTACGGCACGGCGCGCGCGATCCACGAGGGCGACACGGAGTGGGAGGAGCTCGTCGGGCTCCTCCCGCCCATGCGGGGCGCGCGGAACATCTTCGACGTCGACATCGATCTCGTTCAGACCTCGTGCGGCTTCGGCGTGCCGCTCTTCGACTACCAGGAGCAGCGGACGCTCATGGACTCGTGGGCCGCTCACAAGGGCCCGGACGGCCTGCGACGATATCAGCACGAGAAGAACGGGTACAGCATCGACGGCTTCCCGACGGGCTGGCCCGATCCGGGCGCCGACGGGTTCGAGGTCGAATCCGCGTCGTGACACGTGTACGGCGCCGATGCTACGACCGGCGGCCCCGATCGGGATCGCCGCTCCGAAAGCCCGAACCTCGCCGCATGAGCGGCTCTCGGTCGCGAGGCTGACTTACGACCCGGCGCGCCGTCGCCGCGCGGCGACGACGATGCCGATGACGATCAGCACGACGCCGATCACGAGCACGATCGGGCCGATCGTGCCCCACAGCGGCGACCCGCTCATCACCGACCCTCGCAGCACGTTCATGCCCTGCAGGGTCCACACCAGGCCGATGAGGGCGAGGATCACGCCCGGCACGAGGTAAGGCCAGCTCCGCTTCACAGGCTCACTGTACGTGGTGCGATCGGTTCCCGACAGGGGCTCGGGATGCGGCGATCACGCCGGCGTCGTCACCTCGGCCCCGGCGGTGATCGACACGACACCGCCGGCTCCGTCGACCGTGACCTCGTCGCCGGTGCGGATGGCCTCGGTGGCGCGGGCGACGCCGACGACGGCGGGGATGCCGTACTCCCGCGCGACGACGGCGCCGTGGCTGTTCGCGCCGCCCATCTCCATCACGAGGCCGCCGGCGGTGAGGAACAGCGGCGTCCACCCCGGGTCGGTGGAGGGGGCGACGAGGATCTCGCCGGGTTCGAGCTGCGCGCCGACGGGGTCGAGGATCACGCGCGCGCGTGCCGTCACGGCGCCCGCCGACGCGGGGGTGCCGCGCAGCGTGCCCGGCTCGTCCGTCTCGCCGTGGGATGCGAGGGCCTCCAGCTCCGTCCCGTCCGACAGCAGCACGCGCGGAACGTGCCGGCGGCGCAGTTCCGCGTCGTAACGCGCTCTGCGTTCGGCGACCACGGCGCGAAGGTCCTCGCCCGCGGCGGCCCGCTTGGCGTCGTCGAAATCGAGGAAGGCGATGTCGTCGGCAGTCTCGATCCGGCCGGCTTCCGCCAGTTCCGCGCCGATGCCGAGCATCGCCGTCCGCGCCGTCCGCAGCGCGATG
Source organism: Microbacterium rhizosphaerae (assembly GCF_034120055.1). NCBI lineage: Bacteria > Bacillati > Actinomycetota > Actinomycetes > Micrococcales > Microbacteriaceae > Microbacterium > Microbacterium rhizosphaerae. The sequence goes on along the minus strand of NZ_CP139368.1, from coordinate 3,710,074 downwards.
ACCACGAGGAACTTCGGCATCTCGCGGATGCCGATGAGTGCCCGGGCGCGGCGGAGACAGAAGCTCACGGCCGCGGCGCGCAGTCGGCTGCGCCGACGTGCCCGCCCGATCAGCTCGTTCATCATGGCGCGGGCATCGCGAGCGCCCTCCGCGAAGTGCTGCTCGGGGGACTCGGCATCCGGGTCCAGCCGCACGTAGCCCGACAGCACGCCGAAAAGGTGCGCCGGGTCATCGGCCCAGCGCGGCATCCCGAGATCGATCTCGGCGACCGCGCGGTGCCCGTACAGCTCCAGGAACCGCGCCATCTCGTGCTGCAGACCCGCGGGCAGGCCACCGCCGAGATAGCGGTCGGCGAGGTCGCGCGCCGAGAGGTCGCGCAGGGCGGCGGCCGACTCGGCATCCGTGCGAGTCCGCACCGCGATGCGCCACAGATCGAGATCCATCTCGGTGGTCACGTTGTCGGGCACGCTGCGGAGCACCGCTTGAAGGTCGCCGGGGCGCACCGCATCCCCGAGCAGGCGCCCCGCGAGTCCCAGCATCCCGAAGCCGACGGCGGCTCCGGGCAGACTGCGCGGCGCGAGGGGCGTCGCGTGGAACAGCAGGTCGACGGTCGCGTCGACGCGGGACGGGATGTCGCCGGCCGGGATGCTGCGGGTCCGGATGTCGTCGGCCAGGCGACGCAGGCGCCGGTGCGCGGCCGGCGGACTCGCGACCGCCTGCACGGCGAGCAGGGGCAGCCGGATGCGCAGCGCGAGCCGCAGCGCAGGGACGGCGAAGCGGCGACGCGACCCGGGCAGCACCGAGAACCGCGGGTCGTCGAACAGTCCGCGCAGCACCACCGCCGATCGCGTCTCCATGACCTGGAGGGCGCGCGGGAAGATCTCGCGGCCGAAGGCGGAGCGCACGATCGGAGTGGCATCGAGGAAGATGCGGTCCCCGCCGATGGCGAAGCCGCCCGGACCGTCGACGATGCGCGGGGGCCGGCGGCCGATGAGGTCCAGGCCGCCCGCCCCGACGATCCGGAACGCGGCGATCCCGAGCGGCGTGATCGGTCGGTGCAGGCCCTGCGCGAGCGTGATGCAGAAGTAGACGCGCGTCTCGTCGCCGCGCCGCGGCGCGTCCCGCACCGGCACGGGGTAGAGGGTCGTGATCGGGCGGGACTGGGTCAGCCAGAGGTGTCCGCCGGCGTCGATGGCCCATTCGATGTCCTGCGGGGCCCCGAAGTGCCGCTCGACCCGATCCCCGAGCGCGGCGAGCGCCCGGGCCTCGGCATCCGTGAGCACCGGCCCGCCGTCGCCCGGGCCCCCCGGGCGACGATCCAGGATGCGGCTGCTCCGAGTGTCGATGACGACCTGATCCGGGTCCACGGCGCCCGACACGACGGCGTCGCCGAGACCGTGCGCGGCGTCGATGACCGCCTGCCGCCGCCGACCGGTCACGGGGTCGGCGGTGAACAGGACGCCCGCCGACGCGGCATCCACCATCCGCTGCACCACCACGGCCAGGGCGACGCCGGCGCCCGGGATGTCCTGCGCGGCGCGATAGGCGACGGCGCGGTCGGTCCAGAGTGACGCCCAGCAGCGGTGCACCGCGTCGAGCACCTCGTCGATGCCGTCGATGCCGAGGTAGGTGTCCTGCTGGCCGGCGAAGCTCGCCCCCGGCAGGTCCTCCGCGGTGGCGGACGAGCGCACGGCGACCGGGCCCGCGCCGAGCTGCGCGTATGCCTCGCGGACCGCGTCGGCCACCGCCGCCGGGACGGGGGCGGCCATGATCGCCGCGCGGGCCGCCCCGGCATCCGCCTCCCTCCCGGACTCGACGGGCGTCCCCCGCACGGCGAGCCGGTAGGCCTCGGTCGTGACGCAGAAGCCGGGTGGCACATCGAATCCGGCGGCGATCAGCTCTCCGAGGTTCGCGGCCTTCCCGCCCACGTCGGGCAGGTCGGCGGCCGAGACCCGCGCGAGATCGAGGATGAGGTTCGGTGCTGATGCATCCATCTGACTGCCTTCGGGCTCCATTAATTCATCGTTCGATGAATTAATGGAATGATCCCACTCCGCGGGCGGCGCCGCAAGGATCCGTCATCCGGGCGCCCCGCGCGTCCCGCACCTGCGGCAGCGGCGTATCGTCGATCGGGCCCGCGCACCCCTGAGGAGTCCCCGTGCCACACCCCGTGCTGTTCGAGCCCATCCGCGTCGGCTCGCTGGAGCTCGCCAACCGCATCGTGATCGCGCCCATGTGCCAGTACTCCGCCGAGGACGGCGAGATGACCGACTGGCATCTCATCCACCTCGGCCAGCTCGCGCAGTCCGGGGCGGCGCTGCTGACGATCGAGGCGACCGCCGTGGTCCCGGAGGGTCGCATCAGTTACGCCGACACGGGGCTGTGGGACGACCGGACCGCGGCGGCGATGGGATCGACGATCGAGCGCATCCGCCGATGGTCGCAGACGCCGATCGCCGTGCAGCTCGCCCACGCCGGCCGCAAGGCGTCGACCGAGGTTCCCTGGCGGGGCGGCGCGCAGCTCCCGCCTCGCGACCCGAACGGGTGGCAGACCGTCGCACCGTCCGCGATCCCGTTCCTCGAGGGCGAGGTCGCGCCGCACGCGCTCGATCGCGAGGGCCTCTCGCGCGTGCGCGACGGCTTTGCGCACGCCGCGGCGCGTGCGGCGAGGATCGGCATCGACGCCGTGCAGCTGCACGCAGCGCACGGCTACCTGCTCCACGAGTTCCTCTCGCCGCTGTCGAACCGGCGCACCGACGAGTACGGCGGTTCGCTCGAGAACCGGATGCGGTTCCCGCTCGAGGTGCTCGACGCCGTGAAGCAGGCCGTGCCGGAGCTGCCGGTGTCGGTGCGCGTCTCGGGCACGGACTGGGTGCCGGGGGGATGGGACATCGCGCAGACGGTCGAGTTCGCACAGGCTCTGGAGGCGTCCGGATGCGACGCCGTCCATGTGTCGAGCGGCGGCCTCAGCCCGCAGCAGGTCATCCCGGTCGGACCGGGCTACCAGGTGCCTCTCGCGCGTGCGGTCAAGGAGGGCGTCGACATCCCCGTGGTCGCGGTCGGGCTCATCACGGGGTATGAGCAGGCCGAGGCCATCGTCGCCACGGGCGACGCAGACCTCGTCGCGCTCGCCCGCACCGCCCTCTACGACCCGCGCTGGCCGTGGCACGCGGCGGCCGAGCTCGGGGCTCAGGTGCGCGTCGCGCCGCAGTACCTGCGATCGCAGCCGCGGCAGCACCGCGACCTGTTCACGTCGTGACGAGGTAGTCCACCAAGAGGTAGCCCGTCGGCGAGGTCGAGCTCCGGATCGTCTGGAGGCGCATCGCCGGCAGCCCGTCGAGCAGCCGACGGCCCTCGCCGATGATGTGCGGAGCGATGACGAGCCGCAGCTCGTCGACGAGACCGGCATCCAGGAGGGCGCGGGCGACGGAGATGCTCCCGTGCACGCCGATGTCGCCGCCCGGCTTCTCCTTCAGTCCTCGCACCGATTCGACGAGGTCGCCGTCGAGCGTATGCGAATCCGTCCACGGGGTCGCGAGCGGCGACGTCGTGGCGACATACTTCGGCACGGTGTTGATGAAGGTCGCGAAGGGCTCGATCGTGCTCGTCGGCCAATACCGCGACCACTCGTCGTAGCTGCGGCGTCCGAGGATGACGGCATCCTGAGCCCCGATCACGGCGGCGAGATTCGCGTCCATCTCGACGTCCCAGTCGGTCACGAACCGGTCGGGGTCGTCGGCGAAGCCGTCCAGCGAGACGAGTTCGTACACCACGAGCGTGCGCATGCTCTGTTCCGATCGGGTCAGGGGAGGTCGGTGCCGTGCTGCTCGGCGACCATGTAGGCCGCGTACCACTGCGGCCACTGCTCGTCGCGGACTCCGCCGAGGTCGGCGGCCTCGTGCACGCCGTGCGCGGCTGCCGCGCGCACCAGCGCGGCTTCGAGGTCGGCCTGCGAGGCGTAGGTAGTCTCGTGCGCGTCGATGCGGCCCGGCAGGCGCGTGGTGACCTCCTGCAGCAGGAACGTGTTGCCGTCGGGATCCCGGAAGGACGCGAAGGTGCCGTAGCTGGCCCGCTCGCCGGCGCCCGCCTCGCGCCCGTCGACGTGGCCGAACTGCGCACCGGGTGCGGTCGGGTGGAAGACATCCTCGACCTCGGCGCCGAGCGCCGCGAGGCGCTCGTGCGCCGCTTGCGCATCGTTGACGACGAGGTAGACGCCCTCGGCCGTCCCTGGCCGCTGCTGCGTGATCCGCGTCCCGAACTGGATCGAGGCGGGCGACCCCGGCGGGGTGAACTGCACGACCCGGAAGCCGTTGTCGAACGCGAAGTCGGCGTCGAGACGCCACCCGAGCTGTGCGTAGAACGCCTTGGAACGGTCGACGTCGGCGACCGGGATGACGATGGCCTCGAGCTTCAGATCGATGTCGTCGGGCATGGCTGTGATCTCCACTTCCTGGTCAAGCGCCCGCTGCGCGGGCGTGGGCGATCATCCGGTCGAACGCGGCATCCACGTCGGCATCCACTCGCCGCGATTCGGGATGCGCATCGTAGAAGGCGAGGATGCGTCGGGCGCCCTCGTCGAAGGTGATGGTCGTGCGGAACTCGGGGACGAGACGCGTGACTTTCGATGCATCGAAGACCATCGAGTGGGCCTTGTCGCCGATGAGGCCGGGCCCGGCGTCGGGGGCGAAGGCGGCGATCGTCTCGCTCGCGATGTGGACGAACTGCGGGTCGTCGACGCCCGCCGCCTCGGCCAGCCAGCCGTAGATCTCGTTCCACGTCGGCGCGTGCGAGCCGGTGATCGTATACGCCTCGCCGATGGCGGCGGGGTTGCCGAGCAGTCCCGTGAAGGCGACGGCGAAGTCGTCGGCGTGCGTCAGCGTCCACTGGGTCGTGCCGTCGCCGTGCACGACCACCGGCTTGCCGTCGCGCAGGCGCGCGATGTCTGTCCAGCCGCCGGTGGTCGGGATCAGCCGCTCGTCGTAGGTGTGCGAGGGACGCACGATCGTCACCGGCAGCGCGCGCTCGCGGTAGGCGCCCACCAGGAGGTCTTCGCAGGCGATCTTGTCTCGCGAGTACTGCCAGAACGGGTTGCGCAGCGGTGTCGACTCGGTGACGGGGAGGGAGCGGGGCGGCTTCTGGTACGCAGATGCGGAGCTGATGAAGACGTACTGCCCGACGTGGCCCTCGAACACGGAGAGCACCGTCTCGACGTGTGCGGGCACGAACGACAGGAAGTCGAGGACGACGTCGAACCGCTCGCCGCCGACGGCCGCGCGCATCGAGGTCGCGTCCCGCACATCGCCGAGGACGGTGCGCACGCCGTCGGGCAGCGGGCGGTCGCTGCGCCCGCGGTGGAGGACGGTGACGTCGTGGCCGGCGGCGGAAGCCGCGGTGACGCAGGCGTGGCTGATGGTGCCGGTGCCGCCGAGGAAGAGGAGTCGAAGCGCAGTCATGACCCCGACGATACGCGCCGCCGAAACACGCCGGTCGGTTTCCGGCGACGGCTCACCCCGACGAGGGCTGCCACAGCGGCGCCGCCGACTCCGGCGTCAGCCAGTCGCGCTCCCGCGCCTGCTCCGCGGCGACGTCGAGGAAGTCGGCCACGGCGGGTGGATTCGGGTCCTCGCGCCACACGATCGACCACGGATAGACGGGCTGGAGCTCGGCGGGGCGATGGATGGGGATGCCGAGCCGCCGGTAGCGCAGCGCGTACGACTCGAACTCGAGGAGGTACGCGGCATCCGTCGCCCGCCGCACGTGCGGGAGGCACTGGTCGAACGTTCCGGGGTTGCCGAGCCAGCGGAAGGCCAGATCGCTGTGCGCCTCGAGCGCCCGCAGGTAGGCGCCGTGGGCGTTGAACAGGGCGGAGCCGAGGGGGTCGCCGAAGACCTCGACCGGGCGCTCGCGCAGCGAAACGGTCTCGGCGACGCGGCCGCCCGAACGTCCCACCAGCCAGAACGGCTCCAGCCGCAGCGGGCGATGGCGCCATCCGGTGGGATGCTCCCCGACCATCGACGGCGTCAGGCGGAGGATCCCGATGTCGAGCAGACCCGCCACGAGCGCGTCGAACTGCCGCCGGCTGTCCATCGAGCTGGCGATCACCGGGACGTCGGGATGCCGCTCGGCGAACGCGTCTGCGACGAGCCGCCCGGTGTCGAGGTCGAAGATGTGGGCGATCCGGATGCCCGGGTCGTCGGGGTGCATCATTCTGGCCGCCTGAGCCAGGAGCGGGCGCGCGTCCTTCAGGAAGCGCGCTCCCTGCGGCGTCAGCGCCACGCGCCGGCTGTCGCGCGCGAACAGCGTGAAGCCGAGGTCGTCCTCGAGGCGGCGGATCTGTCGCGAGAGGGCGGGCTGGCTGACGTGCAGGCGCGCCGCCGCACGTCCGAAGTGCAGCTCGTCGGCCACCGCGACGAAGGAGCGCACGAGCCGAAGATCGAGGTCCACGAGTCCTCCCCACAGGGAAGGCTCTCGCACCCGCGGCGATCGATGCAAGACGTGCATCGATCCGTGTCCAAACGGTTCTGGACGCCGCCGTCGGCTGGGGTGTGTGCTGGAGTCCCGACTGCTAGGAGCGCTCCCATGGCCGAAAGCCCTCGTCCCGTCGTCTTCATCCACGGCCTCTGGCTGCACGCCACGAGCTGGGGCCCCTGGATCGAGAAGTTCCGCGCCGCCGGTTACGAGCCGGTCGCCCCCGGGTGGCCGAACGAGGCCGACACGGTCGCCGCGGCGCGCGAGAATCCGGATGCCGTCGCCGACATCGGCATCGACGAGGCGGCAGACCACTTCGCCGAGGTGGCGAACGGTCTCGGCGACGACACGATCCTCATCGGGCACTCGTTCGGCGGGCTCCTCGCCGAGAAGCTCCTCGGGGAGGGCGTCGGCGCGGGCGCCGTCGCGATCGACCCGGCGCAGATCAAGGGCGTGCTGCCGCTCCCGCTGGCACAGCTGAGGTCCGGGTTCCCCGTGCTGGGCAACCCCGCCAACCGGCACAAGGCCATCTCCCTGACGAAGGAGCAGTTCCGCTACGGCTTCGGCAATGCGCTGGACCAGGAGGAGTCGGACGCCCTGTACGAGCGCTGGACCATCCCGTCGCCGGGGCGCCCGCTGTTCCAGGCCGCGGGAGCGAACTTCTCGATGCACTCGCCCGCCGCCGTCGACACGAAGCGCGAGCCGCGGGGGCCGCTGCTGCTGATCTCGGGGACGGCCGACCACACCGTGCCCGACGTCGTCACCCGTTCGACCCTCAAGCAGTACCGGGATGCGATGACCGTGAACGAGCTCCAGCAGTTCGAGGGGCGCGGGCACTCCCTGACGATCGACCACGGCTGGGCCGATGTCGCGGACGCCGTCCTGGAGTGGCTCACGGTGCAGGGTCTCTGACGTGGATCTCGGCCTCGAGGGCACCGTTGCCATCGTCACGGGCGCGGGCCGGGGGATCGGCCTCGCCGTGACCCGGACCCTCGTCGCCGAGGGTGCACGGGTGCTCGCCGCCTCGCGCAGCATCACCCCCGATCTGGCGGCGCTCGCCGAGGCCGGTGGCGTGACCGCGATCGCCGCCGACCTCACCGATCCGAGCGTCGCGGACGAGCTCGTCGCGCGGGCCGGCGACCTCGGCCCCGTCGGCATCCTCGTGAACAACGTGGGCGGCGTGCGTCCGCGCACGGGCGGCTTCGCCGCGGTCTCCGACGACGAGTGGATGGGCACGTTCCAGCTCGATGCGCTCACGGCGATCCGGATGACGCGCGCAGCGCTCCCCGTGATGCGCGACGCACGGCGGGGCTCGGTCGTCACGGTCGCGTCGGTCAACGCGCGGCTGCCCGATCCCGCGGTCATCGACTACAGCGCGGCGAAGGCCGCGCTCGTGAACTTCTCGAAGTCGCTGTCGAAAGAGGTCGGCGCCGACGGTATCCGCGTCAACACGGTCAGCCCCGGACCCGTCGCCACGGACCTGTGGCTCGGCGACGGGGGAGTGGCCGCGACCGTGTCCGCCGCCGCAGGCGCCGAGCGCGCGCAGATCGTCGCCGGTGCGGAGGCGTCGATGGTCACGGGTCGCTTCACGAAGCCGGAGGAGGTCGCAGCGCTCGTCGTGTTCCTCGCCAGCGATCTGGTCGCCGGCAACATCACGGGCGCCGACTTCGTCATCGACGGCGGCCTGACAGCGGAGTTGTAGGCCGAGGCGGGCTCAGGAGCGCGAGATCTGTTCCTCGGACTCGCCGGCAGGGGCCACCGGATCCTTGCGGCGGGCCCGCGAATCGGGTCGCGTGAACGGAGACGGCTCGGCGCCGGGATGGCGGCGCGACTGCACGACGAGCAGGACGACGCCGAGGATGACGGCGACGAACGAGGCCCAGACGTTCGCGGGGATGCCGAGGAAACTGTTGCTCGAGGGGTCGATGCGGATCGACTCGAGGTAGCTGCGGCCGGTGCCGTACCAGATGAGGTACAGCGCGAGCATCTTGCCCCACTGGAGCGTGAAGCGCCGCTCGAGCAGGAGCAGCACGGCGAAGCCGACCAGGTTCCAGATGATCTCGTACAGGAACAGCGGGTGGAACAGGGTGCCCGCCGGCAGTCCCGGCGGGAACTTCGGGTTGGTCGACTCGATCTGCAGGCCCCAGGGAAGGGTGGTGGGGATGCCGTACAGCTCGTGGTTGAAGTAATTGCCGAACCGGCCGAGGGACTGGGCGACCAGCAGCGCCGGCGCGAGCGCGTCGGCGAAGGTCCAGAAGCGGACGCCGGCGCGGCGGCAGGCGATCCAGATGCCGAGCGCGCCGCCGATCAGCGCTCCGTAGATGGCGTTGCCGCCGTCCCAGATCGCGAAGACGTTCCACAGGTTCGCACCGGGGAAGAAGTAGTCCCCCACGTGCGTGAACACGTGGTAGAACCGCGCGCAGATGATCCCGAGGGGCACGGCCCACAGCGCGGCATCGATGGCGAACCCGGCATCCACCCCGCGTTTCGCGAGTCGTCTGCCCGTGATCCACACGGCCGCGATGATGCCCGCGATGATGCACAGCGCGTACGTGTGGATGGTGAGCGGTCCGAGCTGGAACTGGGCCCACGCCGGGGGAGGGCTGGGGATGCTGGTGATCTTCACGCGGGAGGCTTTCCGGAGGGGATGCGGGCGGGGGTCAGCATAGAGGGCGCAACCCAGGGTCCGCTGAGCGGATCGCGATCCGCCCGGCTTCCGCGCGGATCCTCCGTGGGTGACAATGATCACCGTGGACACACAGAGCGAACAGCGCGCCCTCGAGGAGGCCATCGCCCGCCTGTCGGAGCGGTTCCCCTCGGTCGATCGCGACACCATCGCGACGATCGTCCGGGAGGAGTACGGCAGCCTGAGCGGTGCACGGGTGCGCGATTACGTTCCCGTGCTCGCCGAGAACGCCGCCACCGATCGTCTCCGCAAGATCGCGAAGATGGTCCAGCCGGTCGTGCCCGAGAACCTCGGCGACTTCGAGCCGATCGACGCAGAGGTGAGCCTGGACCCCTACGAGATCCAGGCGCGGTCCGAGCGGCCGGCTCTGCTGGACGGCGATCTCACCAACGACTGACGCGGGCGCCGCCGCCGCGCGTGTCACTTGTGCGTTCCCGAGCGATTCGGTAAACCGGGTGGACTGACTCGTTCCCCAGACCGAGCACCGAGGAGACGCCATGAGTGCGACCGATCAGCACCCCCACGACCCGGAGCAGGAACTCGAGAACAGCCGCGAGCTCGTCGGCGACGTCATGCTGGCGGCGCAGGACTTCTCGAGCGAGGAGGAGGGGTACCACAAGACCCTCCTGCCGCGGCAGATCCAGATGATCGCGATCGGCGGCGCGATCGGAACGGGACTGTTCCTGGGCGCCGGCGGCAGACTCGCCAGCTCCGGACCGTCGCTGGTCTTCGTGTACGCGCTGTGCGGGTTCTTCGCGTTCCTGATCCTGCGCGCGCTCGGCGAGCTCGTGCTGCACCGGCCGTCGTCCGGCTCGTTCGTCTCGTACGCCCGGGAGTTCTACGGCGAGAAGATGGCGTACACCGCCGGCTGGCTGTACTTCCTGAACTGGGCGTTCACGTCGATCGTCGATGTCACCGCCGTGGCCCTGTACGTCAAGTTCTGGGCGCCGTACGTCCCCTTCCTGCAGGCCGTGCCGCAGTGGGCGATCGCCCTCGTCGCGCTGATCGTCGTGCTGTCGCTCAACCTCGTGTCGGTGCGGGTCTTCGGCGAGATGGAGTTCTGGTTCGCGATGATCAAGGTCGCCGCGCTGGTGATCTTCCTCATCATCGGCGTGATCTTCCTCCTCTTCGTCGGGCACACGGATGTGGGGCCCACCGGCATCACCGTCATCCAGGACAACGGCGGATGGTTCCCGATGGGCGCGTTCGCGCCGCTCCTCGCGATCAGCGGCGTCGTGTTCGCATACGCGGCGATCGAGCTCGTCGGCACGGCGGCGGGCGAGACCGCGGAGCCGCGGAAGATCATGCCACGCGCGGTCAACACCGTCGTGATCCGGATCGCGGTCTTCTACGTCGGCTCGATCCTGCTGCTGTCGCTCCTGCTGCCGTACAGCACGTACTCGGCGGACGAGTCCCCGTTCGTGACGTTCTTCTCGCACATCGGGTCGCCGCAGGCCGGGGAGGTGTCGGCATCCATCATGAACTTCGTCGTGCTGACCGCCGCCCTGTCGAGCCTGAACGCGGGTCTGTACTCGACCGGACGCATCCTGCGGTCGATGGCGGTGAACGGCTCCGCGCCCCTGTTCACGATGCGGATGAGCCGTCACGGTGTGCCCTACGGCGGCATCCTCCTGACGTCGTGCATCACGCTCCTCGGCGTGGGCCTGAACGCCGTCGTGCCGCAGCAGGCGTTCGAGATCGTGCTGAACGTATCGGCGCTCGGCATCATCGGCGGCTGGGGGACGATCATCCTCTGCCAGATGAAGCTGCACCGGTGGGCGCGGGCCGGCCGCATCGAGCGGCCGTCGTTCCGCCTGTTCGGGGCGCCCTTCACCGCGTGGCTGACGCTCGCCTTCCTGGTGTTCGTCCTGGTGACGATGGCGTTCACGCCGACCGGCCGGTGGGTGCTCGCATCCCTCGTCCTCATCATCCCGCTGCTGATCATCGGCTGGTTCTCATTCCGCACGCGCATCGCGGCCGCGGCCGCTGCACGCGAGGGCCACACCGGCACCTTCCCCGTGGTCGCGGAGCGGCCGGCCATCGACGATCCGCCGAAGATGTTCCGCAAACGCGACGACTGAAACGGCGAGCCATGATCCACAATGGGTCCACGGCCGGCTCGCCGGGCGCGTGAACCCGGAGGAACCATGGCCAGAAGACGCGAACGGCATCCGCGGGCGCGGAGCGAGCTGAAGAACCTCTCCTACGAGATCTTCATCGGCGTCCTGTCGATCCTGTCGGTCGTCAACCTCGTCCTCGCGCTCGTCATCAGGGACCCTGAGCTGCGCGACGTCCTTCTCGTGATGAACGTGATCTTCAGCATCATCTTCCTGATCGACTTCACGTACCGCATCACCACGGCGCCCTCTGCGTCGCGCTACTTCTTCGTCCAGTACGGCTGGGCCGACCTGCTGGCGAGCCTTCCCCTGGCGGAGCTCAAGATCCTCCGCCTGTTCCGGGTGTTCCGCGTCATCCGCCTGATGCGGGAGCTCGGCCCGCGCACGATCGCCCGCCGGGTGCTCCGCGATCGCGCGAACAGCGCCCTGGCGACACTGCTCCTCATGGGCGTCCTGGTGCTGCAGTACGGCAGCCTCGCGATCCTCAAGGTCGAGGAGCACGCGACCGGCGCGAACATCACCGATGCCTCCGACGCCCTCTGGTACACGATCGTGACGATCTCGACGGTCGGCTACGGCGATCGCTACCCGGTCACGAACGCCGGTCGCATCATCGGCTCCTTCATCATCATCGTGGGCGTCGGCATCTTCGGAACCTTCACCGGCTACCTCGCCAACGCCTTCCTCGGGCCGGGCAAGTCGGCGGAGCCCGCCGACCAGCAGACGGATGCCTCGTCCGCCGATGCCACGAGCACGGTGCCGACGCATGCCACTGCTCCTGCGGCTTCGGCACCTGCTGCCGAACCCGTGTCGGCAGGCGCAGCCGAACCCGCCACTCCCTCGCCTCCCGCGCCGGTGCCGGCGGCGGCCCCGGTCGACGGCTCGGCCGCCGAGCTCGCTCAGCTGCGCGAGCTGCTCAGCCGGTCGGAGTCGGCCCTCGCCGACTCGGAGGCGGCGCTCGCCGAGATGCGCGGCGTCCTCGACGCGGCCGGCTGACGCGTCCCGGCGCAGCGGGAAGGCCCGGGACGCGACGAAGCGGCGGGCGCCGGATGGCCGCCCGCCGCTTCGCCTCTGCTCAGCTGCCGTCCTGGAAGCGGCGGCCGGCGTCCTTCGCGTCGTCGATCACGTCGTTCGTGCGGTCCGTCGCCTCGGACGTGATGTTCTCGGTGGCGTCCTGCGCGGTCTCCTTGACCGCCTGGACCGCATCCTGAGCCGGCTGCTTCAGGTGCTGCGCGGCCTGCTGGCCGGCTTCGGACACCTCGTCGATCATCGGCTGCGCGGCATCCTTCGCCTGCGCGGCGAGCTTGCGCTCCGCATCGCTGGGCGGGATGAGGGATGCGGTGAGCAGCCCGATCCCGAACGCGATGAGTCCCACCGCGACGGGGTTGCCCTGAGCCTTCACGACCACCTGCCTGCCGGCATCCATGGTGGCCTCCCGTGCGTCGTCGAGACTGTCTCCCGCCGCCTCGGCGGTTCCCATCACCTTGTCGCCGAGGGTGCGGAACACGCCCTTCACCTTGTTCATCTGGCGGTCGGCGATCTTGCTCGGCGTCACCTTGTCGGCGAGCGCATCGACGTCTCCGCCCAGTTCGGCGCGCGTCACCTCGATGTTCGCGCGGATGACATCAGGGTCGTCGCTCATCGGTTCTCTCCGTTTCGTTTCAGGGTCTCGGGGATCTCCTTGACCGTCTCGACGGTCTGCGGCATCCCTTCCACCGTCTTCAGCTGATTGCGTCCGGCCAGGTAGAGGATCAGGCCGATGATCGCCCAGATCACGGCGACCACGACGGCAGACCAGGCGTTGCCCATCACGTAGCCCAGCCCCCACCAGAGGGCGATCGACAGGAAGAAGACCGCCATCAGGGCCGCGTAGCCGGCGCCGCCGAACAGGCCTGCGCTGCGGCTGGCGCGCACGGCCATCCGCGTGAACTCGGCCCTCGCGAGCTCCATCTCCTGACGGATCAGCGTCGACAGATCGCGTGTGACGTCGCTGAGGAGCTCGCCCAGCGACTCGTCCGTCGCCCGTCTCTCGGAAGGCGTCATCGGCTCACCGGTCATGCTCGGTCTCCCCTGACGGTTGCGCCGGGCCGGCGGCGAGGGCGCGCGTCAGACGACCCACGACCGCACCGGCCACGATCGCGCCGGCGATGAACACGCCGGGCCGGCGTCGCGCGTACGACTTCAACTCGCGCAGCACGCCCTCCGGGTCGCGCGCGGCCAGCCAGCTCGCGGCACTGTGGGTGCGACGCGCCGCCTGGCGGACGAGGTCGCTCGCGACGCCCTTCGTGTCGGAGGCCGATGCCATCCTGTGCAGATCGTCACCCACCGAGCGCAGGCCCTGCGAGAGGCGCGTCTGCTGGTGCGACGCCTGTTGGCGCAGCTCGTCCTGAGCCTGGTGCAGGAGGTCCCGCGCCTGATACTTCGCCTCCTCCACGACATTGCCGGCCTCGCTCTTCGCGACGCCCATCACGTCCTTGCCCGCATCGACCGCGGAGTCGGCGACCCTGCTCGCCTGCTCCTTCGCCACCTCGGTCGGGGCTGCGCCCCCCGTGGCGACCGTGTCCGGCTCGTGCGTGTGTCGTGCGTTCTCAAAGATCGGCGTGCCTTCGGAACGGTCATCCGGAATCGACATCCGGTGCCCCCTTCGCTTCGTTGGTTCAACGTGTCCAGCGATCATGGGCCAGGGTCTCTCCCGGGTGGGATGGGCTTGACAGGCGGCCGTCGCGCAGATATCGCACGCGAGTGTGCCGCGGTGCAGCGTCATCCGGGCACGCGAAGAACCGCGGACTGCGCCCGTCCGCGCCCCATTCTCACGACAGTCGCCGCTCCGCCGTCGCGAGCGAGCGCTCGCGGCCATCTCCGGCGGCGACCTCGACCAGGACGTCGTCCCAGTCCCGCAGGAATCTCTCGTGCCCGTAGTGCACGAGCGCGTGCCGTCGGGCGCGCGCTCCCATCTCCCGGGCGAGCTCCGGATCCTCCATGCAGTCGGCGACCGCATGGCACAGCACGTCGACATCCGCCGACACCACCCCGACATCCGTGGGCACCGCGCGGGCGATCCCCGGTCCGGGGACGGCCACGATCGGCATGCCGAGCTGCATCGCCTCGAGCAGCGCGAACCCGAGCGACGTCCACCGTGAGGGATGCAGGTACACGCGGTGCCGGGCGAGCTCCGTCGCGAGCCGCGCCGGCGGGAGGTCGCCGCCGGCGTGGACACCCCCGGCGTCGGCCGCGAGGCTCCGGATCAGCTCGTTGCCGCCGCGCCCGAACACGTCGACCGCGGCGATGCGTCCGAAGCGCGGAAGCAGGTCGGTGCCCGCCGCCCGGCCGTGCACGACCGGATCGTTGATCACGACCCCGATGCGGTCGAGCTCCCCGGTGTACTGCAGGCCGGGATCGGGGATCCCAGGGTGGATGACGAAGGTGCGCGCACGGCCGCTGTCCCAGTAGAGGCGGTTGAAGTCGCTCACGTGGACGATCGGGATGTCGGGGCTGTCGGCGAGCGGGTGGATGCTGCGGCAGGCGTCGGGGCCCGGCACGCTGTGCTCGAGATAGACGGCCGGGATGTCGCGGCCCGGGCGCCGGCCGGTCATCTCGTGGACGACGTCGATCTCCCCGGGGCGCTGCAGCACGACGACGTCGACGGGATCGCCGCGCAGCTCACGCCAGGAGGCGCCGCGGGCCCGCGGCCAATCGTGGCCCTCCAGGCCTCGGCAGCCCGCATCCCCTGCCGTGTCGACCGGCAGGAGGTACTCGTGCCGACCCGCGACGAATGCATTCGTGTAGCTCGTGTGCAGGTGCCAGAACAGGACCCTCATCCCGGCACCTCCTCCCTCGATGATCCGCTGCCAAGGCACCCTAGGGGCCGACCCCCGGGAGGAGGCTGGGGCTTGCGGCGGGCTGGAGCAAGGTGTAGCCGCGAAGCGATAGCCCTCGCAATCCCGTGTGTCAAGCCATTGCAGCGCAGGACGCCGATGACCGATGCTGATCTGGTCATGCGACGCGGCACGACCTTCGGACCTTCGGTCCCCGGCTTCCCGTCGACTGAGCAAGGAGAGACGGATGCAGCGATCGCTACGCGCCGAGATCGAGTTCAAGCCGCTGGATCGACGGTCCTGGAGGATCTGCGATCGACGCGCCGGGTCCGGCGACGCGGCGGGCCTCATCGGTTACGTCGAGCGCGTCCGCGAGGGCTACGACGTCGTGTGGATGCTGGGCCCGCGGACGCCGTCGCGGTTCGAGAGCCTCGAGGCGATCCTGGATGCAGCGGTGATCCGCCTCGGGACGAGGGCTCCTGCGGCACTCGCATCGCGAGCGCTCGCCGCGCGGGCGGGCCGGGCTGATCGGGTGCTCTGAGCGCCCCGGGCGGCGACCGGTGCGGGACGGCTCAGGGGACGTTCACTCCTGAGTCGGAGTCGGCGGGCTCCGGAACGATGCGCAGACCCTCGGGGGAGTTCGCGGCCACCGAGAGCGCCTCGAGCCAGCTGCGGTTGTAGGACGGGCGGCGGCTGCCGTCGAACTCGAACACGAGCGACGCCTGGGGGTGCACCCAGATGGTGGTGCGTCCGTCGCCGACCGAGGCGTCATTGCGCCAGGAGAAGTGGAACGACTCGCCCCGGCGCAGCTTCGAGCTGATCACGACCACGAGGTGCGACAGGGTGCGGTCGTCCGTGTCCAGGCGCACCGACCCCTCGTAGATCATCCGACCCATGCGGACCTCCTCCTGGACACGGCGCGGCGACTGCGCCACGGGCTCGTGGCATCCACGCTACGCCCATCACCGCATCGCGGCGGGGAAGCTTCCGGCACCCTGCGGGGTAGGCCACGGTGGCGGACCTGTCAACCCGGGTGCGAACCGTGGGACATCTTCTTACGTTGAAGGCGAGGGAAAGAGCGACATGAGCATCATGGAGGACCCCGCCGACCGTGACATGCGGAAATCGGATACCACGTACGGGAACCAGCTCGGAGGCGCGCAGTGACAGAGAGTTCGTATCAACGTCAGACGCAGGGTAACGTTCCTCGCATGGGAACGCTTTACTACGGCGGACAGGACATGGCGATCCATATCGACGACCGTGCTCTTGCCCATCTGAAGGTCGTCATCGCGACCAAACTCCGCCGGAACGAGAGCTTCACGCTGTCGTGGCGGCACCACGACGAGGACGAGGCGCCCGGCCGGTCCACGATCTGGCTGCATCCGGCCATCCCGCTGCTGTTCGTCTTCGACGACCCCGAGCCGCCCGAGCTGAGCCGGGCGTGGATCGAGGACCTCGCGAACTCGGCGAACACCTCGGGCGGCATCCAGCTCGTCGACGAGCACATCGAGTCCCGGGAGTCGAGCGGCCGGGCTTAGCGCCCGCCGGAGCGGGCCTCGGGCTCTCCACGACACGGTCGCGCGGCCGGCGGCACTGCCGCCGGCCGTCGGTGGGTTCGGGCTCAGAGATCCTCTGCGAGCCTGCCGGCCGTCGCACCGGTGGCGTCGCCGCCGTGCACCTCGCCGCGCCAGCCGCCCGTCGCCATGCCCTGGTCCTCGATCAGCCTCTTGAAGCGGTGGAGGTCCTGCTCGACTGCGAGGTCGTCCAGCTGCAGCGCCGCGCCGGCTTTCTCGGTGAAGGTCTCGGGCTCCCACTCCATGCTCAGCGTGACACGTGTCCGGTCGCCGTCGATGGGCTGGAACTCGACGCGTCCCGCCAGCAACCGCCCGTCGACGCTCTCCCAGGCGATGTGGTCGTCGGGCACCTGATCGGTGATGCGGGCGTCGAACTCCCGGGTCACGCCGCCGATCTGCGCGACCCAGTGCGTGGTCTCGTCGTCGATCTGGCGTACGGAGTTCACGTTGTGCATGAACTCGGGAAGCTCCTCGAACTGGGTCCACTGGTCGTACGCGACCCGGACCGGGGCATCGATCTCGATTTCGGCGGTGACTCGGCTCGTCATCACGCCCTCCTCTCCATATGCGGAACGGCCACGATAGGCGAGCGCGCGCGTGTCTGTGAGGGGGTTGACCGCAGCACAGCCCGCCGGTAGCTCCTCACTCTCGGCGCCGAAGATGCGGCCGCCCGATGCCGTATCGCGCAGGCGCTGTCAACCCCCTCGTTACTCGGCCCGCGCACCTCTAACGTTGACGTACGTCCCCGGAAGGAGGCCGTCATGCCCAGGGAGCGTCGTTCCAGCAGCATCAAGGATCCGGCGATGTATGACCGCCTGCGTGAAGACGGTGCGTCGGAGGAGAAGGCTGCACGCATCTCCAACGCCGCAGCACGCAGCGGACGCAAGACTGTCGCGCGAAAAGGCGCCCGTGCGACCGATTACGACGAGCGCACCGTTGGCGAGTTGCGCGCCCGAGCGAAGGAACTGGGCTTGAAGGGGTATTCCGGAAAGCGGAAGTCCGAGCTCATCTCCATGCTGCGCAACCACTAGAGCACCTGCGACGCCCGTCGCGGAAAGAAGGGAACACAGTGAACATTCTGTTTATCGTCATCATCATCATCGCGATCATCATCGCGATCACGGGAGGACTGGTGCAGTCCCTCAGCTTCCTGCTGTGGATCGGCATCATCCTCCTGGTGCTGGCCGTCATCGCCTGGCTGATCCGCGCGATGATGGGCCGCAACCGCGCCTGACATCGCGATCACGGGAATCGGGGCGGGGCGGACTTCCCTCAGGGAGTCCTGCCCCGCCCTCTTCGTCGAGGTCATGGCCGGCGCTCTCGCGCGTCAGCGCTGGCGAAGGCGAACGCCCAGCCGTGTGGTCGTGGGAGTGCGGGATTGCGTGGTCGCCGGAGTGTGAACCGGCGTCCGCGTTCCCCTTCCCGTCTCGCCCTCGGACGATCCTGCCGCCCATCCGGGTCAAGGCTATGCGCGGCCTGCGGAGAACCCATGGGGCTTGACCCCGTCCCAGACGCGGTGCTATCTCCGAGCATCGGTACGATGGCCCCGATGGAACAGCGACAGGAAGCGGGCCCGCCCGCGGTGCTCGTGGTGATGGGCGTATCGGGAAGCGGCAAGTCCACGGTCGCGAAGCTGCTGGCCCAACGACTGGGGTGGGAGCTCCAGGAGGGCGACGACCTCCACCCGGCCGCCAACGTCGCGAAGATGTCCGCCGGGGTACCGCTCACGGACGAAGACCGGTGGCCGTGGCTTCGGCGCGTCGCCGAGTGGATCGACGCGCACCGCGCGGACGGCGCGCACGGAGTCATCACCTGCTCGGCCCTCAAACGCGCGTACCGGAACCTGCTGGCCCGGCCGGACGTCGAGTTCGTGCACCTCACCGTCGATCCCGACGTGATCGCCAACCGCATGGAGCATCGCGCCGATCACTTCATGCCGGCATCGCTCCTCGACTCGCAGCTGGCGACCCTCGAGCCCCTTCAGTCCGACGAGCGCGGCATCGTCGTGTCCGCCGCGGGATCGCCGCAGACCGAGGTGGACTCGATCATCGCCCGCCTCGGCCTCGGCTGATCAGTCGCCGGCGACGGCCGGCGCCTCTGCGAGCTCTCTCACCGAGTCGCGCCGGATGACGGGCATCGGGAGCAGCTCGTGGGCGAGTTCGCGATCCCCGAGCAGCATCTCCACGCCGTGCCGCGCCATCTCCTCGTACGGCAGCCGCGCGGTCGTGAGGCCGGGACGGACGAGGTTCGCCAGCTCCTCGTCGTCGAACGAGACGACCGAGATGTCGTGCGGCACGCGCAGGCCGAGGTCGGCGATCGCCTGGTACACGCCGAACGCGACGCCGTCGGTGGCGGCGATCACGGCGGTGAGGTCGCGGTGGGCCGACAGCATGCGGTGCGCCTCGGCGTAGCCGATCTGCGGTGTCCAATCGTCCACCACGACTTCGACGGGCGTGACGTCGCGATCGGCGAGGGCCTCCCGGATGCCGGCGAGGCGCCGCGCGATCGTCGCGGACCGCCGGAGATCCCCGGCGATGTGAGGGACATCGCCGATGAAGCCGATGCGCCGATGGCCGGCCTCGAGCAGCAGCGTCGCCATCGCCCGCCCGGCGGCGTATTCATCGGGCAGCACGCTCGGCAGGTCGTCGGGAGTCGTGCCGTTGACGATGACGACGGGGACGCCGTGAGGTGCAGCCGGCACGTCCACCATGCGCGCCGCCATCAGCCCGACGATCACGCCGTCGACGCGGCGGTCGATCATCTCGTCGAAGGCCTCTTCCAGCTGTGAGACGTGGTCGCCGGTCTCCGCGATCAGGACGGTGTGACCGAGCTCCTTCGCGGCGCGCAGAGTGCCGCGCACCATGGCCGACGCGAAGCGCGTGATCGTCACCTGGTCGGAGATGAAGCCGATCGAGCGTGTCTTGCCCGATCGCAGGCTCTGTGCGGCGGGGTTCGGCTTGTAGCCCAGCTGGGCAGCGGCCGCATGCGCGCGCTCGACGGCGTCCTCCGACAGGCGCGTGCCCGGACGGTTGTTCAGGATGAGACTGACGGCGGTCTTGGACAGTCCGGACAGCTTCGCGACATCGGCGAGCGTCGGCCTTCGTGCTGCCGTCATCCGGGTCCACCTCCGGTTTCTCAATCTCACGGACAGATTACAGTGCTGAACTAATTTAGCGCTAAATCTTGCGAGGCGGCCGCAGGGCTGTTACCGTCGGCTAAATCGGTTCTGCTAAATCGGTTCCGCAAGATCGCCTGATGGAGGGCGATCACTCAGAGAGGAGTAGTTGATGGCACGAGCATTCGGACCGGACGTGAGCCGTCGTGATCTGTTGCGGCTCGGCGGCCTGGGGCTGGCGGGGATCGCGCTCGCCGGCGTCGGCACGGGTCTCACCGGCTGCGCGCCGACGGCATCCGGCAGCGGAGGCGGGTCGTCCAGCACGGGAACCCTGAACATGCTGTACTTCGGCGACCAGAAGGCCGCCACGACACTGCAGAACTCGCTGCAGCCGCAGGTCAAGAAGATCGACAAGGATCTGTCGATCAAGGTCACGGCGATCAACGGCACGGACTGGAACGACTTCCTCGCGAAGGTGCTCACCCTCATCGCCGCCGGCCAGGCGCCCGACCTCGTGAGCGTGGCGACGGAGGGCTTGCAGCTCATGGCGTCGAAGAAGCTCATCACGCCGCTCGACTCGTACGTCACGAAGGACATGGCCACCCTCAAGGACACGTACTTCAACGACATCCACCCCGCGCTCATCGAGGCGATGATGTTCGAGGGGCACCTGTACAACATGCCGGACAGCTTCAACGCCGGAAGCATGTTCTTCAACAGCGGGGTGCTCCAGAAGGCCGGCGCCGCGGCGCCCGGGCCGACGTGGACCATGGACGACTTCCACACGACGGCGCAGCAGATCAAGTCCACCGGCGGCCAGATCCTGCCGTTCGACTGGGTGGTGCGCCTCTGGGGCAGCTGGACCTCGTTCCTGTACGCCAACGACGGCAACCTCCTCGAAGAGGGCAAGTATCCCGGTGGCGACTGGCTGTGGAGCAAGGCGTATGCCGCCGGCGACCCCGCCATCGCGGGCCGCCAGGGCGGCTGGAAGTGGGGCACGCCCACCGCGAACTCGGATGCCGCGGTCGAGGCGCTGCAGTACGTCATCGACATGCAGAAGGCCGGTCTCTCGCCCTCGCCGGATGTGGGCGGCGGCGGCACGCTGCAGGGCCTGTTCTCGTCGGGCCGGATCGGCATGTCGATCGGCGGCGGATTCTGGGCCGGCGGCCTCCACAACGCGGGGATGGCTCCGGGCAGCTTCAACGTCCAGTTCTTCCCCCGCTGGAAGAGCAACAAGTCGCTGTTCGGCACCGGCGGGTACTCGATCTTCGAGTCGTCGCAGAAGAAGGATGCCGCCTGGGAGGTCATCAAGATGATGATCCGGCCGGAGAGCTTCGACATCATGTTCCCCGGCAACGTGACGACCCCCGGACGCAAGTCTCTGATGACCGCGCAGCGCTACGCGCCGACCGGGCCCGACAACTGGAAGGTCTTCTACGACCAGCTCGACGGCTCGGTGCCGATCTCGGCACCGCCGTACTACAACGCGCTGGCCACCTCGCTGAACCAGCGCACCACGCAGGCGGTCTCCGCCGGGCGTGCGAAGCCGTCGCTGGACGCCATGCAGGCGGATCTCGAGAAGATCTCGAAGGGCAGCTGACATGACCGCCGTCGTCTCCGCGCCGCCGGCTCCGTCGCGCGAAGACCGACCTGCCCGGCCCGTCCGCCGCCGCCCCGGCGCGCGGCGGACGGCCCGGCGGGAGGCCGTCTTCGGTTTCGCGATGATCGGTCTCGCGATGCTGTTCGTGACCGTGTTCACCTTCCTCCCGATCCTCGCCTCGCTCGGCCTCTCGTTCTTCGACTGGGACGTCATCAGTCCGCCGACGTGGGCCGGCCTGGGCAACTATCAGCG
This sequence comes from Microbacterium rhizosphaerae, assembly GCF_034120055.1. Taxonomy (NCBI): domain Bacteria; kingdom Bacillati; phylum Actinomycetota; class Actinomycetes; order Micrococcales; family Microbacteriaceae; genus Microbacterium; species Microbacterium rhizosphaerae. Next base: position 3,688,444 of record NZ_CP139368.1, on the reverse strand, counting down.
GTTCTTCTCCGATGAGCCCGTGCTGCAGTCGTTCGGGGTGACGATCGCCATGGCGGTCGCGATCGTCGTGCTCCAGCTCTCGCTCGGCCTGTTCCTGGCGGTGCTCGTCAATCAGCGCACGTCGACTTTCGGCAGGACGTTCTTCCGCACGACCTTCTATCTGCCGCTTCTGGCGTCCACCGCCGCGGTCTCGATCTTCATGGGCTATCTCTTCGACTATCAGTTCGGAGCGATCAACTACTACCTGGGGCTGTTCGGCATCCCCGCCATCCCGTGGCTGACCAGCCCGCTCGGCGCGCAGGTGACGATCGTGCTGATCGTCGTCTGGCAGCAGGTCGGATTCACCTTCGTGCTGTTCGTCGCCGCCCTGATGTCCGTCCCGGAGGATGTGCTGGAGGCGTCATCCATCGACGGCGCCGGTCCTGTGCGCACGCTGTTCCGGATCAAGATCCCGCTCATCAGCCCGACGATCCTGTTCGCCGCCGTCATCTCGCTCATCAACGCGATGCAGCTGTTCGACCAGCCGTTCATCATGACCAAGGGCGGGCCGGGCACGGCCACCACCACCGCGACGATCTCGATGTACCAGACCGGGTTCCAGAACCTCCAGTTCGGCTACTCGTCCGCGATCGCCATCGTCCTTCTGCTCCTGATCCTCGCGATCACCGGACTGCAGTTCCTCGCCTCCCGGAAGCTGGTGTTCTACCAATGAGCACGACCATCGACACGGCAGCCGTCGTCAGCGGCCAAGCCCACCCGATGCACCCCGTCGCAGGGCGTCGGCGAGGGGTGTTCAAAGTCGGCAAGTTCGTCGGACTCGTCGTGCTCATCATCGCGGCGGTCTTCGCCCTCGGTCCGCTGCTGTGGACGGTGACGACCTCGCTGCGCACCCCGGCCGACGCGTTCGACAACCCGCCGCAATGGCTTCCCCTGCATCCCGATTTCAGCAACTACGCCGCGGTGTTCCAGCAGATCCCGATCGGCACGTTCTTCATGAACAGCGTCATCGTGACCGTGCTGATCGTCGTGGGGCAGACCGTGACGTGCACGCTGTCCGGGTACGCGTTCGCGATGATCTCGTTCCCCGGCAAGAACGTGATCTTCGGGGCGTTCCTGGCGACGATGATGGTGCCGCTGCAGACGATCATCATCCCCGTGTTCATCATCATCAAGACGCTGGGCCTCAATGACAGCCTGATGGCGCTGGTCGTCCCGGCGCTCGGGAGCGCCTTCGGAACGTTCCTGATGCGCCAGTACTTCATGCAGATGCCGCGCGAGCTCGGCGAGGCCGCGCGCATCGACGGTGCGAGCCAGTGGGGCGTGTTCCGGCACGTCTACGCCCGGATGGCGGCGCCTGCGATCGCGACGCTCGCGATCCTGAACTTCTCCGGGTTCTGGGCCGAGTTCTACCGTCCGCTGATCTTCCTGCAGTCGCAGGACAAGTTCACGCTGCCTCTCGGGCTCGTCGGACTGCAGGGCAACCTCGGAACCGGGTCCATCTCGGTGGTGCTCGCGGGCGTCGTGATCGCGATGATTCCGAGCGTGCTGCTGTTCATCGTCGCGCAGCGGTACTTCATCGCCGGAGTGACGGCGGGCTCCTCCCGATGAGCGACGCGCCCGTCTTCTTCCGTCCGGCGCCCGCCTGGGTCGGAGACGTCATCCCGGCCGAGCACGACGGGGTCTTCCACCTCTGGTACCTGTACGACGATCGCCGCGAGCCGAAGCCGGGGATGCCGTGGCACCTGGTCACGACGACGGACTTCGTTGGCTTCGACGACCGGGGTGAGGCTGTGGCGTCGGGCGGGCCGGAGTCCGAGGACTTCAACGTCTACACGGGCTCGGTCGCCGAGGGGCCGGACGTCACCTGGCACCTGTTCTCGACGGCGCAGAATCCCGGGCGGCGCGGGGCGGACGGTCGCCCCCTGCAGCTCGTGGCGCACGCCACGAGCGCGACCCCCGACGGGCCGTGGCGGAAGCATCCGGAGCTGACGTTCGGTGCGCCGGACGGCTACGAGTCCGGCGACTGGCGGGATCCGTTCGTCTTCCACGACGGAGTGAACTGGCGGATGCTGGTCGCCGCGCGCCACACCGACGGGCCCGACCGTCGGCGCGGAACGGTCGCGCAGTTGGTCTCCGAGGATCTCCGCGCATGGACACCCGTCGAGCCCTTGTGGGATCCGCGCAGGTTCGTCGCCCACGAGTGCCCCGACGTCTTCCGGTGGAACGACTGGTGGTACCTCGTCTACTCGGAGTTCAGCGACAGCTTCTGCACGCGGTATCGGATGGCCCGTTCCCTCGAAGGACCCTGGCTCGCACCGGACGACGATGCGATCGACACGCGCGCGTTCTACGCCGCCAAGACCGTCGGCCGAGACGGACGGCGCTTCTTCGTCGGCTGGATCGCGACACGGGAGGGCGACTCCGATGACGGGCGGTGGCAGTGGGCCGGCACGATGTCGGTGCTGGAGGCGGCCCAGCGCCCCGACGGCTCCCTCGCCTTCCACCTTCCCGCGGAGCTCACGGCGAGCTTCGACGTGCCGGTGGCGACCGGTCTGCCCTCGCCCCTGACCCTGTCGGCTTCCGACTCGTATCGCGCGGTCGTCGGCACCGAAGAGCTTCCCGACCGGTTCCACCTGCGGGCGCAGATCGACATCGCGGTGGGCTCGGGACCGGTCGGACTCGTGCTGCGCTCGGACGCCGAGGGAGAGGGCGGCATCGTGCAGCTCGAGCCGCGGCGCCACCGCGTGGTCTTCGACCGGTGGCCGCGCACCGTCACCGGCGCCGAGCAGTGGCAGATCTCCGGCGATGTGCCGTTCGAATTCGAACGGCCTGTGCGCCTGGACGCCGGCCGTCACACGATCGACGTGCTCACCGACGGAGAGGTCGTCGTCGTGGTCGTCGACGACCAGGTCGCGCTGAGCACGCGGTTCTACGCCCGCTCGGGGTCGCGGATCGGATTCTTCGCGTCCGACGGCGAGGCATCGCTCGCCTCTCTCATCATCAACCGGCGCGACTGACGCCACCACTTCCGAAGGAGAACTCACATGGGAATGCTCGGCTGGCCGCATCTGCTGCTGATCGTCGCCGTCCTCATCCTGCTGTTCGGCGCCGCCAAGCTGCCCGCTCTCGCCAAGAGCGTCGGGCAGTCGGCCCGCGTGTTCAAGGGCGAGATGAAGGCCCTGCACGAGGACGGCGCCGCGGCTCCGCTCGAGACCGACCGCATCACGGATGTGTCCGGATGACGCGCCGGCCCCTCATCCACTTCACCGCGGCGCGCAACTGGCTGAACGACCCCAACGGACTCGTCTTCCACGAGGGTCGCTACCACCTCTTCTTCCAGCACAATCCTTTCGGCGACCTCCACAGCCACATGAGCTGGGGGCACGCCTCGAGCGTCGATCTGATGCGGTGGGAGGAGCATCCGGTCGCCATCCCGTGCGACGAGGGCGAGTGGATCTTCTCCGGTTCGGCCGTCGTGGATGCCGACGACACGAGCGGGTTCGGCGCCCCCGGGCAGACGCCGCTCGTCGCGGTCTACACCTCGGTGGACGCGGTCACGCTGATCCAGCGGCAGGCTCTCGCCTACAGCGTGGACGGTGGAATCACGTGGACGAAGCACGCCGGCAACCCGGTGCTCGATCGGGGATCGCGGGACTTCCGCGATCCCAAGGTCTTCCGCTACGGCGACGGGGCGGACGCGTTCTGGGTCATGGTCGCCGTGGAGGCCGAGGACCGGCAGATCGTGCTCTACCGCTCGGACGACCTGCGATCGTGGGAGTACCTCTCGGCCTACGGGCCGGCCGGCGCCGTCGGAGGGGCGTGGGAGTGCCCGGACCTGTTCCCGCTGGCGCTGGACGACGACCCGGACGACATCCGGTGGGTGCTCGTCATCAGCCTCTACCCCGGCGGGGTCGCCGGCGGCTCGGGCACGCAGTACGTCGTGGGATCCTTCGACGGTGTGCGGTTCACACCGGATCGGCCGGTCGGCGACGACCTCGCCGACGTCGACTGGCTCGATCTCGGCCGCGACTGCTATGCCGGTGTGACGTTCAACGGGCTGCCGCTGCACGAGCGGACGCTGATCGCGTGGATGAGCAATTGGGACTATGCAGCCGAAGTGCCGACCTCGCCGTGGCGCGGCTCCATGACGGTGCCGCGGCGGCTGAGCCTCGTCACGGTGGATGGGCGTCCTCAGCTGCGGTCGCAGCCGATCCTCCCCGCGGGTGAGGCGATCGAACCCACGGCGGAGCTTCCCGCTGCGGCTCGCATCGATGTGCGCGCGAGCCTGGGCGGGGATGGCGGCGGAGTCTGCATCGACCTGGTCGGCGCCGAAGGCCGGGTGTCGGTCGGCTGCCGGCGCGGCCGCGTCACCGTCGACCGCAGGGCGGCGGGTGAGATCCATCCCGGCTTCCCGAGCGTCGAATCCGCCTGCGTGCCCGGCGATGCGGACGCCGTCGATGTCACCATCGTCGTGGACACCTGCTCGGTCGAGGTGTTCGCTGCCGGAGGTCTGCGCTCGATCACCGACCTGGCACTGCTCGGCGATGCGCGGCGGCTCGAGGTCTCGACAGAGGGCACCGCTGTCGTCGAGACTCTTGCCGTGATCGATCTCGGAGGTGGTGCATGACACGGGTGGCCGTGATCGGGGAGGCGCTCGTCGACGTCATCCGCGGAGTGCCGCATCCGGGCGGCTCTCCCGTGAACGTCGCTGTCGGACTCGCGCGTCTCGGGATGGATGTCTCGATGACCACGCGCATCGGGAGCGACGAGCACGGGCGGCTGATCGAGGAGCATGTGACCGGCTCGGGAGTCGCCCTCCTGGACGGGTCGGTCGTGGACGAGCGGACGTCGGCGGCGGTCGTCGTGCTGGACGACGAAGGAGTCGCGCGATACGACTTCGACGTCGTGTGGGACCTGCCGCCGGTCGACCTCGCCAGCTTCGACCTGGTCCACATCGGCTCGATCGGCGCCTACCTCGAGCCCGGCGCGTCCGTCGTGAACGATGCCCTCGAGGCTGTGGACCGGCGAACGCTCGTGAGCTTCGACCCCAACATCCGCCCGGCCCTCATCGGTCCGCGTGCGGAGGCGATCGTGCAGACCGAGCGCCTCGCGGCCGCGAGCCACGTGGTGAAGCTCAGCGACGAGGACGCCGCATGGCTCTACCCCGGCGAGTCGCTCGAGGGCGTGCTGCGGCGGTTCCAGGCGCTCGGCGTCCGGCTCGCGATCGCCACCCGCGGGCCGGCGGGATGCGTCGCCCTGGCGGACGACATCGTGCTGGACGTCCCGGCGCGCCCGGTGGTCGTCGCCGACACCGTGGGCGCGGGCGACGCCTTCATGTCCGGGCTCCTGGCGGCCGTCGCGGCTGACGAAGGGGCCGCCGTCGTGGCAGCGGGCGGGGCGCCGGCGCTCGGGTGGGCGCACGTGCTCCAGGTCGCGCTCGAGAGTGCGGCCATCACCGTCTCGCGCCCCGGCGCGAACCCGCCGTGGAGCGCCGAGCTGCCGCTCTGATCGAGCAGCCCGCTCGGCGCCCGCTCAACCGCGCAGGTCGAGCCAGACGGCGGCATCTCCCGCCAGGCGACCGTCGGCCACGGCATCCGGCACACTCGCCAGCAGGACGCGGGCGTCCTCCGGCAGCGCGACCGGCTCGGAGCCGGTGTTGACGATCATGCGGAGATCGCCGAGGTCGGCATCCAGCGCCGTCGCGGGGCTGTCGTTCCACGCCAGGGCGGTGCGTCCGAGTCCGCGCTCGTGCCGCAGCCGGAGTGCCGAGCGATACAGCGAGAGCGTGGATGCGGGGTCGTCCTCCTGCACATCTGCGGCGAGCTCGCCGAAGACCGCGGGCTGGGGCAGCCACGACGCGCCCGTCTCGTTGAAGCCGAAGGCCGGCGCGTCGGCGCGCCAGGGGAGCGGGACCCGGCATCCATCCCGCCCGATCTCGGCGCCGCCCGTCCGGATGAACGTCGGGTCCTGCCGCACGTCGGCGGGAAGAGTCGTGTGGTCCGGGAGCCCCAGCTCCTCTCCTTGGTAGATGTACGCGGAGCCCGGGAGGGCGAGGGTCAGCAGCGCGATCGCCCGCGCCCGCCGGAGGCCGAGCTCCCGGTCGGGCTGCGGGTCGTCGGGCCCGATGCCGTTGACCCACGTCGTCGGATCGGCCTGGCCGAACCGCGTCGCATGCCGCACGACGTCGTGGTTCGACTGCACCCACGTGGTCGTGGCATCCACCGCGTGGTTCGCCGCGAGCGACTCGTCGATCGTCGCGCGCAGCGCCTGCGCCGACCATCCCGACAGCATGTACGGGAAGTTGAAGGCCTGGTGCATCTCATCGGCGCGCACGTAGCGCGCCATGCGGTCGGCGGGGTGGACCCACGCCTCCGCGACGAGGATGCGGGGCGGGGTGTACGCGTCCAGCAGCCGGCGCCAGCGCCGGTAGATGTCGTGGACGCCGTCCTGGTCCCACATCGGACCGCGGTCGCCGCCGGCGCCCTGGATGTCGCGCATGACCGTGTTGTCGGGGAGTCCCTCGGCCTTCACGAGGCTGTGGGCGACGTCGACGCGGAAGCCGTCGACGCCGCGGTCGAGCCAGAAGCGCAGGACGTCGTCGAACATGTCGGCGACCTCCGGGTCGGACCAGTCGAAGTCGGGCTGGCTGGGATCGAACAGGTGCAGATACCAGTCGCCGTCGCCGACGGGCTCCCACGCGGAGCCGCCGAACACCGAGTGCCAGTTGTTCGGGGGCAGCGAGGCATCCGGCCCCGAGCCGCGGCGGAACATGTACCGGGCGCGCTCACGGCTGCCGGGCGCCGACGCGAGCGCGGCCTGGAACCACGGGTGCGCGCTCGAGGAGTGGTTGGGGACGAGGTCGACGATGACGCGGATGCCGGCGGCATGCGCGACGGCGATGAAGGCGTCGACGTCGGCCAGTGAGCCGAAACGCGGGTCGACGTCGGTGTAGTCGGCGACGTCGTAGCCGGCATCGCGCTGCGGCGAGACGTAGAACGGAGAGATCCACACCGCGTCCACGCCGAGGCGCGCGAGGTACGGGACCTTCGAGGTGATGCCGGCGAAGTCGCCCATCCCGTCGCCGTCGCCGTCCGCGAACGAGCGCGGGTAGATCTGGTACACGACGGCGTCCCGCCACCACCTGTCGTCGGCGCTCGCGGCCTCCGTCGCGTCGGACTCGGTCCCGGTAGTGGAGAAGGTGTCGCTCACATCGCCTCGCTCATGTCGTCGGCGGCAGGCCGCCGCAGGTCTCGCACGATTTTTGGGTCCCGTCATCCTGGCACGCCGCAACGTGCTGTGCAAGGGAGGCGCAACCGGTTGTCGCAACCGGTTGCACCAAGGGTTCCGAGGCGTGTATCGTCACCCCAGATCGAGCCCCAAGAGGCTTGCGTCTCAGTGAGGAGAACACAGTGAAGAAAGCAACACTTGTCTTCGCGACCGCTCTCGCGGTCGGAGGACTGGCGCTGAGCGGTTGTTCGGGCAGTGGAGGAGGCTCTTCCAGCGGCGCGGCGAACAGCAGCCGCGGTCCGATCACGTACGTGCAGGGCAAGGACAACAACAACGTCGTCCAGCCCGTCATCGACATGTGGAACCAGAAGCACCCGAGCGAGAAGGTCACGCTCAAGGAGCAGTCCACGGACGCCAACCAGCAGCACGACGACCTCGTGCAGAATTTCCAGGCCAAGAACTCCAACTACGACGTCGTCAGCGTCGACGTGGTGTGGACGGCCGAGTTCGCGGCCAAGGGGTGGCTGCAGCCGCTCGAGGGCGCCCTCAAGATCGACACGAGCAACCTCCTGCCCGCCACGGTGAAGTCGGCGACCTACATCGGCAAGCTCTATGCCGCACCGGTGTCGTCGGACGGCGGCCTGCTGTACTACCGCAAGGACATCATCTCCACGCCCCCGACCACGTGGGACGAGATGATGGCCGACTGCGCGAAGGCCAAGGCCGCAGGCATCAACTGCTACGCCGGCCAGTTCAAGCAGTACGAGGGCCTGACGGTCAACGTGGCCGAGAGCATCAACGGTGCGGGCGGCGAGATCGTCAAGTCGGACGGCAAGACGCCGAACCTGGAGACGGACGCGGCCAAGAAGGGCATGCAGCAGTTGGTCGACGCCTTCAAGAACGGCAACATCCCCCAGGAGAACCTGACGTTCATGGAGGAGCCGAGCCGTCAGGCGTTCGAGGCGGGCAAGTACCTCTTCATGCGCAACTGGCCCTACGCCTACAGCCTCGCGACGACCGACGCCACCTCGGTGGTCAAGGACAAGTTCGCGATCGCCCCGCTCGTGACGGCCTCCTCGCTGGGTGGCCACAACGCGGCCATCTCGGCGTACTCGAAGCACCAGGCGACGGCGCACGACTTCCTGCAGTTCCTCGAGAGCCAGGAGATCCAGAAGATCTTCGTGCAGAAGGCATCCCTCGCCCCGGTCATCACGGCCCTGTACGACGATCAGGATCTGATCAAGACGAACCCGTACCTGCCCGTGCTGAAGCAGTCGATCCTGAAGGCGGTTCCGCGCCCCGTCACGCCGTTCTACCCCGCGGTCACGCAGGCCATCCAGGTGAACGCCTTCCAGGTGCTCTCCGGGGCGGCCGACGTCAACAGCGGCCTGAAGAACATGCAGGACGCGATCAAGTCCGCAGCAAACGGATAACCATCCTCGATCCGGGGCGGCCGGTCCGCCGGCCGTCCCGGATCCCTCATCCCCAAGAACGTCATCCGACCCACTCAACGGAGAGAGGAGTCCTCCCATGGCAGTCGTAGACGCCGCGCCCGAGGCGAAGGCCAAGTCGCCCCGCGGCAGGAAATCCGACAAGGCGGCGGTCAAGACCCACGAACGCCGCGCAGCGCTCTGGCTGATCGCCCCGAGCATCCTGATCCTCGCGGTGGTGATCGGATATCCGCTCGTGGCGGCGGTCATCCAGTCGTTCCAGAAGGACGCCGGCCTCAACGCAGCCACGGGACTGTTCGAGCAGGGCGGCTTCGCCGGGTTCTCGAACTACACCCACTGGCTGCTCCAGCAGTGTGGACCCGTTCCCTGCCCGCCGGGCACGAACGGCGCCAGCTTCTGGACGTCGATCTTCAACACGTTCTTCTTCACGATCACGACCGTGGTCCTCGAGACGATCCTCGGCCTGTGGATGGCGCTGATCATGAACCGCGCCTACCGCGGCCGCGCGCTCGTTCGGGCCTCGGTCCTCGTCCCGTGGGCGATCCCCACGGCTGTCACGGCCAAGCTGTGGTTCTTCATCTTCGCCACCGCCGGCATCGCGAACGTGATACTCCATGCGCAGATCCTCTGGACCAGTCAGGCATGGCCGGCGCGCATCGCCATCATCATCGCCGACGTCTGGAAGACGACACCGTTCATGGCTCTGCTGATCCTCGCAGGGCTGCAGATCATCCCGGACGAGATCTATGAGGCCTCCCGGGTGGACGGCGCGAGCACGGTGCAGCAGTTCTTCCGCATCACGCTGCCGCTGATCAAGCCCGCCCTCATGGTCGCGATCCTCTTCCGCACGCTGGACGCGCTGCGCATGTACGACCTGCCGGCGATCCTGACGGGCGGTGGGCCAGGCAATGCCACGACCACCCTGTCGATACTCGTGGTCAATCAGATCAGGCAGGGCTTCAATGCGGCGGCCGCGCTGTCGACGCTGACGTTCCTGCTCATCTTCGCCGTCGCCTTCATCTTCGTGCGCTTCCTCGGCGCCAACGTGGTGGCGACGACGGAAGCGCAGCAGAAGGGAGAACTCCGGTGAGCGTCACCAGCACCGAGGTCGCCGCCGGTACGACCCCGAAGCCCGCAGCGGAGAACAGGACCCGCAACAGCACCCGCGCGCGCAAGAAGGCCGGAGCGAGCATCCGGACGGGCGTCCAGGCGATCATCATCGTCATCTGGTGCCTGGCACCGTTCTACTGGATGATCGTCACGGCCTTCCGCCCGGTGGACTACACGTACGACACCTCGCTGATCCCGATCCCTGCGACGCTCGACAACTTCGTGACGGCCTTCTCGACGCAGCTGGGCAATCACCTCCTGCGCGCGATCGGCAACAGCCTCATCGTCGGTGTCAGCGTGACGCTCATCGCGCTCGTGTTCGGCGTCACGGCCGCCTATGCACTGGCGCGACTCGAGTTCGCCGGAAAGGCGTTCCTGGCCGGTATCATCCTCGGGGCGTCGATGTTCCCCGCGGTCGCGCTGCTGACGCCGCTGTTCCAGCTGTTCACGAACCTCGGCTGGACGGGCACCTACCAGGTACTGATCATCCCGAGCATCTCGTTCGCGCTGCCTCTGACGGTGTACACCTTGGCGTCGTTCCTGCGCGAGATGCCATGGGATCTCGAGGAGGCGGCGCGCGTCGACGGCTGCACACGTTTCACGGCGTTCATCAAGATCATCCTGCCGCTGGCCGCGCCCGCCGTGTTCACCACCGCGATCCTCGCCTTCATCGCCAGCTGGAACGAGTACCTGATCGCGAGCGTGCTGTCGACCGACGCCACGCAGACGGTGACGGTCGCGATCGCCGGGTTCACCGGGTCGCAGCCCCACCAGGAGCCCTACACCGCCATCATGGCGGCGGGCACCATCGTGACCGTGCCGCTCGTCATCCTGGTGCTGATCCTCCAGCGCAAGATCGTCGCCGGCCTGACCGCCGGCGGAGTGAAGGGCTGACCGTGACGTACCGCGCCCCTCGCCGGCCCACCACTAGGCTCGATTTTGCGCTGGGGGTGCTGGTGGCCCTCGGCGGGGGGCTGTTCCTGATCACGCTGGGGTGCGAGATCACCGGTCAGCCGGCGCTGCTGTGGGCGACGCTGACCGGTGTCGTCGCCGTGGTCGTCGCCATCCTGTATCGGCGCAGGAGCCGCATCTCCGCTGGTACGGGCGGAGGTGCCGATCGATAGGACGGACGTGTGTCATGACCTCCCTCATAGACATCGCCCGCGAGTTGGGGCTGTCGAAATCCACCGTCTCGCGGGCACTGCGCGGCATGCCGGGGATCTCGCCGGCCACCGTGGAGGCGGTGCGCGGGGTGGCCGAGCGCGACGGCTACATCCCGTCGCTGGCTGCATCCGGTCTCACGACCGGGAGGCATCATGCGATCGGCGTCGTGGTGCCGTCGCTGCGGCGCTGGTTCTACGCATCCGTCGTGAGCGGCATCGACGCCGCGCTCGCCGAGGCGAACTACGACGTGGTGCTGTTCGACCTCAGTCGCGGCGGCGGCGAGGAGCGGCTGTTCCACCGGTCGCTCCTGCGGCGGCGGGTCGACGGTCTCATCGTGCTGTCGACGGACTTCGCGGCGGAGGAGCTCCGTCAGCTCGACGAGGTGGGACTGCCGACGATCGGCGTCGGCGGTCCCACCCACGGGATGCCGCGCGTCGGCGTCGACGACCACGCCGTCGTGGTGACGGCGACACGGCATCTCATCGGGCTGGGCCACCGGCGCATCGGCCTCGTCGGCGGGGTCGACGCCGAGGGACTGAACAGCACGGTGCCGCAGATCCGCTCGGCCGCCTTCGTCGACACACTCGCGGAGGCGGGCATCGACGTGCGCGACGAATGGATGCTGTCCGGGGGCTATCGCTTCGGCGTGGCCAAGCAGGCGATGGATCGCCTGCTCGCGTCGGGCGAGGAGCTGCCCACCGCGCTCCTGTGCACCTCGGACGAGATGGCCGCCGGGGTGCTGTTCGCGCTGCAGGCCGCAGGGATCGTCGTGCCGGACGAGGTGTCGGTGATCGGCATCGACGGCCACGACTACGCCGAGGCGCTCGGCCTCACGACCGTCCAGCAGGAGCCGGAGCAGCAGGGACGCGACGCCGCCGGCTGGGTGCTCGGACATCTGGTGGGCGGCTCGGGCGACTGGCCCGATGTGCCGCCGGCGCCCTACGAGCTCGTGGTGCGCTCGACGACGGGGGCCCCGCCGGGCGACTGACCGGTCGGTGCCAACGTCAGGACTCGGCGGCCGTCATGGCCCGGTCGGGTGCGATCCGGTGTAGTCCGGGCGCTCCGGCTGCCGCGACTGGTGCGTGCCCTCGCCGCCTTCCCGGCCGCCGTAGGGCCGGCCGTGGTCGGCGAACTCGTCGCGCGCGTACACGAACATCCATCCGCCCATCGTGAACCGTGCGCCGGTGCGCAGGATCGCGCCCTCGGCGTCGACGGCCTCGATGTACATCGGAGCGTGGCTGAGATCCATCGCCCCGTGCGGGATCAGCACGTACTCGTCGTGGGCGTCGTGCACGATCTGCGCGTGCAGCGGGTCGATGTCCGCCAGCCTGAGCTCCGAATCGACCGCGCTGCCGATGCGCACGTTGTCGGACTCGAGGTTGAAGATGCGGTGCGTGCCGTCCTGCGACACGATGAGGTGGGGATGCCCCGCACCCCAGCTGCCGTGGGTCGTTCCCGGCGTGGTGTCGTCTCTCGATGCGTTCACTGCTCGTCCTCCTCCCGACGCCGGGGGAGCGCTCTCGTCATGGGTGCATCCCCGACGTCTCCATTGTTCCACCGGGGCTCTCCGGCGTCAGGGGGTTGCACGATCTCGCGGCGTCTGCAAAGGTCCGCGCGATCAGGGGATGAGCAGATACGCGGCGCCGACGATCGTGAGGATGAGCACGATCCGGTCGAAGAGCGCCTGGTGGATGCGGGGGATCATCCATCGGCCGAGCAGCGCCCCCACGACCACGAGCGGGATGAGGACCGCATCCAGCAGCAGCACCGGCACCGTGATGAGGCCGAGGCCGACGAGGATCGGCAGCTTGATGATGTTCACGATCGCGAAGAACCACGCCGCGGTGCCGAGGAACACCTTGACCGGCGTGCGCATCGCGAGCAGGTACATCGACATGACCGGTCCGCCGGCGTTGGCCACCATCGTGGTGAACCCGCCGAGCGTGCCGTAGCCGATCGTCGCGGACAGATTCGTGTGCGTGATGGCGTCGGTGGATGCGGAGCGCCTCCGCCAGAGCGTGATCGCCACCATGCCCAGGAGGATGACGCCGATGACGGGCTTCACGATCGCGTTGCTCGCGAAGGCGAGGAAGAGTGCGCCCAACGCGATGCCGGCCGCGACGGGCGGGGCCAGGCGCAGCAGCGTCGGCCAGTGCGCGTGCCGGCGGTAGGTGAGCAGGGCGAAGACGTCGCCGACGATCAGGAGGATCAGGAGCGCTCCCGTCGAGGTCCGCGCGGGCAGGAACGCGGCGAAGATCGCGACCGAGATCGTGCTCGCACCGGGGAGTGCGGTCTTGGACACGCCGACGATCGCCGCCGCCAGGGCGAGCAGGGCCCACGCCCACGGCATCAGATCGAGCATGCGTCCTTTCCGGCTGAACGTCGCGACGATCCTACGTCTGCGCGCCGCCCTCGCCCGACACGGCCCGCGCCGGGGACACGCGAAAGACGAGCGCTTCCGCCGGTGCGATCCCGCGCCACGCCTCGGGCATACTGACGGGATGCCCGAGGCCGCCGTGCCCCACCCCACCGACGCAGACATGACGACGGCGCTGCGGCGCGCGTTCACGACGTGCGGTGAGCTGTCCGATGCGCTCCGGTCGCTCGCTGCTGCCCCCGTCTCCGCGGAGGCGAGCCTGCGCGCGGACGAGGAGGCGACGCGCACCGCGGAGGGCCGCCTGGCCTTCGCGGTGTACGTGCAGCAGCGTGCGACCGCGGCCGCGACCTACCTCGACGAGCTGCACCGCTCGGCGCTGCGCACGGCGCCCGGCGAGCTGGCGCTCGACCTCGTGCTGCTGCCGCCGCTCCTGCGCGGAGCCATCGAGAACGCGGCGACCCTCACGTGGCTGCTCGCGCCCGAGACCCGCCAGCAGCGGCTCGAGCGCTTCGCGCGCGCCCTGCGCGCCGACGTGAGCCGGTTCGCCGCCGATCACGAGCGTCTGGCCCAGGCGAGGGATGCGTCGATCCCCCCGCAGCTCTACGACCAGCTGGCATCACGCCTCGCGGAACACGGCGACGCCGCGCTCGCCCACATCGACGCGGCGGCTCTCGCGGCGGGCGTCACGACCCGAGCCGTGCGGCGCGAGCTGCCCCCGTCCGTGCCGGTCGCCGAGGCGTACGGCGACGGCAGCCTGCCGCACGTCGCCTGGACGGCTCTGGCCGACCTCACGCATTTCGGCTTCACGCTGGCGAAGAACGACGCCGAGCTGCACGTCGAAACCGATACGCGGCAGTCCTCCCTCGTGGTCTACGCGCTCGTCGCGGTGACGACCGCCCGCGACGCGCTCGCGCACTTGTCGTCCGCGATGGGGATGCGGGGGGTCGCAGCATCCATCGATCCCGTCGTCGACGACACCGCCTGAGGCCGGCTCAGTGCCGCGAGCCGAGCGCGGCGTTCACGATGCCCGCGCCCGCGACGACCGCCGCGGCGACGATGGGGGTGAGGAGCGCGGCGGGGGTCCCCATCGACTGTCCGATCGCGCCGGTGATGGCCGATGCCGCCGACTGCCCGACGATCACCCCCGAGCCGAGGATCGTCATGACGGTGGCCGACCGTCCGCGCGGGCTGTACGCCGCGCCGAGGCTGTACTGCGTCACGAGCGTCGGCCCGATGCCGACGCCGATCACGAGCAGCGCCCACGCCATCTGCGGCACGTCGCGGACGAAGGGGAGCGAGAGGCTTCCGAGCAGCACGATGCTCGAGAACACCAGCCAACGCGCCCGCAGTGAGAACCGCGGCGGCAGGATCATGACCCCGAGCGCGAAGATCGCCGAGCCCACGCCCATGGCGCCGTACACGAGTCCCGCCTCGGTCGCGGCGCCCCGATCGGTCATGAATGCTGTGAGCGACGTCAGCATCGCGCCGAAGAAGAGGCCCATGCCGAGCGCTCCCACGGTGATCGTGATCAGACGGATGCCGAGCAGCTCCCGCGCGGGAGCCTGTGTCGCGATGTCCGCCGTCGCCGGCGGCATGCCCTCCGGACGCGTGATCGGGACGGTGGTGCGCCCCGTGCGGTGCAGCGCGAATGCGGTGACGAACACGGCCGTCAGCACCGCGGCCGCGACGATCGGCGCGGCAGGGCTGAACGCCGTCGCGAGCACGCCGACGACGACCGGACCGAAGACGAAGACGATCTCGTCGGCCGACGACTCGTACGCCATCGTGCCGTTCAGGATGCGGGGTCGCCGCGCCCGCGGGAACACCCGGTCGATGATGCCGACGAGTCGGCTGCGCGACATGGGCGACACCTGGGGGGCCGTCGCTCCGACCAGGAGCGAGGTGAGCAGCACCGCCGGATCGGGAAGCGGGCTGTAGACGACCCACGCGAGGGTCAGCAGCACGATGCTGTTGGCGATCGCCGTCGCCAGCACGACGGGGCGCTGCCCCCAGCGGTCGGCGGCGACGCCGATGAGCGGGCCGCAGATCGCGGCGCCGAGGCCGACCATCGCAGAGTTCACTCCGCCGAGCGCGAGCGATCCGCGCCCGGAGACGACGAGGGTCAGCACGCCGACGACCATCATCGCGTAGGGGAAGCGGGCGATGAGGGCGATGGGGAAGTAGGCGAAGCCCGTGGCGCCGATGAGGCTCGGCTCGTTCTTCCGAGTCATGGAGCCTCCCTTCCGAATCCGGGCCAAGCGTTCCATCCTACCGGGGAGGACCTGCCGCACCCGGAGCCCGGTTCGGACCCGCGGAGTAGCGTCGCGGGCATGAGCATCTTCGGCGTCGAACACCCCATCCTCCTCGGCCCCTTCGGCGGGCTCTCCTCGATCGAGCTGACCGCTGCGGTCAGCAATCTCGGCGGCCTCGGCGGCTACGGCCTGTACGGATACTCGGCGCAGCGCATCCACGACACGATCGCGCAGCTGAAGGATGCGACGTCCCGTCCGTTCGCGGTGAACCTGTGGCTGCCCACGGGCGACGAGGTGGTGCCCCCGCGGCTGGATCTCGGGCCGTTCATCGATGCGGTCGCTCCGTTCTATGCGGAGCTCGGACTCGAGCCGCCGACCGTGCCACAGGCTTTCCTGCCCGACCTGCGGGTGCAGCTCGAGGCCGTGGAGGAGGCCGCGCCCGCGGTGCTGAGTCTCGTGTTCGGCGTGCCCCCGCGCGACGTGGTGCAGCGGCTGCAGGCGAAGGGCATCCGGGTGGTCGGCACGGCGACGACCGTTCATGAGGCGGTGTCGCTGGATGCCGCGGGCGTCGACGCGATCGTCGCCAGCGGCTCGGAGGCCGGCGGTCACCGCGTCTCGTTCGCCGCCCCCGCGGAGAAGTCCCTCGTCGGAACGTTCGCGCTCATCCCACAGGTGGTCGACGCGGTCCGCGCGCCGGTGATCGCGGCGGGCGGCATCGCCGACCGTCGCGGGGTCGCCGCGGCCTTCGCCCTCGGGGCCTCGGGCGTGCAGGTCGGGTCGGCGTTCCTGCGCACGCGCGAGTCGGCGGCGACGGATGCGCATCGCGCCGCGCTCGCGGCGGCATCCGACACCTCCACCGTCCTCACGCGGGCGATGAGCGGGCGGCTGGCCCGCGGCATCCCGAATCGCGCGATGCGCGAGATCGAGGCGAGCGGCGTCATCGCCCCGTTCCCGGCGCAGAACTGGCTGACCGGAGGATTCCGCGCCGCGGCCGGCGCGAAGGGCGACGGCGAGCTGGTGTCGCTGTGGGCCGGGCAGGCGGCCGGCCTCTCGCGCGGCGAGACGGCGGCCGAGGTCTTCGCGGAGCTGCTGTCGGGCGTTCCCGCGAGCGCCGGATGACGGCAGCCGGGCGTCGCCGCGGCCCCCTAGGATGAGCGCATGGTCGCGCTCGAGAACATCACCGACACCGCGGCGGCCCCGGGTGCCCATGGCGCGGTCCTCTCGTTCCTCCTGCTGCGGATCCTCAGCGTGATCGGGTTCTTCATCCTCGGCTTCGGAAGGTCGACCTACACGACGCCCGTGTAGTCCGGACGGATGCTCTTGTCACGCAAGAAGAAGAGACACGACGGGCCGCCCCCCGAATCCGACGGGGGCGGTGAGGTCCGCGTGCTGGGGGAGGACGTGCGCGTGCGGGATCTCGTCGCGGAGGGCGTCTACGTCGCTGCGGCGGCGACGCGGCTCGCGCTGAAGAACAAGATCCTCGTCGAGATCCTCGCGGGCGGCGCGGATTTCGATGTCGACCGGTTCCTGCCCGATGCGCGGGAGACGCTGCTCGCGCTCGCCGGCGAGGCCGACGCCGACGGGGCTCGGGCGCGCCGCGAGCAGAAGAAGGCCAGCCGGCGCTTCCGCGATCCGTACGGCTCGCACGACTACAGCAGCCGGGACGTGCGAAACCTGCGCCGTCGTCGCAAGCAGGCCGAGCGCGTCGCCGCCGAGCTGCGCACTCGGGCATCCGACGACGGTGAGCTCCGCCAGCTCGTCGAGGCGGCGCGCGAGGCCGCCTGGGCCGACGTCGCCCGCAACATCGACCGCACGCTGCGGATCGAGGCGGCCCGGCCCGACCTCGAGCCGGATTACGACAAGATGCGCGAGGCGCGCATGCAGTCGCTGCGCCTGGTCGATCTTCCGCGGCTCGCCGCGCACAAGCGCCGACTCGAGGAGATCCGCGCCGGCGGATCGCCATCCGTGGACGCCGCCCCCGGCGCCGATTCGTGAGTTCGACCCGTCGTGGGGTAATGTAGTCGAGGCCCGCGCGACGGGTCCTGCGCCTGTAGCTCAATGGATAGAGCATCTGACTACGGATCAGAAGGTTGGGGGTTCGAGTCCCTCCAGGCGCGCACTGTGTTGAGACAGTGAATGAGAAAAGACCCGGTCAGCCGGGTCTTTTCTTGTTTCCGGGGTGCTCTGATCGGGTTTGATCGCGCTTGCCGCCGACTCGGAGACCGTAACGCCGAACTTCCGCGTGATTACGCGAGTCTGGACGGTCGGGGGCTGGGAAACCTCCTTGGAATCAGAGCCGATGTGTGCACCGCATGTGTGCACCTGTGTGTGCATCTGAGCCGCCGCGGTCTGTGATGTATCAGGACATGCCTGACGAATCTGCATCCGGACATCTCTGACGCTTCGACCGTGGGGATGCTGCGGCCGCGGCGCTGCACCCTGCCGACGTGCGCGCGGATGATCCCTCAGCGCACGTCCCAGGGGTTGACGAGCGTGATGTTTAAGCCGGCGAAGTCGGTCGTGTTCCGGGTCGCGAGGGCGGCGTTGTGATGGGCCGCGTGGGCGGCGATCTGGCCGTCTTGGGCTGAAGGCTCCCGGCCTGCCAGGCGCGCGGCCGCGCGCAGCGCCGCGTGCGTGCGCGCCGTGTCGGCGTCGTAGGGCAGCACGCGCCTGGCGATCCGAGCGATCATCGCATGCACATGCGGTTCCAACTGGGTCCGCTTCCGCCCGTCCGGGAGGAGCTCGATGCCGAACACCAGCTCGTGCACGACCAATGCCGGCATGTAGAGATCGGCTGCGTTTGCTCGAAACCACCGCAAGACGTGCGGGTCTGGTACCGCCCGCAGGGTCTCGGACCACACGTTGGTGTCGACGATGATCACAGGGAGACGTCCCGCGCCGCTGTGCGGGACGGCTGAGGCAGATCGACGCCACCGGTCTCTTCGCGGATCTGCGCGGACTCGTCGAGCCATGCCAGGACAGGATCGATGTCAGCGACCGCCTCGGACAGGATCGCGCGGACCTCGGCCTCCATCGACTGGTGATGCCGTTGAGCACGCAGGCGCAGGTTCTCCCGCACGTCCTCGGGCAAGTTCCGGACCACGATCGTCGCCATCTGACTCACCTCCCACGTGTTGCTAGCAAGAATGATAGCACTGAGACTTCTCGTCGCGTGGATCGGTTACCCCGTGCGCGATATCGACGCTGCCGCGAGCTCAGAGCACGGGCAGCCTGCGCCGATGAACGAACGCAAGCGGATCCCCTTGCGGGCAGTGCCCGGATCGGGGACCAGGCGTGCGCGCCTTCCGACACCTCCTGTGGCGAGCGGCCGCGGCATCTCGCGGCGTAGTAGGTCGATGGGACGATCTTCACATCGTGCTGACCCAGCACGGCGCAGATCGATGCGTTGTCCGAGGGGGAGAGAGAAGAAGGAGGAAGTCTGCCGCCTTCAGGAGCGCACGAGCCCTGCTGCTTCTCCTCCGTCGGCGACGAACTCGGATCCTGTCGAGAACGATGACTCGTCCGACGCGAGGAAGAGCACCAGGCGCGCCACCTCGTCCATCTCTCCCACCCGATGCAGCGCGACGTGATCCTGCGGGAACTCCCTGCCCTCGAGCAGCGGTGTGCGGGTCATGCCGGGATGAACGGTGTTGACTCGGATGTTGTGGCGCCCGAGGTCGAGAGCGGCGCTCTTGGTCAATCCGCGAAGGCCGAACTTCGAGGCGTTGTAGCCGGATATCCGCTCATACCCTTGGAGTCCCGCTTCGGAGGAGACGTTGATGATGGATGCCGAGCCGGATGCGCGCAAGGCCGCCGCTGCTGCTCGAATGCCGTAGAAGGATCCGGTCAGGTTGACGTCGATGACAAGTTTCCAGTCGTCGGTCGGATGCTCGTCGATGGGGGAGCTTCGCACCACTCCGGCATTGTTGACAAGAACGTCCAGTCGCCCGAAAGCCGCAATCGACTCAGCGACGGCGCGCTCCCACTCCTCGTAGTCGCGCACGTCGAGGTGCACATATCGTGCCCGGTCGCCGAGGGATGCAGCCAGCTCGGTGCCGATCTCGTCGAGGACGTCCGTGAGAATCACGCTCGCCCCTTCCGAGACGAGCATGCGAGCGAACGAGGCACCGAGGCCGCGTGCGGCGCCCGTGACCAGGGCGACCTTGCCTGCTACCCGGCCTCCTGACCGGGTAGCAGGCGCCGATGTCGCAGAGTCCAGCGAGGGACTCTGGCTGCTGAACGGAGCGTTCGTCATGACTCGAGAGGCCCGCCGTGAACGGTCAGCGTGGCGGAGAACGGCGCTGTCGAGTCTCCGCCGATCGCGATGTCGATCAAGGTGTCATCCTGGACGTAGCCTCGCGCTGCCGCGCTCCAGTAGCGCAGCTGGTCGGGGCCGAGTTCGAACGTGAGCTCGCGGGTTTCGCCGGCAGGAATGTGGAGTCGCTGGAACGCCTTCAGCTCGCGCACGGGACGGGTGGACGTGCCGAAGCGCTGGTGCACGTAGAGCTGGGCTACTTCGTCGGAGCGACGGCTGCCGACATTCGTCACATCGACGCGAACTCGCACGGACTCCCCGATCGCGATCCTGTCGCGTTCGAGAGTGACCGGTCCGTAGGAGAACTCCGAGTAGGACAGCCCGTAGCCGAAGGGATAGAGCGGTGTGCTCGGCTCATCGAAGTACCGACGGCTCTGCTCCTCCGGCTGGAATGTGCGATTGTGCGCGTAGATCATCGGGATCTGCCCGACATTGCGGGGCCAGGTGAAGGGGAGCCGGCCGGCGGGTGAGATGTCGCCGACGAGAGCCGACGCGATCGCGTCGCCGCCGCGGACGCCGGGGTACCACGCTTGCAGGATCGCGGGGACGTTCTCATCGGCCCACTGCAGGTCAACAGGGCGCCCCGACATGACGACGAGGATGACCGGCGTACCGGTTGCAGTGATCCGCCTCAGCTGCTCGAGCTGACGACCGGTGAGTTCGAGGGTCGCCTGAGATGACTTCTCGCCGATCTGGTTCTGTCGTTGTCCCACCACGACGATGGCGACATCGGACTCGGCGGCGATCGTCACTGCGCGTTCGATCTCGGCGTCGTCGTCGTAGTCCGCGGGGGTCGCTTCGACCGCGGCGTCCATCCGGTCGAAGAGCGAGGGGTGGAGACGTTCGGGGATGCTGGCGCCCGGCGCGTACTCGATGCGCACACCCGAGCCGAGCCGATCGCGGAGGCCCTTCAGGACGGAAACCGCCTCGTCGACATCGTGGTCGAACACCCAGGGGCCGAGAACGTCGCGCTTGCTTGCGGCGAGCTGACCGATGACCGCCACCGACGACAGCGCGTTCGCAGCGATGGGGAGGGCTGCGTCGTCGTTCTTCAGGAGTACGAAGGTCTGCTCTGCGGCATCCTTTGCGGCGTCGCGGCTGGCGGTGCTGCCGAGGACGGTCGCGGCGCCAGCCTCGTCGACGAAGGGATTCTCGAACAGGCCGAGGCGGAACTTCGCCGTCAGCACTCGCCGCACCGCACGGTCGACGGTCGCCTCCGACAGCCTTCCCTCGCTGACTGCCTGGGGGATGCGGTCATAGGCGGGGTCGAACATCGCCATCTCGACGTCGAGGCCGGCGCTCACCGCGCGGATAGCGGCGTCCTGAAGGTCCTTTGCGAAGTGCTGAACCTCGAGGGAGCGCACGGCGTTCGCATCCGAGACGGTGAAGCCGTCGAAGCCGAGCTCATCCCGAAGCACATCATTCAGCAGCCAGCTGCTGGCCGAGGCGGGGACGCCGTTCAGGTCCATGTACGCACTCATCACGTTCGCGGCTCCCGCTTCGACGGCGGCGCGGAACGGCGGGATGTAGACGTTCCACAGCTCGGAGTCGGAGATTTCCGCGTCGTCGTAGTCGCGGCCGCCGCGCGAGGCGCCGTAGCCCACGAAGTGCTTGGGTCCGGCGAGAACACTGCCGCCCCCACCGTCGCCTTGGAAGCCGCGGACCTGCGCGGCGGCGATCGCGCCACTGAGCACGGGGTCCTCGCCGGCGCCTTCGATGATCCGCCCCCAGCGCGGGTCGCGCGCGATGTCGATCATCGGAGCGAAGGTCCAGTTGATGCCGACGGCGCGGGCCTCTGCGGCAGCGACGGCCTGAGAGGCCTCTGCGACAGCGGGATTCCAGCTGGCAGCGAGCGCGATCGGGACGGGGAAGATCGTGCGCAGGCCGTGGATGACGTCGTAGCCCACGAGCAGGGGGATGCCGTGCGGGCTCTCCTCCACGGCGATGCGCTGCAGGTGGTTGACGAGTGCGGGATCCTTGGCGAACAGCACAGACCCGGCGGTCCCGGCCCGCACGGCCGACTGCACCATGAAGGGCTGCTGCACATGTGCGCGGTGCTCGTCCGGGATCGAGGCGATGTCGAGATCCGACGGCATGTTGATCGCGACACCCATGTAGAAGTACTGGGTCAGCTGCCCTGCCTTCTCGGTCAGGGTGAGACGGGAGAGCAGATCCTCGACGCGCTCCTCGATGGAGAGCGAGCGGTCCCGATAAGGGGCTGCACTTTCACTGGACATGGCGATCTGGCCTTTCGATGATGTTGTCGGCACGGTGACTCTCCGGCTTCGCGAGCTAGTCGACGGAGATGCGAACTCGCGCCAGGTTCGATAGCCGCGCGAAGGGTGTCGCGGCGTCGCTGTCCGGCTGAGCGGTGATCCGAGCCGTCAGGAAACGCACACCCGGTGTGTCGAAGCGCGCGGTTCGGAGAATGCGCACGATGCTCTCTCCAGTCAGACGGTCGATCGACTCGTAGACACCGTCGCCATCGAGATCCCACTTGACGGATACGAGGCCGCCGATCTGAGCGGTGGCCTCGAGCACGATCTCCACTGCCTCACCGACTGCGGGATGCGCATGCTCGGTGCCGTCGGCGGTCAGGAGCGCCACCGGCTGAACGCCACCGGGCTGGTCTGAACCGAGCACGAGCACTTGGCCGTCGACGACGCGATGCTCGGTGGAGCGCGCCGGATCGATACCGCCTTCGACCCACCCGCTGAGCGCGCGAAGCGCGGCCTGCAGCGTGCCCAGATAGCTGACGATCCTCGTCGGCTGTCCTTCGTCTGCAATATCCCCGTGCACGGCGTTGTCAGTGAACCAGAGCCGAAATCGGTCGTCTGTCTGAGGGCCGAGATGCTCGCGGACACGGTCGGCATACCAGGAGGCTTGCCAGGGGAAAGCCTCGCGGTCGAGCAAGGACGCACAGACGATCATCTTTCCTTCGAAGCGCCCCGTCTGCGGCTGACCGCTCGCGCTCTGCGTGATGAGGGGGCCGATGACGACGGATCGCTGCGGGAATCGCGGGTTGCCGGTGTTGTCGCGGTACTGATCCCACACGGCGAACGTGCGGTCGTCCGGCACCTGGTGCCGGTGATAGGTCTGTGCTGCGAGTGCCGTCGAGTTGTCGATCTTGACGGCTACACCAGCGTCGAGCAGATCGAACACCCGAGGGTCGTTGCCGATGTCGAGCACCGCGAGGTCGCTCTTGACGAGGCGCAGCTGCACCACCGTGCCCTCGGCGGGTCCCGACACGATGATCAGGTCGGCACTCTGTGTGTCGGCGGGTGCGGCTGCCGCCAGGCGCACGGCGGCGACGTTCCGCTTGCCGCCCGAATCCTGCTTGAAGGATTCGTCGACGCCTCCACCCGAGCTGGTCTGGCGCTGCAGATGCGGCAGTTCAGCCAGATTCAGCTCAGCGAGTTCGGCCGTCGAGAGAGTCTCCGTCACCGACGTCGTGTGCACGACGCGGTCGCGGTGCACGGACGATTCGGGATCGGAGCCCAGATATCCGGGTTCCTTCCAGAAATCTTCGAAATAGGACGGATCGACCATCGTCATCGGCCCGCGTACCGCGGGATAGCCGTGAGCGCCGAAACCGCGATGACCGAACCAGGCACGCGTGGGGAATCCCATGGCCGTCACCTCGCGGAACGCCGCGGCTTCCTCCTCGGTCAGGGTGGCATAGGGGTCACCGGATCCGCCGACGTCCATCGCATCGGCTATGTCGTCGAGCTTGTCCCGCAGAATGCGCTGCGCGTGCATACGTACGCTGAACACGTTCGGCAGGGCCATCGGACTTCCGATGACATAGGGCACGAATCCGTCCCAGACGCCTTCGGTGTTCTCAGCCGCGCCCATCGTGCGGAACCCGCCGCCGCTCCCTCCGAACAGGTAGCCGTACGCCCGGTGTGGTCCGTACACCTCCTGAGCCACGACCCGACTGTATGCCGCCACAGCGGCGTTCGCGCCGTAGGCACTGATGAGAGGCGACGGGGGGAACTCACCCTTTGCGACGCTCCCGCCGCCGTTGGTCTCCACGAAGTAGGCGCCGGACGCGATCGAGAAGGAGATCTTGTCCTCTTCCCCGACCTGGCCCTGGGAGATGTTCTCGTCGTCGGGCACGGGTGTGACGTACTGGAAGAAGCGGCCCTCGTACCGATCGGCCTCCGGCAGGTAGAGGGAGAACCGCGTCGTGGTGGATTCGAAGCCGCCGTGCAGGTACCTGTGCCTCGTCGGCTCTTCTCGCCACTCGTCGATATCGATGTAGGGAGCAGCGAAGTAGTCAGCGAATTGTGCGGTCATGCCGTCACCTCGTTGAATCGGGCGAGGTCCGCGCTGATGCGTTCCACGGTCGCAGTCGGCAGGTGGTCGGGCGCGAACTCGGACAGCTGCCGCAGCGACATCGCTGATCCGGCGCTTCCCCGGAGACGTTCGAGAAGCGCGGGGATGTGCACTTCGAGAACCGCCGCGGGACCTGCTTCTTCGATGAGCCGGTAGATCGGCATGTCCGGACCGTACGTCGCGCGGGCAGCCAGCTGGGAGTAGTCCTGAGGTTCACCGGAGACGAGGAAGTCGCCGAAGATCGCGGTGAGGAAGCGAACCGAGTCCGTGAACCACCGTGCGGTGTCCGGCGAGACGCCGGCTGCTCGGCCATTTGATGTGTGCGCCTTCGCAAGGCTCACTCCATGAGGTCCGAGCATGTAGAGATGCGACTCGAAGGGGACGATGTTCGACTCCAGCGCCTGCAGAAGCGAGAGCCACTGGCGTGCCGGAACGACGTCGTCTCCCACGGTGCCGAAAAGGAATGCCGGTGGCATCTCGGGAGTGATCGCGTCCGCCAGCGAAACTCCTGCCCGAGCGGTTGGTCCCTCGACGCCCGGGTACGCCAGGACGAGAGCGTTCGGGCGCTCGGGGCCGAACGCACCGAGGCTCGCCGCCAGGTGGCCCCCGGCAGAGAAGCCGACAGCGACGATCTTCGCCGGATCGATGTGCAGATCGGTGGCGTTGGCGCGAAGCCACCCCAACGCGGCCTGCCCGTCCTCATAGGCTGCCGCAACGGGGCTGTCCGGTCCCACGGTGTAGCGCAGAACGAACGTGTTGTACCCCTCCGCGGCATAGGCGAGCGCAACCGGCTCTGATTCGGCCGCCGACAGGAACATGTATGCGCCGCCTGGCAGGATGAGTGCGGCAGGGCGTACGGTCGCGTTCTTGAGTCCCTCGTCGGGCTCCTGTATGTAACAGGTGAGGCTCGCGCCGCGGGTGCCGACTGTGTGGGTGAAGAGTCGCATGAGGCTCCTTAGATGTTCCGCGACGATCCTGCGGATTCAGGTCTTGGATCGCGAGTTCGATGATGAGTTGGCGTGTCTTCGGGCCGCGTTGCTTCGGTGGCGCTGTGAACGCGCCCTGCAGTCGGCCGTAGGTGTCGCCTGGATGCAGCGGCCACCGGGTTGGCGGGCTGCGCTCGATCTTCACGCTGTCTGTCGCTGACGAATTCGGGCGCTGTCGGTCGAAAGTCGTCGCGCCGCGATTGAACCCGCACGCGACTCCGGGCGGCATTGCTCATACGTTCAGGCTAACCCGAAAATGAAGCGTGGTGCAAGAAACAATTCTCCAGGCCAATGGAAGCTGACTCACTCCGGCGCTTGACAGGCATGAACTATGTGAGGCACTGTAATTACAGGAGAGCGGGTGTCCAA
The DNA here is from genome assembly GCF_034120055.1 of Microbacterium rhizosphaerae. Classification (NCBI taxonomy): domain Bacteria; kingdom Bacillati; phylum Actinomycetota; class Actinomycetes; order Micrococcales; family Microbacteriaceae; genus Microbacterium; species Microbacterium rhizosphaerae. Next base: position 3,662,855 of record NZ_CP139368.1, on the reverse strand, counting down.
GGTCAGCGCCGGTGGTGCTGGGTGCCGGTCGCCCCCGAGCCGACGAAGGCTACGGACTTCAAACGGGTGCAGTCTGGGCGTCCTGGTGCCGCCGCAGCGGCATCGCGGGTGGGCACCAGGTGCCCTCCGGCGGCATCGCATGCCGTCTACCTTGACTCCCCGTGGGTGCTCCGGCTCAATGAACGAGAGGAACGGCGAATGTCCGACATCAACAGGTTCCTGTGGGGGGCATCGACCGCCCCGATGCAGATCGAGGGAAACAATCTCAATTCGGATTGGTGGCGCCGTGAGGCGGCGTCGCCGGGCATGGAACCGAGCGGGGACGCCTGCGACAGCTACCACCGGTATCCCGAAGACATCGCGCTTCTGGCGGAGTCCGGGCTCGACACGTACAGATTCGGCATCGAGTGGTCGCGCATCGAGCCGCGACCCGGTCAGGTGTCGCGTGCCGAACTCGCGCACTATCGGCGCATGATCGACACCTGCCTGCACGCGGGAGTGACCCCCGTCGTGACAGTGCACCACTTCTCGAACCCGCTGTGGTTCGCCGACGAAGGGGGGTGGATGGGATCCAACGCGGTCGACCGGTTCACCTTCTTCGCCGAGACCGTTGCGCCCATCTTGGGCGACGTGCCGTACCTGATCACGATGAACGAGCCCAACATGCTCGCGCAGATGATGACGATCGAGCAGATGATGCGCGAGGGGACGTTCAACGCCTGGCAGAGTCCGACTGTCGCGCGTGACGGCGATGAGGAGCCTGTGCTCAATGTGAGCGGGCTGCCGGCTCCGACCAGGGAGCACAGCGAACGTCTGATCGAGGCGCATCGAGCAGCTCGCGACGTGCTGTCGGCCAGGACCGACGCACGGGTCGGATGGAGTGTCGCGAACCAGGTCTTCGAGGCGGTCGAGGGCGGAGAGGAGCGCCTCCGCTACGAGCGCGAAGCTCGAGAGGATGTGTTCCTCGAGGCCGCCCGTTCCGATGACTTCCTGGGCGTGCAGGCGTATTCGGCGCAGAGCGTCGGCCCGCAGGGCCCGATCGCTCATCAGCCGGCCGAGGGCAACACGCTCGTCGGCACTCCGTTCCGCCCCGACGCCCTCGGGCTCGCGCTCCGACACGCGTGGGATGTTGCGCGTGTACCTCTGCTTGTCACGGAGAACGGGATCGCGACGGGCGATGACGACCGCCGGATCCAGTACACGGCCGAGGCTCTGCGGGGGCTCTTCGCGGCCGCCCGCGACGGCGTCGAGCTCTTGGGCTACCTGCACTGGACGCTGTTGGACAACTGGGAGTGGGGACACTGGGGGCCCACTTTCGGGCTCATCGGGGTCGATCGCGTCACCTTCGAGCGATCGCCGAAGCCGAGCCTGGAATGGCTGGGACGGGTTGCTCGCAGCCAGGGGGCCCTGGTCGACGCAGGATTGGCCACCGCTGATCAGCAGCGCTGAACCCGGGATGGGTGAGGAGTCGGTCAACTTCCTCGCACCGATGGTGGACGACGCGTTCCTGCTCTCCGAGGCTGGGGCACGGATGTGTATCCGGAACGCGATCGTCCGCCACACGATGAGCCGAGGCGGCTCACTCTCCCGTGAGGCCGTTCGTCGCTTGGTGCGCGAGGTCATTCGGGATCTCGCTCGCGAACGTCGCGCCGAGTCGGACCGACTGGCCTCCGCCATCGCGGCAGCGTCGGGGCGCGAGGGATACGGGCGCAACCGCCACGACTACCGCGCGGTGGACATTCCCGGCCTCCGTGCGCGCCGAGACGTGGAGTCGAGACTGGCCGCTCGACTCGAGAGCGCCGCGTCAGATCCGGTCTACGTCGACGGCCAGCTCTCCCTCGCCCTCAGCAGCGCTCTGGAGGACCTCGTTCGACACCGCATAGAGCCGACTGCAGCGGCCCGCGGGGACGCCCTGCACGTGGATCGTGCCTCGCGAATGGTCCGGAAGGATCTCCGCCGCGCGGGCAGGCGGTTCGCAGTGAGACGCCGGATCCTGGCTGTCTGGTCGAAAGTGACCTGCGGGCGCTCCCTGCGGGCTGGTTCCGCCCGCAACACGGCTCTCGCACGAGAAGTCGGCGATGGCGCTGAGCCGACCGACTGAGCACCTACCGCGCGTACGCCGCTTCGGGCCAGGGGACCGACCGCCGGTGATGGCCCGCCTCGACGCGCTCGTCAGCTGCGCCAGGAAGGCGAATGGTGGCGGGAGCGGGAACGTCCGCTTCGAGTTCGAGCTGTCCCGATCGGTGCACCCAACGCGAGCTGATACGAGGTTGCTCACCTCGTCGGCCGAATGGCGAACCCGCCATTCGTAACTGGTCCACCCCGGCGTGAGCACTGCTTCACTTACAGGCGCGCCGTTGAGGGACGCGTCGACCATTCCCAGGGCCGTCGTGAGCATGACGGCACTTTGCACGTCGCAGGACGGTGCCCCGACCTCCGGGTGCGGCTCGTACGCGGTCACGGTGCTCTTTCTGGATGGATCGGGGGCACGCTCGAAATATGCTTCGGCGACGCTGGTCAGTCGGGAACGGAAAGCTCGAGGAGGTGCCCGGAGAGCGTCTTGCCATGGGGGTCGGCACCGCGGGAGCGGGTGACCCCGCCGTCGAGGCGTTCGCGAATCACGATGGTGAACGCCCGCAATGTGGCCGCAGCGTGGATGGTGACGTTTGCGAGCGGCACCCCGAAGTGGGTGGCGACGCGGGCAGGCGTCAGGGCCGCTGCGATGCGCTCATAGTCGTCCGGGATGTACGGGGCGACCATGATGATCGACGTGTTGCCTTTGTCGCCGGCGCGTGCATGGGCGACCTCGTGCAGCTGGATCATCGCATCATCTCGAATCGCGGCTGGACAAGGTCGCGGTCGATGAGGGCCGAGACGATGCCGACGGTCTGGGAGGACGAGAACTCGACTCCTCCTCCGCCGGAGGGGCCGTTCGTGTACAGGGATTCGAGTTCCCGGCGCAGGAGAGCGGGCACGCCAGGATCGAAACTTCGGATGCCGATGCGGGCTCGCACCTCGGCGGGAGCGTGCGGTGGTTGCGTCCACGGCCGCAGCGAGTTCGCGCCCTGCAGATCCAACCGAAGCTCGGACGCGGGGCGGTCGTGAACGGATTCCCATCGTTCGCTCACGATCGCCAGCGCGAGCTGCGCCCGCTCGAGCGCGGCGTGCCCCGCGTACGCGATGCTCCCTGCCGCGAGATACCCGTCCATGACGCCGATGCTCACCTTCAGCTGCTGTGGGCGACCCGTTGATCGGACTCCACTGACGCGCACCCGGTTGGGTCCCGTCTCCTGGATGAGGACAGGTGTGAAGTCGAGGGTGGTGTCAGGGGTCTGGTAGCAGCGGGGGTCGTCGATCTCGTAGAGAAGCTGTTCGAGCACCGTCTCGCGCGACAAGACTCCGCCGGTGTTCTCCGGCTTTCGGAATTCGGCTGACCCGTCGCTTTCCACGCCTGCGAAGGGGAATCCGAGATGCGCGAGGTCGGGGACGGTCTTGCGGATGCCATCGGCGAAGTAGCCACCGGTGAGTTGCCCGGCGCATTCGAGCAGGTGACCGATGAGCGTGGGGGCAGCGGCGGCGTCGGGGGAGTCGGGGTCCGCGTTGAAGTGATGCAGGATCGGGGCGGCGAAGAGTGCCGCATCGCCCATGCGACCGGTCACGACGATATCTGCGCCCTCGTCCAGCGCTGCGACCGCTGCGGCTGCGCCGATGTAGGCATTGGCGGACACGATTCGGTCGCCGAGGTCGGCGACCGTCATATCGGTGCCGAGGATCTGCGCGGACCCGGGTAGCACGTCGATGACGTCGTCACCGAACACGGCCGCGATAGAAAGAGAACGGGGGTGCGCGTGTTCGGCCAGTTCGCGTTGGATCTCGCGAGCGAGACCGCGCGGGTCGGCTGCGCCGGCGTTGGTGAGCAGCTTGGTCTTGGCGGGGAGCGTGGGAAGCACCGCGCGAAGACGCTGAAGGAAGGCGGGATCGAAACCGGCGGCGTCCTCGTGGGTCATTCGCTGGTGTGCGAGCCCGATCGTGCGTTCGGCGAGGCACTCGAAGACGAGGGCGTCGAGATCACAGCGTTCGGCGAGAGTCGCGGCTGGTTCGATGCGGTCGCCGGCGAAGCCGGATCCTGCTCCGATGCGGTAACTGGCGGTCATGGTCTCGGGACACCTTCCCAGAGTTCGAGCAGGTGCGACGGTGGCAGGACATCGACAGGCAGGACATCGCCCGCGACGAAAGGTTCTCGGACGCCGTCCGCGTCGACGCGTCCTGTCCGGATGAGCTCGAGAACCGCAATCGCGACCGTGCGTTCGCGGTCGTTGGTCGGTGGCTGGAACAGTGCTGGTGCTTCTGCCCCATGATGAGCGGGGGCGCCGTCATCTCGACTGATGTCGAGGTATGCGGCGTTGCCGCCTGCGGCCCGTTGCGCCATCACGAGGCGGGCGGCCGGAAGCCGGTAGATGTAGTCGGCGAGCAGGCGGCGCCACTTCGATTGAGGGTCCCCGTCGCCGTATTCGCGCCGAATGGCTTCCCGGGTGGTGCCGGTGAAGTCTTGGATCCCCTCGAGCAGACCTGAGGCGGGAATGGGGACTGTGGCGGGGTGGAACCCCTGTGCTTCGTCGACAGCGGCCGCGGCCAGGACGAAGGTGTCTCGAAGGCCGCCGGCGGAGACGACGGCGAGCGGATGATCGGGGACGACCGGGTTCCGGGAGGTATCGTCGCGTGCAATTCCGAAGCCGCGTGGTCGCCGGCTGTTCCGGGACGCGATGTTCACAGGCGTGACAGTGGATTGTGCATCGAGAATCGCTTCCGCGCGCGAGCTCAGAAGGGTCGAGCCGGACGCCTCGCGGCCGAGGGCGCGAACGATGTCCTTGCCGAAGCGCAGCGAGTCTTCTTCGGCGATGATGCGTGACGCGCCGCCCGAGAAGCAGGCGAGGGCTTGGACGGGGCGACTCCTCGGGCCACCGCGAGTGCGGTAGCCAGGAATGCGCCGGAGCTGCCGCCCATCAGGGTGACACGGTGCGGATCCCCTCCGAACAGGTGAATGAATTTCCGCACCCAGTGCAGCGCCGCGATGGCATCCTGCAGACCGAGGTTGTGCGCGTCTGTCAGCTGGTCGCTCAGCGTGTGGAAGTGGGCGAACCCGTAGGCACCCAGCCGGTAATTCGCGGCGACGAAGATGCAGGGCCCGAGCTGCGCAAGGTGGGCCCCGTCGATGGATGCCTCGGACGCGGCGCCCGCTTCGAATCCGCCCCCGAAGAAGTAGAGCACGACGGGCAGATCCGCCGCTCCCTTCGGTGCGAAGACATTCAGGAACAGGCAGTCCGGCGATGTCGCCGCTCCCAGCGGGCGCGCGGCATGGAGGCGTTGCAGGGGTGCGCTTCCGGCGGTGCCGCCGGGGACGGGCAGGGCAGTGAGGTCTACCGGCTGAGGAGCCGCGAAGCTGTGCGCGAGGCTGGCGAACTGCACCCCTCTCCAGGTGGTAACAAGCACGTCCAACTCTGGTGTGTGTGTCATCGCAGTGGGTCTCGGTTGTGCGGCGATCGATGAGTCCTCGTCAGGGGAGGTGCGGCGGATGCTTGCATCCGCCGCACCTCTCTGGTCAGACGTCCCGGCTCGAGCGCTCCGGTCCTGCATCCGCTCCGTGGGCGGTGTGCCCTTCAGTCACAATGTGAATGCCGCTCGCGGCAGTCGCAGCCGTCGCCATGTACGGCGTCGCCCAGGCGGGCACCTCCCCATTCGCCTCTTCCATGCGGCGCAGGTCGATGTCGGCGGTGATGGTCGGCAGCTGGCGCTCGAACTTTCCGTAGCCCAGCGCCACGAATGCGGAGATCACTGTCAGTGCCGCCGGGACCCAACTCGCCAGCACCGTGATGCCGGCGGTCGCGGCCGGGGCCTGGACGTCGAGGGTTCCGTTGTATCCCGTGGCCGTCAGCACGAGACCGGTCGCGCCCACCGAGATCGCCGCCGCGATGTTGCGGCCGAATCCGGTGACGGCGCCGCCGACGCTTTCGAGGCGACGGTTGCCCTGCCACTCGTTGTAAGTCGCGCTGTCGATGATCATCACCGGAATGAGGAACGCGATCGGGATGCCGGCGACGGCTGAGAAGAGCAGCGCGGCGATCACGAAAGGCATCCCCAGCCCGCCGAGAGCGAACAGGACGAAGCCGGCCGCGCCGATCAGGTTCGCCACGAACATGGTCTTGGCGATGCCGAACTTGCGCACCAGGACGGGAAGGAAGATCAGGATAGGCAGCAGCAGAATGTTCATCGCGCTGGCGAGGGCCAGGAGCGAAAGGTCACCGACGATGTAGCGGAAGTAGTACGTGCCAACGCCGATGAATCCGACGAACGCGTTGACGAACTGAATAGCCGCGATGGTCCACAGATGCCGATTGGACTTCAGCACCGTCCAGATCTCTTTGAGTGTCACCTTGGGGGTGGTGGGATCCTCGGTGAGGTACTTCTCCTTGTTGAACACGAATCGTCCAAGGCCGAAGAGCGCCATGGGAACCGCGAGGCTCCACGCGGCGATCGTCCAGGCGCTCGGGTCCTTTCCGGCGCTTCCGAAGATCAACGGCAGCCCGATGCCCGCGACAATCGCGAACAGGCCCACGAAGATCCCGGAACGAGAGCTGATCTTGGTGATCGCGTCACGGCTCCCGAAGGCGCGTGCGAGATAGAGCGGATCATTCGAGTTCAGCAGCGGCGTGAACACGGCGCTGATCAGCGCATACGCAACGCCGATCCAAATGTACTTCGCCACGTCTCCGAGTCCCCCCGGAATGCTGAAGAGGAGCGCAGATGCGACCCAAACGCCCACGATGGCGAGTTCGAACGGCCGGGCCTTACCCCATCGCGTCTCCGGTGCTCGGTCGATCAGCCAGCCCGACCAGAGCAAGCCCAGTGCGTCCAGAATCTTGACGAACACCAGGATGCCGGCGACGATACCCGCGTTGAGCCCCAGGCTGTCCGTCGCGTAGATCGTGAAGTACCCGAGCAGCATGACCGACACGGCGTACGAGGCGCCGGTCGCGGACCACGTGAGGAACTTCCAGAACGAGACCCGCGTGGGGTCGTTTGCTTTCTCGGCCTTCCGAGTGGCGCGAGCTTCAGACTTCGTTGTCATCGAGTCCTTCTTCGGATGTGATGGGGCGAGACTCGCTTCAGGATGACGAGTGTCGCGGGGTGGGCGCATCGGGTGATGCATGAAACTACAGTGCCTTACACTTTTGGGCCTTGTCAAGTAGTTAGGTGAATCGATGCAAATGACTGTTCTCGCACGAACTATGCCCGCCACTGAGTTTTTGGCGCTAACATGAAGCCATGAGCGAGGCAGCCTCCACCGGCCCCCGGGGGCCTTACGCGAAAACGCAGGCTCGGCGTGAAGACATCCGCAGGGCGGCGCATGCGATCGTCCTCGAGAGGGGCCATCGCGCCCTGACCACCGCGGAAGTCGCGAAGCGTGCCGGCATCAGCGAGCGAGCGATGCTCTATCACTTCCCGACGCGGGAGCACCTCCTCGTGGGCGCGGCTGAGGTAGCCACCGACGACAGCTGGTCCCAGGATCACCCGTTGGAGGACGGCGCGGACGCGCTCGATGTCTTGGCACGTAGTCTCGCGCGTGTGGAAGAGTCCAATGTCCATCTCGTGAGGCTCATGAGCTACGTGGCTTCAGCCGCGACGGATTCCGATCATCCGGCTCACCAGTTCATGCGTGCGCGAAACGAGCGGGCCCTGAACGCGCTCACGGCGCTTGTGAGGGATCGACAGGCCGCAGGAGAAGCGCATCCGGATATCGTCCCGGAAGTGGCCGCTCGGCAGATTCTCGCGATATGGGGGGGCCTCAACGACCTCTGGCTCACGGACCCGACGTTCGACATCGTCGAGGAGCTGCAGGACGCTTTCCACAGCCTGACGGGACAGCACAGTATGCGCGCCCGACGCATGATCGATGACCTGCTGACGAAGATCTGATATGTAGTGGTGCTCTGTCAAGAGGGCATGGCGAGGCGCCGTCCGGGTTGATCCCGGGCGGCGCCTCTTCCTTCGTCGAGTGGTTGGTCGGCGAGCGTGTCGTTGTCAACGCGCGAAATGATGCACGAGTTCGAATCGCTGGACCTGGTCGATCTCGAGCTAGCTTTACAGGTTTGTGAGGAGAGCGGTCTTGTGGCTGTGTCAGCGTTGGATGGCTCCATGATGTCGGTGTTGGGTGGCCCCACTTGCGACTCGCCGGGGTGAATGTGTCGGAGCTATTTGGCCCCAACTGAGCCTGGTCTCGTCGCTGTTCGAGACGACGGGAGGGGTCGGGATGGGGTTGGTCAGGGTGGAGTTGTTCGCGCGGATTCGGCGTGATGCGAGGATCGAGGGGCTCTCGATCCGGGAGCTCGCGCGTAGGCATGGCGTGCACCGCAGAACGGTGCGGCAGGCGCTCGAATCCGCAAAGCCGCCGGGGAGGAAGCCCCGGCAGCAGGCGGCGCCGAAGCTTGATGCGGTGCGCGATCTGATCGACGGGATGCTGCAGCAGGACATTGACGCGCCGCGCAAGCAACGTCAGACCGCAACCCGGATCTGGCACCGGCTACTCGATGAGCACGCCGCGCAGGTCGGCTACCCGACAGTGCGGGACTACGTGCGCGTTCGCCGTCCGGAGATCCTGGGAATCGTGCCGATCGCGAAGGCGATGGTGCCGCAGCTGCACCTACCCGGCGCGGAGGCAGAGGTCGATTTCGGCGAGGTATGGGTGATCCTGGCCGGAGTGAAGACGAAGTGCTTCATGTTTGCATACCGGCTCTCCCACTCCGGGCGGGCGGTGCATCGCGTGTATCCAACCCAGGCGCTGGAGGCGTTCTTGGAAGGGCATATCGACGCGTTCGAAGAGACTGGCGGCGTGCCCACCGGGCAGATCAAGTACGACAATCTGTCACCCGCCGTCTCCACGGTCCTCTCCGGGCGGGCACGCGTCGAGACCGCGCGGTGGGCGTTATTTCGCTCGCACTACGGGTTCGACGCGTTCTACTGCGAACCCGGCGTCGACGGCGCGCACGAGAAGGGCGGTATCGAGGGCGAGGTCGGCCGGTTCCGGCGCACGTGGCTCTCGCCCATGCCCGTGGTGGACTCGCTCGCGGAGCTGAACGCGCGCATCCGCGATTGGGACCTTCGGGACGAGAACCGCCGGATCGGGCAGAAGATTACCACCGTCGCCCACGACTACCTGATCGACCGGGACGCGCTGCGGTCGCTGCCGCGGGCACGTTTCGACCCAGGCCTGGAGTTGTATCCGATGGTGGATCGGTCGGGGCTGCTGACGGTTCGGCAGGCGAAGTACTCGGTGCCTGTTAGGTTCATCGGCCGCCGGTTGCGGGTGTCGCTGCGGGCCTCCGAGCTGGTCGTCTTCGACGGGCGCGCCCAGGTCGCCCGTCACGAACGCGTCACCGTCCGATACGGGCAATCCGTCGAACTGGACCACTACCTCGAGGTCCTGAAGTTCAAGCCCGGCGCTCTCGCCGGCTCCTCCGTACTCGCCTCAGCCCGCACGGCTTGCGCGTTCACGACCGAGCACGAGGCGTTCTGGGCCGAGTCCCGCAAAGTCAATGGCGACGCCTCGGGCACCCGGGAGCTGATCGACGTGCTCCTGCTGCACCGGACGCTTCCGGACCGGGCGGTGCTCGCCGGGATTAGGGCCGCACTCACCGTCGGGTCAGTGCTCGCAGACGTGGTGGCGATCGAGGCCCGCCGCGCTGCCGCCATCGCCCTCGAGGATAGCGACACCTCGTTCGCCGTGGTCGAGGAGCTGCCGAAGGTGGTGTCGCTCACGCAGCGGCGGCTGGCAGACCCGGCGGCGGTGATCGCCGGGCTCCCCAACGACACCCGGCCACTGCCGTCCGTTGCCGGGTACGACGAGCTGTTGACCAAGCGGAGCGCCAAGCAAGCGGCCGTCCCCACGAGTGAGGAAGTGAGCGGAGCATGACGCCGACCACGACAATCGTGACCACCGCCCTGCGCCGTCGCCGCGGGATGACTGAGGAAGCCGCGGCGGCCGCGGTCGATCAAGCATGCCGCCGGCTGCGGCTGCCCACCGTGCGCGCTGTCCTCGACGAGGCAGCGAAGTCCGCGGAGCGGGACCAGCTGTCCTACCTTGGGTTTCTCGCCGAACTGCTGCTGTCCGAGGTCGATGACCGGGATCGCCGCTCCACCATCCGCCGCGTCGCGAACGCTGGCTTCCCGAGGCAGAAGTGGCTGGCGGACTTCGACTACGACGCGAACCCGACCGTCAACCCCGCCACCATCCACACGCTCGCCCAAGGCGACTGGATTCGGCGAGGTGAGCCCTTGTGCCTGATCGGAGACTCCGGCACCGGGAAGTCACACCTGCTCATCGGGTTCGGCACCGCGGCCGCCGAACAGGGCTTCCGCGTCCGCTACACCCTCGCCACACGGCTCGTAAACGAACTCGCCGAAGCCGCCGACGACAAGCAGCTCGCTCGCACTATCGCCCGATACGGACGCGTCGACCTGCTCATCATCGACGAACTCGGCTACATGGAACTCGACCGAAGAGGCGCCGAACTGCTATTCCAGGTGCTCACCGAACGCGAAGAGAAGGCGTCGATCGCGATCGGCTCCAAAGGCCTTCTCTGGATGGACCAAGACGTTCACCGACCCCCGCCTTTGCGCGGCGATAGTCGACCGGCTCACCTTCCACGGCACCATCATCGAGACCGGCACCGACTCGTACCGGCTCGCCCACACCCAGCAGGGAGCCACCGCACGGTAGTCCCCGGTGAGGGGGATGTCACCGAGGACCGCCGGCGCACTCAGGGACGTTCCTGATGCCGACGCCAACGTCGTTGCTTCCCACGTATTTCAGCCTGGAGCTGCGCTGCACCCCGTCGGAGACAGGGCCAGCGCAGCGGCCAGAATTTTGCCGGAGCGCTGGTGCTTTTCACGGAGCAGTAGTGTCGGCTTTGAGCCGTTCCCGCAGATCGCTACCTATGGTCTAGACGATGCTGATGCCCGAGTTGCGGAACTCCGAGCGCTTCAACGCCTCCATGTCGAGGGGTTCGATCGCGAGCGGGGCAGGCAGTTCGCCTGGACCGCTGATCACGAGTATGGCATCGGGCGTCTCGACGGACACCATCCACCCCTCGGGCTCTCTTGCCAGCAGTTCCGCATCCAGCTGCGTTCCGGAGACGAGTACCGGCACGGGTTCGCGCGTTGTCTCCGGGAACGCGCTGTTGAAGTTCATCATCCATAGGATCGGCGCCTCTGAGTCGACGTCGCCGGCGCTGCTGCTGTTGTCGTTGCGATCGACGAATGTATGGACCTCGAGGCGCGGTCGATGCAGTACTCCGTCCTCACCGGCAAAGACGTAGATTGTCCTCACCGGTGAGGAACCGAAGCTGCCGTGCAGTACTGTCTCGGGGTCCATGGTGGAGACACGGTAGAGCGGCGGAAACAGCTTCTGCGCCCACATTTCAGCGCCGCGAGCCCTGCGTCTTTCTACTTCAGCTTCGGGCAAACGGACGCCCCGGATGGGGGCGGATCCTGTGCTCTCGCTTGTCACCTGAATAGTCTCCCTTATGCACTCGAAACGGGGCGGATTTAGATCGTAGCGCCGGTTGTCGGGTTCTCGATGTAGCAGTCGTACAGAACCGTCTCGGCGGTTCCACTAAGGAATGCGCTCGCATAGCCCGAACCGGTGTGAGGGTTCGTGTAATCCCCCGCGTCAATGTTCACGGGCACGCCGCTGAACCCGACATTACCGGCCGCCGCGGTGCCCTGATAGTGGACGGTGAGGTTGTACTGCAGGATCCACCCGGTCGTGGAGTGAAGGTGCCACCAGATGTGGGCGTTCCCGTAGCCGCTGCTGGACATGGAGATCGAAGCCGATCCGCACGTGTCGTACACAGTGTTGTACGGCGTGACAGACGTGTTGGACTTGCCCTTCGAGAGCACGCCGCAGATGTTCAGGTTGTTCTTCTTGGCGTACTTGATGCCCTCCGCGGTGATGGTCGAGCAGTCGATCTTCATGTCCGCCGTCGCAGTAGTTGTCGTCGACACAAACGTGTCCGAGGTCGCTGTTGTGCTCGCTTGCGCGGGGACGGCCATGACCGTTGCGAGGAAGACCGCCGACAAAGCAGCGGTCAATGCGACAAGCGATCGTTTCCTGAGCATCTTCATGTTGCAACGTCCCTTCGATACTTCTGCCTGTGACGTCCCACCGGACGTCAGGAATGGTCTACTCGCCGGACAAATTTATGTCAATCAATTCGCCATAAGTTTGAACGCGGACCGCAGCTGTCCACTAAGCGCAGAGAACCTTTGCAATCTCCTTTGAATAACCCATGAGTCATATGTAGCATCCCTATGGGAGTTGCTTACGTGTCAATCTTCAAGCGGGTTAGACGGCGACTGCATCACGGAGCATCGCTCGCACGTGCTTGGTGTCAGCTCGCGCCGACACACTCCCAGTGCCATGGTCGGGGGCTGGCGGAGCCGTCCGGCTCGGCTCAGTCCGCGTGACCCACCCGCACCGGGCGACATTGGCCTTGAACCACAGGTACATAGGGCTGCCGTAACCGATCGCGTTGTGGTGGACGTCTCCGACGTCGGCCTATCGCGCTCGGGGCCACCTAACTCCGACAGGCCGGGGCCGCGAAAGCTTGACAAAGCCAGTCTTGCTTGCAGGTGAGGACGTCGGCGACATTCGGACCTCGCAAAGCATGGTTGCTCAGCCGGTCCTGGTCAGCCTCTTGCGTGTTATCGCCAAGGCAACTCAGAGCAGAGAAGCCGATGCCTCGACATCGTGGATCGCCTGTCCGAGGTCAACGCCTACGGCCTCGCTGAGGCTCTAAATGACGAGCGGTAGCAGCACGGGACCAGACGCACCCGCAGGGCGCGCAAGCCGGTCGTCCTACGATCGAACGACTGGGGACGCGAAGGCCATCTGCTGACTGCCCAGGTCGTGCGCGGATAGCCCGCCCTCGGCAATGCCCGATGATCGTCCCTGAAACGAGCTGCGCGACATTTGATGTGGCGAACGGGGAGACCAGGGGATTCGGGGTCGCCGACATGTGTGCACGCATGTGTGCACGGGCGGCCAACTTCCGCGTAATCACGCGGATCTTGCCTCTCATGTCCATTGCCTACGGATCAGAAGGTTGGGGGTTCGAGTCCCTCCAGGCGCGCACTGTGTTGAGACAGTAATTGAGAAGAGGCCCGGTCATCCGGGTCTCTTCTTGTTTCTGAGCGCCTCTCAGGTCGCGAAGAGCGCACATCTGCCGGGCTGATTCCGCGTGATTTCGCGCTCGCGGGCACTCGCGATACATCCGACGTATTCCTCGCGTCGATCAGTACAATCGGGACCATGGCCGTCACGGACGAAGCGATCCTGAAGATCCGGGAGATGATCACCTCCGGGGAGCTGGCGCCGGGGGACCGCCTGCCGCCCGAGAAGGATCTCAGCGAGCGCCTCGGCCTCTCCCGCAACTCGCTGCGCGAGGCGGTGAAGGCGCTGGAGGTGATCCGCATCCTCGATGTCCGTCGCGGTGACGGTACCTATGTCACGAGTCTCGAGCCTCGCCTGCTGCTCGAGGCGCTCTCGTTCGTCGTTGACCTGCACACCGACCGCTCGGTGCTCGAGATCTTCGCCGTCCGCCGCATCCTGGAGCCCGCGGCGACGGCACTCGCCACCCGGGCGGTCAGCGAGGAGGAGGTCGAGAAGCTCAGCGCGGTCCTCGCATCCATCGACCCGGAAGGCTCGATCGAGGACCTCGTCGAGCACGATCTCGCTTTCCACCAGACGATCGCCGAGTTCTCGGGCAACGAGTACCTGAGCCGACTGCTCGAGTCGATGTCCGGCGGCACGGTCCGGGCGCGTGTCTGGCGCGGCATCACCCAGCACGGCGCCAGCGAGCGCACGATCGCCGAGCACGCGGCGATCCTCGCTGCCATGCGCGCGCACGACGCAGAGCTGGCGTCCGCCTTGGCCCTGGCGCATGTCGCGGGCATCGAACAGTGGCTGCGTGCAGCCGTCCAGGCCAATCCTGTTGTGCCGGGCTCTTGACAGACATCGGATGTCTAGGACACGATCATTGTTCATGTGCGACTGCCGCGGCCTCCAGACCGTCGCCGGTCCTCCCTTCCCTGACAGCATCGACCACCGGAGGACCACATGAGAGTCGCCCTGCATTCGATGGTCCGTCCCGGCGCGGTCGACGAGTACCGCGTGCATCATGCCGCCATCCCCGACGATCTCGTGGCGCTGTTCGAGCGCGCAGGGATCCACGACTGGTCGATCTGGCGCTCGGGCGACCGCCTCTTCCACCTGGTCGACTGCGACGACTTCGACGCCGCGATTCGTGTGGTCGACAGCGACCCGGCCAATGAGGCGTGGCAAAGCGTCATCGGGCGGTATGTCGCGGGCTTCCTCGGGCCGGACGGCGAGGATGCTTTCGCGCCGCTCGAGCCGATCTGGTCGCTGGGCGCACAGCGGAGCGGCGCGTGAGCATCGTCGACGCCCACGTGCATGTGTGGGATCCGCGCGTGCTCACCTATCCGTGGCTGAGGGATGCCGGCGCCGCCGCGGCGCCGCACCTGCCGGTCGCCATCGATCGCGCCCACGGGCAGTCGACGCGCATGGTGTTCGTGCAGGCGGACTGCCTCCCCGAGCAGAGCGTCGCGGAAGTGCGCTGGGTCGCGGAGTCGGCGTGGCCGGAACTGGCCGGTGTCGTCGCGGCCGCAGACCTGCGGGACACGGCCCTTGGCGACCGACTCGACGAGCTCGGATCGGCGGGACCCCTCCGCGGCATCCGGCACCTCCTGCAGGGGGAGGCCGTCGAACGCTTTGAGGAGCCGGCACTGCGACGCGGGCTGGAGACGCTCGCGGCGCGCGACCTGCCGTTCGACGCCTGCGTGCGGCACGAGCAGCTCGGAGCGCTGGCCGACCTCCTGGAGCGGGTGCCCGCCCTGCGCGTCGTGCTCGACCACATCGGCAAGCCGCCCGTGGCGGACGGCATCGACAGTGCGCGGGGCCGTGCCTGGCGCACCGGGATCGAGCGCATCGCTGCGCTCCCCGGCGCGTACGTGAAGCTCTCGGGCCTCATCCCCGAGGCGCCCGACGAGAGGACCCTCCGTCGCAACGGGCCGGCCTTCGTGCGGGCAGCGCTCGCGGCGTTCGGGCCGGATCGTGCGATGCTCGGCAGCGACTGGCCGGTGAGCGGCATCTGGGGACCCGATATCGGCTTCGCGGCGTGGGTGGACCTCGTCCGAGAGCAGACGCCCGACGGCGCGTCGTGGGATGCGGTGGCGACGGCGTCTGCGACCCGCTTCTACCGTCTCGACGCCACCGCGTGACGCCCGAGGGGCTCCCGCGCCGTCGAACCGCGGCTACTCGGGGCGGAGGCGGAGCCCCTGCATCCCTCCGTCGACGGCGATCGAGGCGCCCGTCGTCGAGCCGGCCATCGGGCTGACGAGGTAGGCCACGGCCTCGGCGACCTCGTCGGCGGACACGAGTCGTCCGTGCGGCTGGCGAGCCTCGAGGGCCGCGCGCTCCGCCGCCGGGTCGTCTGCGGAGCTGAGGAGGCGCCCGATCCACGGGGTGTCGGCTGTGCCCGGATTGACCGCGTTGACCCTGATCCCCTCGCGCAGATGGTCGGCCGCCATCGCCTGGGTCATCGAGAGCACGGCGCCCTTCGTCGCGCTGTAGAGGACGCGCTGGGGGAGGCCCGCCGTCGCAGCGATCGACGAGGTGTTGCAGATCGCCGCGGCCGGAGACTTCCGCAGGTGCGGCAGAGCCGCGCGCGAGACGCGTGCCATGCCGACCACGTTGATGTCCCACACGCGGTGCCATTCCTCGTCGCTGTTCGCGGCGATGTCACCCTGTGCACCGATTCCTGCGTTGTTCACGACGATGTCGATCCGGCCGAACCGGGCGACGACCGCGGCCACGCCGGCCACGACGGATGCGTCGTCGGTGACGTCGACCCGGATCGCGGCATCCGCCTCCTTCGCCTCGTCCGGGTTGAGATCGAAGACCGCGACGCGGGCGCCGCCCGCGCGCAGTCGCGCCGCGATGGCGGCGCCGATCCCGGAGGCGCCCCCGGTGACGATCGCGACCAGGCCGTCGAGATTCGTGCTCATGTCAGCGGTTCCCTTCTCCGACGTCCGCCGCCACATAGCGCTGCCGCTGATGCCCGAGACCCTCGATCTCGAGGTCGACGACGTCTCCGGCGGCGAGGTACGGGAACCGGCCCGACAGCGCGACCCCCTCGGGTGTCCCGGTGAGCACGACATCGCCCGGCTCGAGCGTCAGATAGCGGCTCAGCTCCCACACGATGGTGTCGATCGGGAAGATGAGGTCGGCTGTGCGCGAGTCCTGCCGCGGATCTCCGTTGACCCACGACTGCAGCCGGACGTCGTCGGCATCCAGTTCGTCCGGCGTGACGAGCCACGGTCCGAGCGGCAGGAAGCCGGGCGCCGACTTCCCCTTCGACCATTGACCCCCGGACACCGCAAGCTGCCAATCGCGCTCGGAGAGATCGTTGGCGAGGACGAACCCCGCGATCCGGTCGCGCGCTTCGGCGGGCGATGCCAGGCGGGACGTCTGCGCGGCGATTACGATGCCGAGCTCGACCTCCCAGTCGGTCTTGAGGCTGCCGGGCGGAATCTCGACGTCGTCGTCGGGTCCGACGACGGTGTTGGGCGCCTTCATGAACATGACGAGGTTCTCGGGAGGCGCCGAGCCGGACTCGGCTGCGTGCGCCGCGTAGTTCATCCCGACGCAGTACACGGCGGACGGCCGCGCGATCGGAGCGCCGAACCGACTCGGGGCCGGAAGCTCGGGCAGGGATGCTGCGGCGAGCGCTGCACGCACCCGTTCGACCCCGCCGCCGGCGAGGAACGCGCCGTCGATGTCGGCCGTGATCGAGCGGATGTCGAACCAGGTGTCGTCGTGGAGGACGGCAGGAATCTCCTCGCCGCGGGGACCGAGTCGCGCGAATCGCATGTGCACTCCTTCGTCGGAGGAAGTCATCCAAGAACATCGGAACTCTGAAGCCGTCAGGTCCGCGATGACTCCCATAATGGCACAATCCGATCCGCGTTGACGCACATACATCCGATGTCTAAGCTCGAACCGGAAAGGATGAGATGACGATCATCACCGCTGTCGACACGTTCGACATCCGATTCCCGACATCCATCACGCTGGACGGATCGGATGCCATGAACCCCGATCCGGATTACTCCGCCGCGTACCTCATCGTCCGCACCGACTCCTCGGACGGACTCGAGGGCCACGGGTTCGTGTTCACGATCGGCCGCGGGACCGAGGTCCAGGTCGCGGCGCTCGACGCCCTGCGCGACTACCTGGTCGGGGAGGATCTCGACGACCTCCTGCGTGACATGGGAGGCATCTCGCGTCGTCTCATCCACGACTCCCAGCTGCGATGGCTCGGCCCCGAGAAGGGCATCATGCACATGGCGATCGGAGCCGCCCTCAACGCGCTGTGGGACCTGCGCGCGAAGCGGGCCGGTGAACCGCTGTGGCTGCACCTGTCCCGGATGAGCCCCGAGGAGCTGGTCTCGCTCATCGATTTCCGGTACCTCACCGACGCCCTGACCGAGGACGATGCGCTGGAGATCCTGCGGCGGGCCGAGCCCGGTCGCGCCGAACGGATCGAGAGGCTGCGCGCCGAGGGCTACCCGGCGTACACGACGACGCCGGGGTGGCTGGGCTACTCCGACGAGAAGCTCGAGCGCCTCAGCCGGGAGGCCGTCGCCGATGGCTTCGGCCAGATCAAGCTCAAGGTCGGCGGCGACCCAGCGGACGACGCCCGCAGGCTCGCGATCGCGCGGGCAGCGGTCGGCCCCGACATCCGGATCGCGGTCGACGCCAACCAGCGCTGGGACGTGCCCGTCGCCATCGACCGGATCCGCGAGCTCGCCGCGTTCGACCTCGCCTGGATCGAGGAGCCGACGAGTCCGGACGACATCCTCGGACACGCCGCCATCGCACGCGCGATCGCCCCGATCCGCGTCGCGACCGGAGAGCACGTGCAGAACAGGATCGTGTTCAAGCAGCTGCTGCAGGCGGGCGGCATGGGGATCATGCAGATCGATGCGGCCCGCGTGGGCGGAGTCGCTGAGAACATCGCGAACCTGCTGCTGGCCGCGAAGTTCGGCGTCCCGGTGTGTCCGCACGCGGGCGGCGTCGGCCTGTGCGAGGCGGTGCAGCACCTGTCGATGTTCGACTTCGTCGCCGTGTCCGGAAGCATGGACGAGCGCATGATCGAGTACGTGGACCACCTGCACGAGCACTTCGCGACCCCGGTGCACGTCGCCGGCGGACGCTACCTGGCGCCCACGGCCCCCGGCGCCGGCACCGAGATGCTCAGAGCCTCGATCGCCGAGCACACGTGGCGGCGATCGGCGGCGGCATCGTGACGGCCGACATCGGCCCGCTCGGCTTCGGCGGCGCCTCGATCGGCAATCTGTACCGCGCGGTCCCGGACGAGCGCGCGTCCGAGACGCTGCACGCGGCGTGGGATGCCGGCATCCGCTACTTCGACACGGCTCCCCACTACGGACTGGGGCTGTCCGAGCGCCGGCTCGGCGCATTCCTCCGCGAGAAGCCGCGGGACGAGTACGTCCTCTCGACGAAGGTCGGGCGCCTGCTGGTCCCGAACGCCGACCACGACGGCGGGCGCGACCTGGCGAACGGGTTCGATGTGCCGGACGACCTCGTCCGGCGGTTCGATCCCAGCGCGTCCGGCATCCGGCGCAGCCTCGAGGACTCCCTCGAGAGGCTCGGGCTCGACCGCATCGACATCCTCTACCTGCACGACCCCGACGCGTACGACCTCGAGTGGGGCCTGCGCGAAGGGCTGCCGGCCCTCGCCGCGTTGCGCGACGAAGGCGTCGTCACCCAGATCGGGGTCGGCGTCAACGATCCGGCCGTGGCCACCCGCGCCGTGCGGGAGGGCGACCTCGACCTCGTCATGATCGCGGGGCGTTACACGCTCCTCGAGCAGCCGGCCCTTGTCGACCTCTTCCCCGCGTGCGCGGAGCGCGGGGTGCGGATCGTGGATGCGGCGGTGTTCAACTCCGGCCTGCTGGCCACCGACGACCCCGGCGCCGACGCGCACTACGACTATGGCGCGGTGCCCGACGCGACACTGGCGCGCGCACGACTGCTGGCCGACTGCTGCCGCGAGTTCGGTGTCGAGCTGCCGGCGGCGGCGCTGCGATACCCGCTGCGCCATCCTCTGGTGGCGACCGTGGTGGTCGGGACCTCCCGTCCCGAGGCCGTCGTGGAGAACGCGCGACGCATGGCGGCCGACATCCCCGAGAGCCTCTGGGCCGAGCTCGAGGCGCGCGGGCTGATCCCGGCCTCCGAGCCTCAGGGGGAGCCGGCCTCCGGGTGACGATCACCCACGTCAGGGTGCAGGGGCGAGGGGCAGCCCGCCGAGGGCCTCGTCGATGCGGATCAGCTCGTTCCATTTCGCGGTGCGCTCGCCGCGGGTGATCGAGCCGACCTTCACGATGTCGGCGCCCCAGCCGGTGGCCAGATGTGCGACCGACACATCCTCCGTCTCGCCGGAGCGCGCCGAGACGATGACCGACAGGTCGTTCGCTCGCGCGGCCGCAACAGCGCGCGCCGCGCCCGTCACGGTCCCCACCTGGTTGACCTTGATGAGCGCCGCCTGGACGGCCTCGTCGCGCGCAGCCGCCTCGATCCGATCCGCGTCGGTGACGAGGTAGTCGTCGCCGACCACGACCGCGGTGTCGCCCAGGGTCGCGACCGCCCGCCGCATGCCTCGGGCGTCGTCCTCGCCCGCCGGGTCTTCGATGGTGGAGATCGGGTAGGCGCGGCAGAGCCGATCGAGCTCGGCGATCCAGTCGGCCGTGTCGTACGAGCGATCGCCGACCCCGTAGCCGTCGGCGGACGCGAACTGCGTCGCCGCGATGTCGAGCGAGATCGCCATGTCGACACCGGGAACCAGCCCGGCACGTTCGATACCCGCGACCAGGAGGTCCAGTGCATCCTCGGTGCCGGTGACCTCCGGCCAGTGCCCGCCCTCGTCGGCGACGCCACGGCGCGGGCCGCGTTCGGCGAGGACGGCGCCCACGGCGCGATAGACCTCGGCGACCTCGAAGAACGCGTCCGCGATCCGCGTGGGACTGAGGGGCAGCACCATGAAGTCCTGGACGGCCGTGCGGTGCGCCGCATGCGCCCCGCCCCCGATGATCTGGATCTGCGGTCGGGGCATCCAGCGGGGCGCGGCATCCAGCACCGCCCACGCGGGGATGCCGCGGCTCGCGCCGGCGGCATGGAGCACCGCGAGCGACGCCGCGGTCGTCGTGTTGCCGCCGACCTCGGGGCCCATCCGGGCGAGGATCGCGTCGACCGCCTCCTGATCGTGGACGTCGATGCCTGTGATCCGAGGTCCGACGACCGAGATCGCGAGCTCGACCGCGCGGATGACGTCGCATCCGCCGAGCCGGTCGCCGCCGTCGCGCAGTTCCCGTGCCTCCCGGCGACCCGTCGATGCTCCCGCGGGTGCGATGCCCTGCCCTCGGGCGCCGCTGCTCGTGCGCACCTCGACCTCGATGGTCGGAAGCCCGCGCGAGTCCCAGACCCGACGGGCGCACACGGCGGCGATGGTGTCAGTCATGGTCATCCTTCTTCGTCGTCGAGGAGGGCGCCGACCGGCACCCCGGTGCGGAGCGCCGTGATGGCGAGAGATCGAACCCGAGCGCGGCTTCCGTCGTCGAGATACTCGACGGGGGAGGCCCCGGCCACGCGCGCCAGGAGGAGGGCCGGCACGATCCGGTCGATGCGGCGGGACGCGGCGTCCGCGTCCTCCCAGTCGACCTCGGCGAGGTACGCATCCTGGAACGCATGTGCCGAGGCGCGCAGCGCCGCGCCCTGAGCGGCCAGGTGGATGCGCTTGAGCACGAGGTGCGTGAGGCAGAACGCCGCGTCGAAGGCCGGGTCGCCCCACGTCGCACACTCGGCGTCGAGGAACATCGGCTCGGCGCCGATGAGGATGTTCTTCGGGCTCACGTCGCCGTGCACCAGGCCGACACGGGTGGCGCGGAGGGACTGGGCGATCTCGGCCAGCTGCTCACGCGCCTCTGGCACAGCGGCCCCCGCCCGGACGAGGTAGGGCTCGATCCGGAGCGACTCGAAGAGGTCGGCGTGATCGAAACGCGCGGCGAGCGCGGTGTCGCCCGCCGACGCTGCATGCACGCGGCCGAGGCGCGAGGCGACGGATGCCGCCACACCGGGGTCGACCCGACCGGCGAGGAGCTCGGACTTCCAGTTGCGGTGCTCGGCGGGATCGAGATACTCCAGCGCCATCGTGAAGGTCTCCGCGTCGAAGGCCAGCACACGCGGGCACGAGCCCGGGACGACGGCGCCCGCGTACTCGAGCCACGCGGCCTCCGACGCGACGCGCGCAAGGGGCGCATGCCAGTCCGCGTCGACTTTGAGCTGCTCGAGCGCGCGCTTGACGACGAACGGCCGATCCGCGGTGCGCACCACCCAGATGTCGGAGGAGACTCCGCCCGAGAGCGCCTCGAACTCGATCGGCTGCCCGGCTCGGGCGAGGCCGAGCCGTACGAGGATCGCAGACAGCGCGTCCGCGCCGTCGACCGTGGAGGCATCCGTCGTCGGTGCGCTGGTCATGCGACGACCCGTGTGCAGGGGTGCCCGTACACGGACTGCTCGAGACCCCGGATGTAGCCGATCGCGAACAGGCGGCCGAGCGTCTCGTAGCCGGGGCGCGAGTTGGGCTCCCCCTCGAGCGTCGGAACGTGATCGGGCCGCATCGCGCCCGCGAACCCGATCTCCTGGTACGCCTCCATGCAGGCCGGCATGTCGGTCTGGCCGGCGTCGTGGAACGTCTCCTGGAACTCCACCGGGGTGCCGCGGACGTCGCGGAAGTGCACGAAGGGAATGCGCTCGGCGCCGAACTCGCGGATGACGGCCGGGATCGGTGTGGTCCCGTCGAGCACCTCGGGCATCAGGGCGAAGTTGCCCTGGCAGAGCGTGATGCCGTTGGCGTTCGAGGGATGCAGCGACAGCAGCCGCCGGAAGGCCTCGACCGAGCTCATGATCCGCGGCAGGTTGCGGTCGAACGGCTGGGGCGGGTCGTCCGGATGCATCGCCAGGCGCACGCCCGCGGCCTCGGCCTCCGGGACGACCGCGTCGAGGAAATATGCGAGGGCGTCCCACATCTGCTCGCGAGACACCTCGCCCTCGTCGACCAGACGCGGCATGGCATCGGTGTCCGCCTTGCGGAAGCCTGTGACCAGGGCGCCGCCGCGGTCGGGGATCGCGATGTTCGTGCGGCCCCAGCTCGACAGGGCCATCCAGTTGTAGGCGAGGGTGGGGATGCCGAGCCGCCCCATCGCACGGACCTGCTCGATGACGTGGTCGATCTGCTCGTCGCGCCCCTCCAGGCCGAGGCGCGCCTTGTCGAGGGGCGCCGTGTCCTCGGTCGCGATGAGGCGGAAGCCGTAGTCCGCGTACACCTCGACGTTGTGCGCGAGCGCCTTCTCGCTCCATGGCACCTCGTCCCGGTCCTCCGCGGTCCACCCTCCGGCTCCCACCGACTGGAACATGCGCTGGTCCTGCTCGGCGCCGTTGAGGACGCCCACGACGTTGTCGACGCCGACCTGGCGGATGAGCTTCCACGACGCCTCCGGGCGCGGTGGCAGGAGCTCGCTCAGCTGGATCATCGGGTGCCTTTCTGTTCGTCTGTCCGTGTGTCAGTCGCGGGCCGGAAGAGCGGCCGCGATACGCGCGAGGAGGCCGCCGTCGACGCGGAGTTCGGCACCGGTCATGAAGCTCGCGGCGTCGCTCGCGAGGAACGACGCGACCTCGCCGATCTCGCCGGGCTGCGCCACGCGCCCGAGGGCGTGCGCGCTGCCCCACGCGGCGATCGTGCTCTCGATGCCGTCCGCCGTGCCGTCCGAGAACATCGCAGCGGAGTGGCGGAGCATCGGGGTGTCGACCGAGCCGGGGGCGATCGAGTTGACACGCACGCCGTAGGCGGCCTCGTCGACCGCCATCGCCCGCGTCATGGCGTTGAGCGCGCCCTTGCTCGCGGTGTAGGCGACGACGGACTGCTGGGTCGCGGTCGCCTGCACGGACGAGATGATCGTGACCGTTCCCCGGCGCTGACGAATGTGCGGAAGCGCGGCGCGGGCCGCGAGGAAGACACCGCGGACGTTGACGTCGAAGACCTCGTCCCACGTCTCGAGCGATGTCGAGACGGCGTCGCCGTAGCGCTGGACCCCTGCGGCGGTGACCAGGTGGTCGAGCCGGCCGAACGTGCGGATGGCGGCATCCACCGCGTCGATCGCCGTCTGCGGATCGTCGATGGGGCCCCACGATCCGATCGCCGCGCCTCCTGCCTGGCGGATCGCGTCCACCGTCTCTGCGACGAAGTCCTCCGTCAGGCCGTGCACGACGACCGCGGCGCCGTGCGCAGCGAAGGTCTCCGCGATTCCGCGCCCGATTCCCTGCGAGCCGCCCGTGACGACCACGGCGCGCCCTGCGTGAGTTGCGTCGCGCATCGCGACCTCCTTGTCGGCTTTGTTCGTTGCGGCCAGCCTAGGTACTTGTATACTAGCCTGCAAGTCGGATCTTCGAATCGATCTCGACCTTACGAGGGAGCACCATGACGGCACTACCCGACGCGGGCGGCAGCGGCATCCGCGGTCAGCTCCGCGTCAGCCCTCTCGACGCATTGCAGCCCATCGGGAGCGTGTCCGGGTACACGGCCGCCTCGCGCGGTCGCATCTCGGACTATGTCTACGACGAGCTCTGCGAGGCGATCCGCAGCCTCCGCCTGCAGCCCGGAGCGTCGCTGTCCGAACCGGTCGTCGCCACATGGCTGGGCGTGAGCCGCGCTCCGGTCCGCGAAGCATTCACACGTCTCGCGGACCAGCGGCTCATCACCGTCGTGCCGCAGGTGCGCAGTCAGGTCGCACCCATCTCCATGAGGGACGTCAGCGACGCCGTCTTCGTGCGGAACTCGCTCGAGACCGGCGCATTCCGGCAGGCGATCGACGCGCACGTGCTCGATCTCTCCGAGCTGCAGGGCGTCGTGGACCTCAACCGCGAGGCGTTCGACCAGAGAGACGCCGAAGCGTTCTTCGAGACCGATGAGCAGCTCCACAGGCTCGTCTTCTCGCTGGCCGGAGTGTCCCGCCTGTGGGGGTTCGTGCGGGGGATGAAGGTCAACCTCGACCGGCTGCGTCACCTCAGCCTCGGCGTCGCCGTCGACAACCCCGAACTGTGCACGGAACACCAGGCCATCGTCGATGCCCTGGCGAATCGGGACGAGGAGGCCGGGATGGCCGTCATCCACACCCACACTCATCGCGTGCTGACGGACAGTGCGCGCCTGCAGTCGTCCTTCCCCGACTTCTTCGCTCCCTGAGCCAGGCAGTGACCACGGGTGCCGCAGGGACGGCATCCTCCCCATCCCCATCACGCAGACGAAGGAGTCCATCATGAGCGAAGCGGCCGCCCTGGCCGTCCGTCGCCGCGCGGAGTGCGGCGAGGGACCCGTCTGGGATGCATCCGCGGGCGCGATGCACTGGGTCGATATCGTGCGCGGGGAGATCCTGCGCACCGACCCCGCGACGGGCGAGACGACGGCAACGCGGTACCCGGAGATGGTGGGCGCGGTCGCGCAGCGCGCGGACGGCGGTCTGGTCGCCGCGGTCGCGAGCGGCTTCGTGGGGTTCGATGCCGCCGGCGAGATCGACCACCGCGTCGACTGCCTGCCCAATGGCATCCGGATGAACGACGCCAAGGTGGATCCGAAGGGCCGATTCTGGGCGGGCAGCTGCGCGATGGACTTCGCGGCGGGCCGCGGAGGGCTCTGGATGCTGGCCCCGGACTGGAGCGCGACTCTGGTCCTGGACCATCTGACCCAGCCGAACGGTCTGGACTGGAGTCCTGCCCACGACGCCTTCTACCTCGTCGAGACGCAAGCCCGGCAGGTGCTGCGCTTCGCGTGGGATGCCGACCGCGGCACGATCGGAACGTCGCCGACCGTCCTGGTCGACGCCGATGCGTTCCGCGCGTATCCGGACGGGCTGTGCGTCGACACGCGCGGACATCTGTGGGTCGCTGAGTACGGGGGCGGGGCGGTGCACGAGTTCTCCGCGTGCGGGGAGCGGCTGCAGACGGTCCCGATCCCGACCGCCCAGCCCACCTCCTGCGCGTTCGTCGGACCGGCGCTCGACGAGCTGTGGGTGACGAGTGCGGCCGCCGGGATCGACCCCTCCGCAGATCCGGGGGCGGGCTCCGTCTTCGTCGTGCGCGATCTCGGCGTGACCGGCATCCCCTCGACACCCTTCGGCGGCTGACGTGACGGTCACTCTGACAGGCGACGCGTTCGATGTCGTGGTGGCGCCGGAGCGCGGCGCCGACATCGTGCAGGTGACCGATCGTGCCACGGGCGTGCCGCTGCTCGCCGTGTCTCCGACCGGTCGCGTCGGCCGCGCTCCCAGCGGCGCCGACTCGCAGGGACAGTGGCTGGCCGGTTATCCCGGCGGGTGGCAGCTGCTCGTCCCGAACGCCGGACCCGAGCGGCTGCACGACGGCGTCCTGCAGGGCTTCCACGGTGAGGCGGCGCTCGCGGAATGGACGGTGCAGGCCCGCTCCGCCGCATCCTGCGAGCTCGAGACCCGGCTCGCGACCGCGCCGCTGCACCTGCACCGGACGATCGCGACGGATGCCGACGGGCTCGTCGTCACCGACACCTTCCAGAACCTCTCCCCGGATGAGGTGCACGTGCGGATCGTGCAGCATCCGGCGTTCGGGGCCCCCTTCCTCGACGAGCGGAGCTACGTCACCGTGGCTGCCGCCACCCTCGTCGCCGACGCCGACGCGCCGGGCAGCCTCGCCGCACCCGGCGCGGTGGGTGCACCGGATGCCGTGCTCGGGGCGCGCGCCGGTGCGCGCGGCATCCATCTGCCCGGTCCCGGTTCGCGCGAGTCGCTGTTCGCGGCGTTCACCGACCTGACCGATGCCGAGGCCGAGTTCCACAGCCCGACGCACGGATTCGGGGTGCGGCTGTCGTGGGACCGCGCGGTCCACCCGCACGCCTGGTTCTGGATCGAAGCCAATGCGGGTGCGGGGTGGCCGTGGTTCCGGCGGCTCTTCGCGGTGGCCGTCGAGCCTGCGAATGTGCTGCCCGGCGAGGGGGAGACGTCCGACGGTCGCCCGCGCGGCGGACCCGGCATCGCCCTACCGCCGCATGAACCCCTGACCACCACGACCCGGCTGTCCCGGATCCGCTCGGCCGAGCGGTGATCGACCATCCGGCCCCAGCACTCGACACGAAAGAGAGAACCCTCATGCGTTTCGCGCGAATCGGCGCCCCCGGGCGGGAGATCCCGGTCGTCCTCGTCGGCGACCAGCTCCTCGACCTGCGCCCCCTGACTCCCGACATCGACGGCGCCTTCCTCGCAGCCGACCCGGTGGGCGCCGTCGAGAGGGCGATCGGCACGCTTCCCGTGGTCGAGCCCGAGGACGGCACGCGATTCGGCGCTCCGATCGCTCGTCCCGGCGCCGTCTACTGCATCGGCATGAACTACGCCGCGCACGCCCGCGAAGGAGGCAGCGAGCCGCCGACGGACATCGTCGTGTTCCTGAAGCCGCCGCACACGGTGGTCGGCTCGGACGACACCATTCCGCTGCCGCCCGGCACGCAGAAAGTGGACTGGGAGGCCGAGCTCGCGATCGTCATCGGAACGCCGGCCTGGCAGCTGACGGGGCCGGATGCGGCCCTCGACCACATCGCGGGGTACACCGTGGCCAACGACCTCTCCGAGCGGCAGTGGCAGCTCGAGATCTCGGGCGGTCAATGGTCCAAGGGCAAGGGAGCGCCGGGATTCTGCCCGCTCGGCCCGTGGCTCGTGACGGATGCCGACCCCTCCGACCTGTCGATCCAGAGCTTCGTCAACGGAGACGTGCGGCAGGACTCCCGGACCTCCGACATGATCTTCGACGTCGCCACCATCGTCGCGCGGCTCAGCGCGCACACGCTCCTCGAACCGGGGGACGTCATCCTCACCGGCACGCCCGAGGGCGTCGCGCTGTCCGGACGCTTCCCTTACCTCACCGACGACGACGTCGTCGAGATCGCCATCGAAGGCTTGGGGCGCCAGCGTCAGCGCGTCGCCGCGGCCGTCTGAACCAGGAGAGCAGCACTCATGAATGCATGGGACGGCAAGGTCGCCATCGTGACGGGGGGTGCGTCCGGGATCGGGCGCGCCACGGTCGAGCGGCTCGCGCGCGACGGAGCCCAGGTCGCAATCTTCGATCGAAGCGTCGTCGAGGGGGTGGATGCCGTCTCCGTCGTCGTCGACGTGACCGACCCCCGGTCGGTCGAGCGCGCCGTGGCGGACGTCGTCGCACGGTGGGGCCGCATCGACATCGTCGTCAACTCGGCCGGGGTCGGTGCGGCCGGCCGGATCGTCGACAACGACGACGCCGAGTGGACGCACGTCCTCGACGTCAACCTCATGGGTGCGGTGCGCGTCATCCGCGCCGCGATCCCGCACCTCATCGCGGCGCGGCCGTCGTGCGTCGTGAACGTCGTGTCGGCGGTCGCCCTCACCGGCTTCCCGAACCGGTCGCTCTACAGCGCGAGCAAGGGTGCTCTGCTCGCGCTGACACGGGCGCTCGCGGCCGACCATCTCGCGGACGGCGTGCGCTTCAACGCCGTCTGCCCCGGGACGACCGAGACCCCGTGGATCCAGCGGCTCCTCGAAGCCGCTCCGGATGCGGGCGTCGAGCGTTCGAAGCTCGAGGCGCGGCAGCCGCACGGCCGGCTCGTGACCGCGGAAGAGGTCGCCGCCGCGGTCGCGTACCTCGCCGGCCCGGATGCGCAGTCGACGAACGGCGTCGCCCTGTCGGTCGACGCCGGCATCGAAGCGCTCTATGTCGGGTCGTGAGCGGGTCGGGTCGTGAGCAGGACGCCGTGACCTCGTATGGGCACGAGCATGCGCCGCACGTCCTCCTCGCGGTGGGGGAGACGATGGCGATGGTGGCGCCCGCGTGGGCAGAGAGTCTGGTCGACGCCATTCGACCCCGCCGTCGTCCGGACCGCGCAGGCTGTCCGCATCCCGATCCTTCCCGGCGTCGCGACCCCCAGCGAGGTGCAGCTCGCGATGGCGGCGGGGTTGACCTGGGTGAAGGCGTTCCCCGCGGCGTGGCTCGGGTCTCGAGTGGCGCCGGCAAGAATCTCTTGCAGACTTGAATACTTGTATGTAAGCTTCGATTCAACGAGACCGGGTCTCGAATCCTGCAGTAATCACAGAGAGGTGATGCACGTGGTTCTTGGATCACACACAGTCAGGTCGACGATGCGCGCAGCCGCAGCGGTGACCGCGGTGGCACTGGTGGGTGTCGCGCTCGCCGCATGCAGCGGCGCCGCCCACGCGCAGAAGGACGGCGGGGCCGTCGCGCTGACGATGTACAACGACAACCCGCAGTGGAAGGACGGCTTCGTCAAGGCGGGGCAGGAGATCGCGAAGACGACGGGCTACTCGCTGAGCCCGCTGTCGCTGCCGTCGACGGCGAACTACACCCAGACGGTGCTGTCGGCTCTTCCGACGAACAAGTCGGGCGACATCATCAAGTGGTGGAGCGGCAAGATGCTCCAGGGCCTCGCGGCGACCGGGCAGCTGCAGGACCTCACGACACAGTGGGACGCCGCGGTGAAGGCCGGGGAGATCAACGACGCGCTGCGGCCGTTCTACTCCTACAAGGGCAAGGTGTACGCCGTGCCCTTCGTGCAGTCGTACTGGGTGACGTTCTACAGCAAGACCGCCTTCCAGAAGGCCGGCATCGCGGCTCCGCCCACGACGTGGACGGACCTCGAGGCCGACATGGCGAAGCTGAAGACGGCCGGCTATCAGTTCTGCACCGGGCAGTCGGAGGGGTGGCCGTCGTTCGTCCCCTTCCAGATGTTCCTCGGCGCCGAGTCGCCCAGCACGTACGACGAGCTCACCCAGAACAAGGCGAAGTTCGACGACCCGGCCGTGAAGACGGCGATGACCACGTGGAAGAAGTGGATCGACAGCGGGTGGATGTCGCCCGCGGACACGAAGACGTTCGACTGCCCCGCAGCGATGAAGGCCGGCAAGATCGCGATGGTGCCGATGGGCACCTGGGCGAACGGCATGTTCAAGACCGCCGGACTCACCGACAGCGAGTACGGCGCCTTCCTGACCCCGTCGATGAAGGACGGACAGGCTCCCGGCCTGTATCTGGAGGGTGGCGCGATCGCGGTGCCGAAGAACGCGCCCCATAAGGACGGGGCGCTGAAGGCGATCGCGGCGTGGATGACGGCGCCGGTGCAGAAGGTGTGGTCCGGGTACATCGGAGACTCCTCGCCGAACCCCAACGTCACGGCGACCGATCCGGTGATCCAGAGCGTGGCCCAGCAGGTCAAGGACGAGAAGCCGACGATCCTCAACCGCTACTACGAGTCCTTCCCGCCGAAGCTCGTGCAGTCGAGCATCAGCACACTGGGCGGATTCATGGTCGACCCCTCCACGCTCGACCAGACGATCGCGGCGCTCAACAGCCAGGCGAAGACCGAATGGGCCGCCTGGGACTCGAACCCGAGCATCGGCTAGCCCCCGTGCTGCGGGAGGGTCTCCGCCCCTCCCGCAGCACGCTCCCTTCGGCAGCCACGACCCGAGGATTGTCATGACGCTCATGAAAGGATCGGTCTTGGACGAGACCAAGACCCGATCAGAACCGAAGTCCCGCCCGCAGCGGCGCAGCGAGCCTCGCTACGAGCGACGCGACCGGATGGCGGCGGCGCCGTTCTTCCTCGCCGCGCTGCTCGTCGTCGGCATCGTCCTGCTGATTCCGTTCGTCTACACGATCATCCGCTCGTTCATCGGCTCGGGTGACGAGGGATTCGTCGGATTCGCGAATTACGTGACGATGTTCGAAGATCCGAACCTCCAGCTGAGCCTGTTCAACACCGTCTTCTGGGCGATCGGATCGCTCATCATCCCGGTCGTCCTCGGTCTCGGCATCGCCGTCATGACCAGCAGCATGAGGCTCGGCGGCGTCGCGCGCGCCGCGGTGATCCTGCCGTACGCGCTGGCCGGCACCGTCGTGGCGATCATCGGAAACATCATCTTCACGAGCGCCGGGTCGCTCAATCAGGCGCTCGAGTTCATCGGTCTGCTCGCTCCTGGTGCGCCGGTGCAGTGGCTCCTCCATTGGCCGCTCAACGTCATCAGCGCGCTGCTGATCGCCTCCTGGCAGTCCACCGGCGTCAACGTGGTCCTCTACATGGTCGGATTGCAGACGATCCCTCGCGAGACCGTCGAGGCTGCGGCCATCGACGGCGCCGATGGATGGGTGAGGTTCAAGGATGTGATCCTCCCGCAGCTGCGTCCCACCACGATCGTCGTCATCGGCCTCACGATCACCAACGCGCTGCGCGCCTTCGACGTGATCTGGGTGCTGACGCAGGGCGGACCGAATCGGACCTCTGAGACTCTCGCGCTCTCGATGTACCGGGAGTCGTTCCTGCTTCTGGACCCTGCGGTGGGCAGTGCCATCGCGGTCGTGCTGACGATCATCGTCGTGGTCTGCTCGTGGATCTACCTGCGCCGCCAGATTGGAAATGAAGCATGAAAGCGCGCCTGCGCCCCGGCGTCCTCTTCCGCAACACCCTCGTCGTCCTGCTGACGCTGCTGTGGGTCGTCCCGACCTACCTCGTCGTCGTCAATGCGATGACGCCGGTGAAGTCGTACACCGGGAGTCCCGTCTGGTGGCCGACCGGCTTCGCCTTCTTCAGCAATGTCGCGCAAGGGTGGCAGGCGGGGTCGTTCGACCAGGTCTTCTGGAACAGCGTCCTGTACGCGGTCGTCGGATCGGGGCTGGCGGTCGCGCTGTCCTCCGCGGCCGCGTTCGGTCTCACGATCATGCCGGTGCGTCGCCCGCGCCTGTGGTTCTGGCTGATCTACGCCGGCACGCTTCTTCCGCTCCAGGTGTTCGCGGTGCCGCTGTACCAGGCCTCCGCAGCGCTGGGACTGTATGACACGAAGACGATCATGCTGATCGTGTACACCGCGCTGTGCATCCCGTTCGCGTTCTTCATCACGCGCAACTATCTGGTCACCATCCCGTCCGAGATCGGTCAGGCGGCGAAACTGGACGGTGCCGGCTGGTGGCAGATGTACCTCCGGGTCTTCCTGCCCCTGATGCGGCCCGCATTGCTGGCCGCCTTCGTCTTCCAGTTCATCTACATCTGGAACGAGCTGTTCTTCGGCATCTCCCTGACCATCAGCGCCGAGAACCAGCCGGTCATGGCGGCACTCGCATCGCTGCAGACGCAGTCGAGTGCCCTGTCGCAGCCCGCGATCCTGGCGACCGCGGTCGCCGTCTCGGCCCCCGCGATCATCGTGTTCCTCGTCTTCCAGCGGTTCTTCGTGACCGGCCTCACCAGCAACCTCTGAATCCGAAGGAGCCATCTCCCCCATGTCTCACGACGACGTGACGTCCGACGTCGACGATGCCCCCGGCCTCTTCACGGAAGACCAGGGGCAGGCAGATCTGCGCCGCACCTACCCCTTCGACCACCCCCGAGCGATCAATGGTCTGCGCGATCGGGCCTTCCGCGCCCAGCCCGGGGTCGGCGAAGCCGTCGACGTGGCCGTCGAGCCGCTGCTCAGGCGCGGCGACCGGGGCCCGGAGCAGCCGATCCGCGTCCGCACGTCGCACGCGGTGACGTGGGCGGAGATCACCCTGCCGGACGGCACGATCCTCACGCCTGCCGCGGAGCGCACCCTGGACGGCGCGCGGTTCTTCATCCCGGCGCAGTCCGAGTCGCTCGTGGTGCGACTCGGACTCCCTGAGATCGACGACCTGTCGGTGGCGGTGACCGTTGCTCCGGTCCGACCGTGGGAGGTGTCGCTCATCCACCACTCCCACTTCGACATCGGGTACACCGACCTGCAGAGCAGGGTCATCGTCGAACAGCTCGCGTATCTGGACGACGCGCTGCGGCTTGCCGAGAGCGAGCCGGAGGCGACGCCGAGCGCCTTCCGCTGGAGCGTCGAGTCGATCTGGGTCCTGCGCGAATGGATCCGCCGTCGCCGGCCGCAGACCGTCGAGCGCTTCATGGAGCAGGTGCGATGCGGTCGGATCGAACTGGCCGCGATGCCGTTCAACATGCACACGGAGACCTGCTCGACCGAGGAGCTGCACGGCCTGCTGCGCTACGCCCGGGAGATCTCCGCACGGTTCGGGGTTGACATCCCGGTGGCGTATCAGACCGACGTCCCCGGATGCGTCGCCGGAACCGTGGAGGCGCTCTCCGATGCCGGCGTGAAGTATCTGGCGGTCGCGCACAACTGGGCGGGCCGGTCCGTCCCGTACCTCAGGGACGGAATCAATCTGCCCCGTCTCTTCCGGTGGGCCTCGCCCGGCGGCGCGAGCGTGCTCGTGTGGCAGACCACGACCGCACAGGGGATGGCGTATCAGGAAGGGGCGAACCTCGGATTCCACGACTCGATCGAGGACGTCGAAGATCGCCTTCCCCTCTACCTCCTCGCGGAGGCGTCCTACGGGTACCCGTACGACGACAACTGCTTCGGCTTCGCGATGGGCGACCGGGATTTCGACCGCGACCCGTATGGGTGGAACGAGCTCCACCTGCGGGTGATGGGTCGCGTCGGCGACAACTGTCCGCCCAACCGACGCCTGAACGAGATCGTCCGCGACTGGAACGAGCGCTGGGAGTATCCGCGGCTTGCCGTGTCGACCTCCCAGGAGTTCTTCGAGCTCATGGACGCGCGGCATGGCGACGAGATCGAGACGTTCGTCGGGGACTGGAACGACTGGTGGGCGGACGGAATCGGCTCCGCGGCACGCCACCTGCAGATGAACCGCGAGGCCCAGGCCGCTCTGTCCCAGGCGACCACGATCAATGCGCTGCTCGGCACGGATGCCGTCCCGGGGTTCGACGACCGGCTCGACGCGGCCTGGGAGAGCGTCGAACTCTTCGACGAGCACACATGGGGCGCCGCGCATCCGTGGACGGCGGGCGACTCCGCCTACGACACCGGGGTCGATCAGTGGCACTGGAAGGCCGAGAAGGCGATCGGCGCGCAGCAGGAGTCCTGGCTGCTCACCCAGGAGGTCCTGCGCGCCTATGCGGAGCAGAGAGGCGGAGCGGGCGACGCATCCATCTGGGTCGTCAACACCGAAGGCACCGCACGCGACGGTCTCGTCTCCGCTTTCCTCCCCGAGAGCCTCGTGCATACGCGGGCGGGCATACGACTCGTGGACAGCCGCACCGGGCGCGACATCACCTTCGCTGAGGACGATCAGGTCAATCCCGTCCACCGCGATGCCGGCAGACTGCTCCGGTTCCGTGCTGAGGGTGTGCCGGCCCTCGGATCGTTGCGGGTGGACGTGGAGGTCGTCGATCCTCGCGGTCGCGTCGTGACCTCGGAGGGAACGCTGATGCCTCGCCGGCCCGCGGACCCGATCTGGCGACTCGACAACGGGCTGATCCGCGTCGAGGTCGATCCGCGGCGGGGCTGGATCACCTCGATCCGCGACCTCGCCACGGGGCACGAACTGGTCGATTGGGGGTCCGCGTTCGGCTTCAACGCCTACGTCCACGATCGGCTGGCCAGCCAGGGGCACTTCAATCACCTGTCGGGATTCGTCGCCGACAGCGGGCCCGATCTGGTGCTGCTCGCGGATCGAGCGACCCAGACGCACGTGGCATTCGAGGATGCGGGTCGCGACGACGTGTCGAGCTGGATCCGATTCCGCTCCTTCTGCACGGGGGTCGAGGCGATCGTGACCACGATCCGGCTCGATGTCGGCGCCGGCGCCGTCGACATCGAGAACCGGGTCGTCAAGGCGTCGACCGCGAGCAAGGAATCCGGCTTCTTCGCCTTCCCGTTCGCGATCCAGGACCCGGTCGTGCGCTACGAGGTCTCGGGCTCCGTCGCCGGTACGGACGTCCCGCACGTGCCGGGCGGCGCCGACTACATGCACGCCGTCCGGGACTGGGTGAGCCTGTGGGGTGACCGGCGCGCGGTCACGCTCGTCACGCGGGATGCGCCGCTGGTCCAGCTCGGCGACATCGCCCTGCCGTACGCGCCGTTTCCCGGCACGCTCAAGAACCGCGAGCCCAGCACCGTCTTCTCTTGGATCCACAACAACCTGTGGGACACGAACTTCCCGTCCGAGCAGTCGCTCGACATGGTTTTCCGTTACCGCGTCGCCGCCTCGGAGACCCAGGGCGCAGAAGAGGCGGGGACGCGGGGTGCGCAGCTGGCTGCGGACCTCGTCCGACCCCTGCTCGCGGTGGCGGCCGACCCGGCGGAGGCCGCCGGCACCGCGGACGCGCTCCTGACCGTCGACGATGACCGCGTACGCGTGCTGTTCATCCGACGCGAGCCCGACGGCGGGATCCTTGTGGCGCTGCAGTCTCTCGCGGAGACCGCGATTCCGGTCACGCTCACCATGCGCGACGAGGTCGTGCGAGCCGCGCGCGCGACGCTGAACGGCGAGCGACGCGAGTCGCTCTCCGTGACGGATGGGCGGCATCTCACGGTCACGATTCCCCGGTTCGCGACGACGGCCGTCGCGCTCCTCACGGCGGCGGGAGAGGAGTAGGGTCTCGCCGCATCCATCGCCCGCGTCGCCGGTCTACTCCTCGAAGTACTCCGGCGACCGGGCGCGGAAGGCGTCGTCGCTATCGATGAGGATGCGATGCGCGTGCCGCTGGATCGCTTCGATGCCTGTGGGCAGGTCGCTGTTCTCGAGCGCCTCGACGATCGTCCGATGCTCTGCGGTGATGTCGGGGTTGTCGAGTGCATCCGCCAGGTGCAGACGTCGGAGGCGGTCGAGGTTCAGCTTCACGCCGCGGAGCACATCCCACACGTGCGGGAAGCCCGCGAGTTCGAACACCTTCTGATGCAGCTGCTCGTCCGCCTCGAAGAAGGCCTCCGCGTCGTGCGCCCGTGCCGCTCGAGCCCCTGCCTCGAAGATCCGACGCAGTTCTGTGGT
This sequence comes from Microbacterium rhizosphaerae, assembly GCF_034120055.1. NCBI lineage: Bacteria > Bacillati > Actinomycetota > Actinomycetes > Micrococcales > Microbacteriaceae > Microbacterium > Microbacterium rhizosphaerae. Next base: position 3,627,760 of record NZ_CP139368.1, on the reverse strand, counting down.
GTCGAGGTCGGGCTGGGCCGCCGCGGTCTCGAAGGCGCCGACCTCGAGGGCCGACCGGACGAAGCATGCCTCGGCGACATCGCCCATCAGGATGGGGGCGACGCGCGTGCCGACCTGCGGCGTCACCACCACCAGCCGCTGGTCGGCCAACCGCGTCAGAGCCTCGCGGACGGGCGCGCGGCTCACGTTGAGCTGCGCCGCCAGACTGGGCTCGGAGATCGGCGTGCCGGGCGGGAGCGACATGTCCCGGATCGCCTCGCAGATCTCGTCGTACACCCAGTCGGAGATCCGCTGACGCTTCACCACAGGTCGGGCACGGGGCTGGAAGTCCCTCATGTCCGGGGATCGTCGCGTCGCCTCCATCTCCGGCGAACCGCTGCTCTCGACCATGACGCCCTCTCCCGGGATGCTTGCCGCCAAGGATACCGACGGTCGACGTCGCTCCCGCCGGCCGCGCGCCGGGGAAGCGGTCCTATGCCTGACCGTCGGCTCGAGTCATGCGCGAGCCCCTGACGACGACAGGGTTCACGAGTGTTCCGAGTTCGGCGATCGTGATCGCGACCTCGTCGCCCTCCTGCAGCGTCACGTCCATCTCGGGGACGAGCATCGTGCCCGTCGAGAGCACCATGCCGTCCGGAAAGTCATCGGCGGCGAAGGCGTATGAGACGAGGTCGTCGAAGCTGCGGCGCATCTTCGCGGTGGTGCCCCTCGCATCCCACACCGGCACGCCCCCGCGCCGGATCTCCGCGGTGATGTCGAGTGCATCCGGGGCGGTCACCTCCCAGGCCGGCCGGACGGACGCCGCGATCGCGCACGAGTGCCAGTACACCTTCGCCTGAGGCAGGTAGAGCGGATTCTCGCCCTCGATGCTCCGGGAGCTCACGTCGTTGCAGATCGTGAAGCCGACGATCTCGGCGAACGCGTTCACCAGGACGGCGACCTCGGGCTCCGGGACGTTGAGGGCCGAGTCCTCGCGGATGCCGACAGGCGCCGCATCCGTCACGACCTTCCATGGCACCGACTTGAAGAAGAGCTCGGGTCGGGCGGCGTCGTAGACCTTTGCGTAGACGTCGGCCACCTCACTCTCCTCCTCGCGGGCGTCGCGTGATCTCTCGTACGTGACTCCGGCGGCCCACACCTCCATCTGCCCGCTCGCGGGGGGCAGGGCCTGTGCGGCCTCGACGTCGGCGGCCTCGAGGTCGCAGTCGGGATCGAAGTCGCGGGCGAGGGCCTCGTCGACTGCAGCACGGATGTCGCTGAGGCGGAGACGCAGCAGCTCATCCAGATCGCAGCCGAGGGAACGCCAGTCGCCGTCTGTCGTCACGGCGCCGGCGGCCGGCGCTCCTCCGTTCGGCGGGAAGCAGCGGCGCAGGCTCGTCGAGCCGTCGATGAGGGTCATGAGGGAGGTCCAATCGGATGCGGGGAGGGAGGAGAGTCGTCGCGTCACAGGCCGGCTGTGGCCGGTTCCCACGGCGTGGCGGCCGGGCCCGTCACACCGAGGCCGGTGATGGCGAGGACGGCGCCGGCATGGGGGTCTGCGGCGTGGTCGGCCGCGCTGTACCGGTAGCTCAAGGAGGTGACGATGAGCGTGTCGAGCCCGGCGCCGGCGAAGCACACGCTCGTGGGGCTGCGCACCGGCAGGAGCACCTGGCGGTCGGGGGTGCCGTCTGGGAGATAGCGCTCGAGGCGTCCGCCACCCATGATCGCGAGCCAGAGCCCGCCCTCGTCATCCACGCACATGCCGTCGGGGATGGCATCGGGAGCCAGGCGGAGCCGGAGGAACGGCGATGCCTCGCCCACTGCTCCGGTGGTCGGGTCGTAGTCCGCCCGGTACACGGTGTGCGCGGTCGAGTCGACGACGTACATCGTGCGGCCGTCCGGCGACCAGCCCAGGCCGTTGCCGAGTCCGAGGTCCCCGAGAATCGGGGTGGCGCCATCCGGGTCGAGCCGATACAGCTCGCCCGCATCCGTCCCTGCCTCGTAGGGCATGGTCGTGGCGAAAGCGCGGCCGTCAGGCGACACCTTGGCGTCGTTGAAGCGCACCAGCGGCCGATCGCGCAGCGGCGCCGCGAGTGGGATGCGGTGTCCCGTGGCGCGGTCGTGGCGCACGAAGCCGTCACGGATGACGAGCAGGAGCTCGCCGGGGTCGCGTGTTGGAAGCACGGCCCCGATGTGCGTATCGACGCGCAGCTCCTCCTGCCAGGCCCCGTGCGCGGCGAGGGTCCCGTCGGCGGCCGCGATGGCGGCGGCCCGCCATCCCTGGCCGCGGAGGATGTCCACCCACCGGAGCTCGCCGGTTCGCGCGTCGAAGGCGGGACCTTCACCCACCTCCGCGTGCGCGTCGTACAGGATCGTGATCTCCATCACCTGCCCTCCTTGTCTTCCGAACGTAGGGCGGATGTCGCGCCGGGGTCCACGAGCACCTTGGCGAGCGTGTTCGGCTCGCTGAGCGTGTGGAGCATGGCGGGAACCTCCTCCAACGCGATCGTCTTGCTGAGCAGTGCCCCGACCTGCACCGTGCCGTCGGCAAGGGCGTGAACGGCCGCCGTCACGTCGGTGTCCCACATATGGGCGGCCGTGCCGAGTATCCGCAGCTCGTGCAGGACGGCCTGACGCCAGGGGAAGGCGGGGCCGGAGTCGTTGATGCCGACGAGGATGATCGATCCTCCGCGGCGCGCCAGGCGGAAGCCGGCATCGAACGAGTCCGGCCGACCGGCGCATTCGAACACGACATCCGCGCCGCGTCCTCCGCTGACGCGTCCCACCTCGGCGGGGCCGTCGTCCGGCGACGCGGCGACGGCTCCCACCTCGGCGGCAAGCGCTCGCCGATGTGCCGCCGGGTCGATCGCGACCACGGTCGCGCCCTCGCTGATGCACACCTGTGCGATGAGATTCCCCACCACACCGGTGCCGACCACAGCCGCGACACGACCCCGAAGATCGCCGGCTTTCGCCACGGCCCGCGTGGCGACGGCGACAGGCTCGGCGAACGCCGCGACATCGCCGGGCACATCGGGCGGCACCGGCACCATCGTGCGGCTTCGGCACAGCATGAACTCGGCGAGGCCCCCATCGCCGGTCTGGCCTCTGACGACCAGGCGCGGGCAGAGCCCTTCCTCGTGATGGCGGCACCACCAGCAGTCGCCGCATCCGTCCACGACGTCGGGGATGACCCGGCGGCCGACCAGGTCGGGGCGGTCCGCGCATGCGACGACGACGCCCACCACCTCATGGCCGGGGATCATCGGCGCCATCGCGCCGGAGACGGGGTGAGGTGCGTCCACGGGGATGTCGTGCGGACCGGTGCGGTACTCCTCGACATCCGTTCCGCACAATCCGACCCTCTCCACGCGGATGAGCGCCTCGCCGGCGCGGGGACGAGGAGTGGGCACGGTCTCCACACGCAGGTCACCACGCGCGTGCCAGCGGAGCGCGCGCATCGCAGCGCCGACGGGCTCGCTCACGGCGTGCTCACGCGACGGCAGACGGAAGCGTCGGTGCCGTCGGCGGCTGCCGCGAGTACCTCCGGCCTGAGTTTCACGCCGTGTCCGGGATCATCCGGCACCGTCACGTGCCCATCCTCGACCTCCGGCAGGCCGGTCACCAGATCGCGGTACCAGGTGCGGAGGAAGGCGCGCACCGTCTCCTGGATCACGCCGTTCGGCTGGCTCGCCGTCAGATGGATGGCGGCAGCGAGGGTCGCGGGGCCGGTGCAGTCGTGCGGTGCGATCGGCACCCCGTGCGCATCGGCGAGAGAGGCGACCTGCCTCGCCTCCACCAGTCCTCCGGTCCACTGCACATCCACGGTGGCGTAGTCGAGAACGCCCGCTCCCAGGAGCGGTGCGAACCCGCGTCGTCCGACCGCCGTCTCGCCCCCCGCGATCGGCACCTCCGTGCGGCGGCGAAGCTGGGCGTATGCGTCCACGGCGTCGGAGCGGATCGGATCCTCGACCCAGAACGGCTGGAACTCCGAGAGCTGGTGAAGGATCTCGGTGGCCGCAGGAAGCTGCCAGAGGCCGTGGAGCTCGATCATGATCCGCATATCAGGACCGCCTCCGGCGCGGGCGGCCGCGACGATGCCGAGCGCGGCATCCATCTCCCTCGATGAGATGGATGTGCCTGCGGTCCGCTCCGCCGCCCGATCGAACGGCCAGATCTTCATCCCCGTGATGCCTTCGGCCCGCAGCTCCGTGGCCAACTGCTCCGGTCTGGTCAGGAACGCGTCCAGATCCTCCCACGGCGAGGCGGAATGATCGGTGCCCCAGTTCGCCGAGTTCTGCTGGGTGGACGTGCGCACATAGTCCGCACCCGCACAGGTGTTGTACGTCTCGAGGGTGGTGCGCACCGCACCACCCAGCAGACGTGCGACCGAGAGCCCCGACCGCTGGCCGACGGCGTCCCAGATGGCGAGGTCCACCGCCCCGTTCCCCCGCTGCTCGACGCCGCCCGAGGCGAAGCCGTTGTAAGGGCGCAGAGCCAGCGCCGCGGACGCGGGGGTGACATCGTCCAGATCGAACAGAATCCTCGCTGCGGTCTCGTGCAGGTAGGCCTCCACCGCTCGCGCGCCGAAGAACGCCTCACCGAGGCCGACCGTTCCGTCGTCGGCATGCAGGAGCACGAAGACGAGGTTCGGCTGCAGCGCCGGTCGAAGGGTCTCGAGGGAAGTGATGCGCATCAGGCGTACTTCGCCTCGCGGACCATGATCTCGGCGATGTTCGACTTGTCCACGATCTCCGCGCCGGTGTCGACGCTGCTGCCGGGGTATCCGGCGCCGATCTGCTCCGCGATCATCGCGGCGGCCAGCCACCCCTGCGCGTAGGGGTTCTGCCCGAGCGTGAAGTCGATACCTCCGTCTTTGATGCCCTGCAGCACGGGTGCCGTCTCGTCGAAGCCCCCGACGGCGAACTTGCCGACCAGGTTGTTCTGCTTGGCCCAGGTGGCGACGAACTGGTGGTCGAATGCGGTCATCGCCCATCCGACGACAGGCGACTTGCGGTAGCGCGCGTCGATCGCGCCGACCGCCTTCGTCTCGTCGGTGGAGGTGACGAGGAGCTCCGTCGTGTAGCTCGTGCCGTTCTGCTGGTTGAACCGATCCACCCCCTGCTTGATGCCTGTGGCGCGGTCGTCGAGCGCGCTGTTGCCCGGCGCGAAGTTGCCGACGATGATCACGCCGCTCGTCTGCCCCGTGTGCTGCTTCGCATACTTGGCTGCGAGCATGCCTGCGTCGATGCCCGCGACGATGAAGCTCTGACCGACGAAACCGATACGGAACTTCTTGTCGGCGCCCGTGGCGACGTTCGAGAGCACCACCGGGATCTTCGAGTCGATCGCCTGCTGGATGTTCGCGTCGAAGGCCGTCGGGTCGATGCAGGTGAAGATGACGCCGTCGGGCTTGCTGTTCAGTGCATTCTTCTGCATGTCGACGGTCTGCTGCACATCCTGCGGGGAGGGGCCGTTGAACTGCGTCTTCCACCCCATCGCCTTGCCGAAGTCCTCGAACCCCGCCTGCACCGGAGCGAAGAAGGAGTTCTTGTCGTGCACGATGAAGACGACCTTCTTGCCCGCCTGGGCGCTGCCCGTTCCGACCGATGCGGCCGCTGCCGCGGCCGGCTTCTCGGGCGAACACGCGGCAAGGAGCATTGCGGCCCCGCCGAGGGCGGCTGCGGCGCCACCGCCGACGATGAGACCGCGCCGGCTGATGTGTCCGTTTTCTTGACTGTTCTCTGACATTGGTCGACTCCTTCGTTGGGGTGGGACTGCTGATTGAGCGTGGATCGGTCCTCCGGCACGCCGCACCGGCTCGGTCGGGCACGGTGCGGACCCGTCGGGTCAGGTGCGCAAGTCGGCGCCTGTGCGCTTGGCCACCAGGCGATTGATGAACACCGCAACGACGATGAGGAGCCCGGTGGCCACTTGCTGCCAGTTGTTGCTGATGCCCGCGAGGATCAGCGCGTTGTTGAGCACGCCGGCGACGACTGCGCCGAGGAACGTGCCCACGATGGTGCCCTTGCCGCCCGTGAGGGAGGCGCCGCCGACGACGACGGCGGCGATCACGCTGAGCTCGAATCCCGTGCCAGTCAGCGGGTTGCCGCTTCCGAGCCAGCCGGTGAGCAGTAGGGCGGCGACCGCACACAGGAAACCGGTGAGGGCGAAGCAGATGATCTTCGTGACGTTCACATCGATGCCGGCGTCGGCGGCGGCCGATCGATTGCCGCCGACCGAATAGACGTTGGATCCGAATCGGGTGAAGGCGAGGACGACACCCAGGACGAGCAAGAGGAGGATCATCCACAGTGTCTGTGCGCTGAGGCCGGGGAAGAGGTAGCCGGATGTGATCGCTCGGAACACCTCGTTCTTGGACGCGATGATCGGTACGCCTTCGGACAGCAGCAGCGCGGCGCCCCGGTAGACGGCGAGCGCGGCGAGCGTGACGACGAACGACGGGATGCCGAAGATGGTCGTGACCACACCGTTGAGGGCACCGGTGCCGAGGCCGAGGATCAGGGTGGCGGGAATCGCAGCGCCCGCAGGGATGCCCCAGTCGTGGATGCTCCAGGCGAAGAAGACGGCGAGGAAGCCGTACTGGGAGCCGACCGACAGGTCGATCTCGCCGACCACGATGACGTAGGTCATGCCGGCGGCGACGATCGCGATGATGGCGATCTGCTGCGCGATGCTCAGCAGGTTGTCGGCATCCAGGAAGTGAGGTGCGAAGATCGCCGCGGCCAGGATGAGGACCACCGTCGCCGCGAAGATGCCCACCTCGTCGCGACGGATCAGCCGGTACCACGCCGACTGGTCGAACTGCTCTTGGCGGTGGACCACCACAGCGGAGGTGGCGGTCGTCGTGGGAGCGGTTGTGCTCATGCGAGGGCTCCGGCAGAGGTGGACATGATCAGTTGGATGACCTCGAGCGCGGCGGTGTCGGCCACCGCCTTCACCCCGGCGACACGTCCCTCCCGCATGACGACGATGCGATCGGCGACCGCCATGACGTGATCGATGTTGTGACTGACGAGGATCACGGCGGTGCCCTGGTCGCGGAGCCGAGTGATGAGGTCGAGGACGGCCTGCTGCTGCTCCGGCCCGAGCGCAGCGGTCGGCTCGTCGAGGAGCACCAGGCGGCCGCCGAGGTGGACAGCGCGCGCGATCGCCACTCCCTGACGCTGCCCGCCGGACATGCCGCCGACGGGAAGCCGCATGGAGCGGATCTTCACCCCGAGTTCCGTGATGACCGCCTGCGCCTCCGCTCGCATCCGGGCGCGATCGAGAAAGCCGAAGCGCGTCAGTTCTCGACCGAGGAAGACATTGGCGGCCACGTCCCGCTGATCGACGAGCGCGAGGTTCTGATAGACCACCGCGATCCCGGCCGCCGTCGCATCCCGGGGGGAGGCGAAGGCGACCGGCGCGCCGTCGACGAGGATCTCGCCTGCGTCGGGGGCGTGGGCGCCGGCGATCGTCTTCATGAGCGTGCTCTTGCCGGCACCGTTGTCGCCCATCAGGCCGACGACCTCGCCGGCGTCGACGCTGAACGACACGCCGCTGAGCGCGCGCACACCGCCGAACCGCTTCGAAACATCCCGTACTTCGAGAAGAGCGGACATCGTCCTGGACCTCGTTGTTCAGCTCGGGGCGCACCAGGCTGGTAGGACTGGTACTGCCGGTCAGACCACTTTCGGGCTAGTATGTCGAGCACGGCTATTCCTGTCAACTGGAGCTCGGGGAGACGATGGACACGGACGCGGCACTGGATCTCTCCGGCGAGAGCATCCTCATCACCGGCGGCGGCGGCGCACTCGGGCAGACGATCGTCGACACCCTTCGTGCGCGGGGCGCCCTCGTCGAATCCGTTGATCTGACGACCGGCGTGGATGCGGCCGACCCCGCAGCGATCGACGGCGTGCTCGACCGGCTGACGGACGAAGGCCGCCTCCCGACGATCGTCATGTGCCATGCCGGGGCGGTGGGCACCCATCCGCTCATCGACTACCCGTTGGACGGATTCGATGCGCTCGTGCGGTCGAATCTGAGGAGCGCGTACGTGACCGCCCGCCAGGCGGCTCGGCGATGGACGAGCGGCGGGATGCCGGGTCACCTGCTCTTCACGACGTCCTGGGTGGCGGAGCATCCGTGGCCCGAGATCGGCCCGTACATCGCCACGAAGGCCGCGATCACTGCGATGATGCGGCAGTTCGCCCTGGAACTCGCGCCGCATGGCATACGCGCCAACGCGATCGCCCCGGGCATCGTCGGCGCCGGCATGGCGCTGCACCAGTGGCAGACGAACGACGATTACCGGCGACGCGCCGGATCGGCCATCCCGCTGGGGGCGCTGCAGACGACACAGTCGGTGGCGGATGCCTGCTTGTTCCTCTGCTCCAGGATGGCGTCGTACATGACCGGGTCGGTGCTGACGGTGGACGGCGGCGCGAGCCTCCGGCCGATGGACTGAGCACCCGTGATGCCCTGGAAGAACCCTCCCGCTCCGGAGATACTGTTGGTCCGACCGGTCGCACCGACACAATCCCGGTCGGGCAGCGGAAGACGAAGAAGGACTGTGGCATGAGCAACCGCCTGACATCCGAGATCCCCGGCCCCGGCCCCGGCTTCCGCGGAGTGCCGCAGATCGTCGCAGCACTCGAGGACGAGATCGTCTCCGGCCGATGGCAGGCGGGCGTACGCCTCCCTTCGGAGCGCGTACTGGCGGAGCGCTTCGAGGTCGCTCGCTCGGCGATCCGTGAGGCCTTGCGGATCCTGCAGGAACGGCAGCTCATCGTGACCGCGGGTGGTCGCGGCACGTTCGTGCGCGAGTTCCAGCCCGCTCTCGGAGCCGGCACGGCTGAGCAGCTGGCCCGCTCGGGCCTGGTCACCGCCAAGGACCTCATGGCGGCACGAGCCGTCCTGGAACCGGCGGCCGCCGCACTGGCGGCGCGCAACAGGAGCACGGCGGACCTGCGCCGACTGCACGAGCTCGTCGCCCGGTTCGATACCGCGCTGATTCCGGAGGCGGCGGATGTCGACCTCGAATTCCACACCGCGATCGTCGAGGCGACCGGGAACCCCGTGCTGCAGGTCATGTTCGCCTCCATCCGCACGCTCGCCCACGCGATGATGGCGCGAAGCCTCAGCGACCCGCGCGTCGTCGGGGCCGACCTGCACGACGTCCTGTGCGACCGGATCGCCGCACAGGACGAAGAAGGCGCACGCGCCGCGATGCTCGCGCACATCCAGGCAGCCGAGAGCTTCTACGGGGCGGACCTCGACCGCCCCCTCGCCGACGTGCTCCGCGGCCGCGCCGATCTGGAGCCCGGCCTGGCCTCGATTCTGAAGGAGCTCAGCCAGCCTCCCGCCTGAGACAGCCGCACCCCGACCCACGAGCGATCGATCCCCTCGCGACCCCTGATTCAGCCCGTCCCGCCTTGGAGCACGACATGACCACCACCACCCCGACGCCGACCGCGACCCTCTCCGCGACGACCGATGCAGAGCTCGACGCCGTGTTCGCCGCCGCGGCGGCGGCACGCGGTCCGCTGGCTGCTCTCGGCATCGACGGCCGGCGCCGGGCTCTGGATGCCGCCGCGGCGGCTCTGCGCGACGCAGCCGAAGCGCTGATCCCGATCGCGCGTGAGGAGACTCATCTGCCCGAGGGGCGGCTGCGGGGCGAGATCGAGCGCACCGCGTTCCAGCTCGAGTTGTACGGTCAGGCGGCATCCACCGCCTTCCGCGTGGATCACGACCCCGCGGATGCAGCGGCCGATCCCGCGCCGCGCCCCGAGCTGTACCGCAGCCACCGGCCGATCGGGGTGGTCCTGAACTTCGCGGCCAGCAACTTCCCGTTCGCCTTCAGCGTCGCCGGCACCGACACCGCGTCCGCCCTGGCCGCGGGCTGCCCGGTCGTGGTCAAGACGCACTCCGGTCATCCGCGCCTCTCGGTGGCGACCTGGCAGGTGGTCGCACCGGTGCTGGAGGCGCACGGCTGCCCGCCGGGCACGCTGGCCCTCATCGCCGGCACGCAGGCAGGAATCCGTGCACTCCAGGATCCGAGGGTCGGCGCTGCGGCCTTCACGGGCTCGCTGAAGGGCGGCCGAGCCCTGTTCGACATCGCGTGTGCCCGGCCCACACCGATCCCGTTCTACGGCGAGCTGGGCAGCGTGAATCCGGCGGTCGTCGCCCCGCATGCAGCCGCCACGCGGGGCGACGAGATCGCCGCGGGCTTCTTCGCCTCCTTCACCCTGGGCGCGGGACAGTACTGCACGAAGCCGGGACTGCTCTTCTGGCCGGAGTCGGTGCCCGTCCCCGATTCGCTGCTCTCGGCGGTGCGCGACGCGTCCCTGCACGAACTGCTCAATGAGCGCATCACCGCGGGATTCGAAGACACCAGCACAGCGCTCGAGAACCACCCGGGGGTGAGCATCCTGAGCAGGTCCGAGGCAGGCGCTTCGCGTGCGCTGCTCCTTGCGACGGACGCGGCGTCGGTGCTCGCCGACCCCGCGTCGATCGTGGAGTGCTTCGGCCCGGCGGCACTCGTGATCCGGTACCGCGACGGTGCCGAGCTCGTCGACGCGCTCGGCACCGTCGAGGGGTCCCTCACCGGTACGATCCACGCGGACGATGAGGACGATGCGATCGTCCGCCGGGTGCTGGGCGTGATGGAGGACCGCGTCGGTCGCATCGTGTGGGACGACTGGCCCACGGGCGTCGCCGTCGCGGTGGGCCAGCAGCACGGCGGGCCCTACCCGGCCGCGACGAGCAGTCTGCACACCAGTGTCGGAACCCACGCGATCGATCGCTTCCTCCGGCCGATCGCGTACCAGAACGTGCCGGAGCGGTTCCTCCCGGTGCCCTGATCGCATCTTCGACAGTCTCTGCATGACTGGCCGCCAGTAATCTAAACGATTAAGCACCTCGCGCCCTCGCGACCGGCGGCCTTCCAGATGCGGCCGCCACGTCCCGCTCGCGCGGGGCGAATGGGAGGCGCGGGGACATGAACAGCACGACGCATCCGCGATCTGCGTCCGGCCGGGCCGTCGTGGTCATGTCGGTGGGCCTGGTCCTCCTCCTGTCTGCGACGTGGGTCGTGTCCGCCCACCTCGTCCAGCACGAGCCACCGGATGCCGTGGCCACGGGCAGGTCGATGCTGAGCTGCATCGGCCTCGCCCTCATCGCGCTCCGCAGTCGGTCGACGATCACGCGCTCGCTCAGCCAACTCGTGCGGAGGCCACGGGTCCTGCTCGTCAGCGGCATCCTCGGGGTCAGCGCGTACTCCACCGCATCCCTCAGCGCCATCGCCCTCGTCGGTGCGTCGATCACGAATCTGATCGTTGCCATGGTTCCGACCCTCACGCTCGTGATCGGCCACATCTTCTTGGCGCACCGCCATCGACCAGCGGCGATCGCGGCGGTCGCGCTGACGGTCGTCGGCGCCGTGGTGTACGCGCTCGGCTCGTTCCATCACAAGGAGGTCTCGCCGGTCGTGGTGGTCATGGGCATCGGAGCCGGCATCATCGCTTTGTGCGCGGCATCCCTCTACGGTCTGCACTATGCCCACATCTCGCGCGGGCACGTGCCCGATGATCTGCTGCTCGGGATCTTCCTGTTCGGCACGGCGGGTCTGCTGGCGATGCAGGCCGTGTCCGGCCGGCTCCCTGGGCTCCTCTCGCTCCCCATCTCCGCCTGGCTGTGGCTCGCCGTGCTCGGAATCGCGATCTACGTTCCGGTCTACTTCCTGCAGCATCGCCTCATCCATGAGAAGGGCGCGGTGTTCGCCGCGACACTCTCGCTCGCGGTCCCGATCGTCGTTCGCATCGAGAACATCGCGCTGCGTCAGGAGCCGTGGCCCGGGCCGCCCGAGGTCATCGGCATGATCGTCTGTCTCGCCGGTGTTGCCGTGATCGTCCGCAGCGGGGTCCGGCGGGGCGCCTAGGATATGCCCTGCGTGCGCCGTCGTCCGATGGCCGAGGAGGAACCGTGGATCCAGTGCGGCGGGTGACCATCCGCGATGTGGCGACGCTCGCCGATGTCTCGGTGGCCACCGCGTCTTATGCGCTGACCGGCTCGCGGGCCCGCGGTGCGCGCGTGTCGTCGGAGACCAGGGCCCGCGTCGAAGCGGCCGCCCGCGAGCTCGAGTACAGCCCGAACTCGATGGCGAGATCGGTCCGCACCGGACGCACGGGCGTTCTCCAGCTGGTGCTGCACATGCTGAGCGATCCCTGGACCGTGGGCATCGCGGAATCCGTGACCGCCCTGGCCCCCCAGCACGGGCTCACGGCGCTGATCGCGGTCGACACGGACTACTCCGCGGCGCTGAAGCGCGTCGAATTCGACGCGGCGTTCGTCGCCGCAGCGGTCGGCTCCACCCCCGAGGAGTGCGTCGAGCAGCTCGGGGCGGTGGCGGGCAAGGTGGCGATCTACTCGTCCACTCTCGAGCCCCGCGGGTTCGACGTCGTGCGCTTCGACGACCGGCGCGCGAGCGAGATCGCGATGACGCACCTGCTCGAGCGGCATCGGGCGATCGGCTTCCTCGCCTCGCAGTACGGCGGCGAGCAGGACCAGCGCTTGAACGCGTATCGGGCGATGATGGCGGATGCGGGCATCCCCGTGCCGGACGGGTACATCCAGCCTTACGAGCGGAATCTCGTGGATCCCTACCGAGCGGCACACGAGCTCCTCGGCAGGCCCGACCGCCCTACCGCTGTCTTCGCGTCGGCCGACTTCGCCGGGTACGCGACCATGCAGGTCGCGCGAGAGCGCGGGCTCCGGGTTCCCGAAGACGTCGCGGTGATCGGCATCGGCGATGCCGCGCAGTCCGCCGCGGTCGGGTTGAGCTCGGTCGGGTCGCCGGAGCTCGGACGCCAGATCGCCGAGTTCCTGTTCGAGCGGGCAGATCGCCCGGATACTCCGCCCGGCCGATTGCTCGACCTGCAGCTGGAACTGTTCGCGCGTCAGTCGACGGTGGGCAGCTGATCGCACTGCACGGCCGGCGCGCTGATCCGACAGGGGAGCGCCCTCGTCGCGTTCTTCATGCAACTTGTCCCGAACCCTTGACATCCGATGTCTGCGACATGCAAGATCATGGCAGTCCGAAACGTTTAAGCACAGGTCGTACTCTCCAGAGACTAAACGTTTCAGCAACCAAAGTTCCACAGCACAGAAAGTAGGAGAATCGTGGCGAAGATGCCTCACCGATTCGTGGTCGCGACAAGCGTCGCCGCCGCCGCCGCGGTCGCCCTCAGCGCCTGCTCGGCATCGTCGAGCGCCGCCGACGGCGGCTTGTCGAAGGGTCCCGTGACGCTGAACTACGCGATCTGGGACCAGAATCAGCAGCCCGCTCTGAAGAAGGCCGCGGATGAGTTCACCAAGTCGAACCCGAACGTCAAGGTCGACATCGTGGTCGTTCCCGCGAAGGACTATTGGACGAAACTGCAGACGCAGCTGACCGCGGGCGCGGGCCCGGACGTGTTCTGGCTGAACGGTCCGAACTTCCAGCTGTACGCCTCGAACAACCAGCTCGCCCCCCTGGATGACGCCGTGGGCCGAGACAAGGGCAACTACCCGAAGTCCCTCGTCGACCTGTACACCTACAACGGCAAGCTGTATGGGGCTCCGAAGGACTACGACACCATCGGTGTCTATTACAACAAGGCGCTGTTCGATGCCGCCGGCCTCGCCTACCCCAAGGCGGGATGGACGTGGGAGGAGTTCCAGGCCGACGCGAAGAAGCTGTCCGATCCGGCCAAGGGCGTGTGGGGCACCGCATCCGCCCCGTACGGCCAGATGACGTTCTACAACACGATCCTGCAGGCCGGCGGCCACATCATCAGCAGCGACGGCAAGACGTCCGGCTACGACTCGCCCGAGGCGCTGCAGGGGATCAACTTCTGGAACGACCTGATCAAGAACGGCTCCTCGCCGAGCCTGCAGCAGATCACGGACACCTGGCCGGGCGACACGTTCAGCTCGGGCAAGATGGGCATGTTCTGGGACGGTTCCTGGGCCGCGGGCACGTACAGCAAGGCGGACGGTCTGAAGGGTCACGTGGGCGTGGCACCTCTGCCGGCCGGTCCGGACAGCAACGTCTCTGTCATCCACGGTCTCGCGAACGTCGCCAATGCGAAGTCCAAGAACGTCGGCTGGGCCGAGAAGCTCGCCGCGTTCCTGAGCGGCAAGCAGTCCGCGGAGATCCAGGCCACGACCGGCACCGTCATCCCCGCGTACAACGGCACCCAGCAGGACTGGGTGAAGGCGCTGCCCGACCTGGACGCACAGATCTTCCTGGACGAGGCGAAGGTGGCTGCTCCCTACCCGATCTCCAAGAACACGGCGGTGTGGAACGCCTTCGAGGCCACGCAGATCAACAACATCTACTCGGGGAAGACCACCCCGGAGCAGGGGCTGCAGGACCTCGCGAAGCAGATGAACGACGCGCTCGCCAAGGAGTAGTCGGTGACCGTCCTCGAACAAGAGATCTCCACCACGCGTGGGCGCACCATTCCCGGTGCGCCCACGCGGCGGAGACGCAACCGCAAGTCCAACTGGTGGGCGCTGCTGTTCATCGGGCCGGCCTTCGTCGGGCTGGCAGCGTTCTATTTCTGGCCGATCGTTCGCGGAATCGAGATGGCCTTCGAGAAGGTGGGCGCGTTCGGCGGAAGCAGCTGGGTGGGGCTCGACAACTTCGTGACCGTCTTCACCCAGCCCGAACTGGGTGGCGCGTTGCTGAACACGCTGCTCTATGCGGGGATCGCCCTGCTCGGCATCCCGATCGCACTGGTGATCGCGGCGCTGCTGAACACGGCCGGTCTCCGATTCCGCGGCACGTTCCGCGTGATCTACTTCCTGCCCGTCGTGACGATGCCGGTCGCCGTGTCGCTGGTGTGGCGCCTCCTCCTCAACGTCGACAACGGGATCATCAACACCGTGCTTCGCGGGATCGGTCTGCCCGGAGTCGCCTGGCTGTCGACGCCCGTGGTGAACGTCGTCGTCGTCGCTCTCGTCGGAATCTGGATGGGGCTGGGCACGCAGATCATCATCTTCATCGCCGGCCTCCAAGGCGTGCCCGAGTCCTTGTACGAGGCCGCGGAGCTCGATGGCGCCGGGCCGGTACGGAGGTTCCTCTCCATCACCGTGCCGCTGATCTCTCCGACGACGTTCCTGTTGTGCGTTCTGAGCGTCATCGCGTCGATGCAGGTCTTCGACCTGATCTACCTCATGATCGATCCGGCGACCAACCCGGCCTATCCGGCCTCGAGGAGCATGGTCTCGCTCTTCTTCGAGAAGGGCTTCATGACTCACGATCAGGGCTATGCCGCCGCCATCGCGTGTGTCCTGCTCGTCATCATCCTGATCCTGAGCGCCATCCAGTTCGGGCTGCAGAAGAAGTGGGTGCACTATGAGTGAGACGATGAGCATCACGCTCGCGCGATCGAGCGGTCGGAAGCGTCAATCGCGTCGTCTGTGGCTCGTCTACACGCTGCTCATCGCGGGCGCCGTCCTGATGATCTTCCCGTTCATCTGGGAGATCCTGACCTCGTTCAAGACGCTCTCGGTCGCGGCATCCGTCCCGCCCCAGGTGCTGCCGCTGCCGCCGACGACGCGGGCATACGACAAGGTGCTCAACACCATCCCGTTCTGGCACCTCCTCGGCAACTCGGTCCTGCTGACCGTGATCCGAACGATCGGACAGGTCGCGCTGTGCACGATGGCCGGCTACGGCTTCGCCCGATTCACCTTCCCGGGCAAGAACATCCTCTTCATCGGATTCCTCGCCATCCTGATGGTGCCCGGGCAGCTGTTCATCCTTCCGCAGTACGAGATCATCCAGCACCTCGGAATGCTGAACACGATCTTCGGAATCGCCCTGCCCGGGCTGTTCAGCGTCTTCGGAACCTTCCTGCTGCGGCAGTTCTTCCAATCCCTTCCGATCGACATGGAAGAAGCCGCCCGCCTCGACGGCGCCAATGAGTGGCAGATCTTCTGGCATGTGATGCTTCCCCTGGCCAAGCCCGGCATCATCGCCCTCATCGTTCTGACCTCCCTCTGGTCGTGGAACGACTTCCTGTGGCCGCTCGTCGTCGCCAGCGACGAGAACTCCATGCCGCTCAGCGTCGGACTGACGCTGCTGACCGACCTGCGCCTCAAGGACGACCCCCTTCTCATGGCCGGAGCCCTGCTCGCGTCTCTGCCGATGATCGTCGTCTTCCTCGTCCTGCAACGCCAATTCATCAAGGGCATCGCCTTCTCCGGCGTCAAGGGTTAGCCCTCCATTCCTCGAAAAGGACCCACATCACATGACCACCCCTGTCGGAATCGTCGGGTTCGGGATCAGAGCCCTCATGGCCGAGGAGCTCGCACAGACCCCGGATGTCGAGATCCGTGCGATCTGCGACCCGTCTCCCACCGCCCGTGACCGCGCTCGTGCGCAATTCCCCGACGCATTCGTGACCGACTCCCTCGACGACCTGATCGGCTCCGGCATCGCCGCCGTCTTCGTCCTCGCACCCGACGACACGCACGCCGCGATCACCATCGCCTGCCTCGAGGCCGGATTGGCGGTGTTCTGCGAGAAGCCGATGGCGATCTGCATCGAGGATGCCGACGCGATGCTGGAGACGGCCCGGCGAACGGGATCCCGGCTGTACGTCGGGCACAACATGCGACACATGGCCTTCACCCGCGCGATGCGCGACATCATCCGATCCGGACGGATCGGGGAGGTGAAGTCGATCTGGGTGCGCCACTTCGTCGGCAATGGGGGCGACTACTACTTCAAGGACTGGCACGCCGAGCGCCGTCATTCCACCAGCCTGCTGCTGCAGAAGGGCGCCCACGACATCGACATCATCCACTGGCTCGCGGACGGGTACACCGAACGCGTCGCCGGGATGGGGGGACTCACCGTCTACGGCGACCACGGCGAACGCGGAACGCCGGACGGTGAGATGATGACCGACTGGATCAGCGAGTCGAACTGGCCGCCCAGCACGATGACCGGCATCAACCCGCGGGTCGACGTCGAAGACCTCTCTCTGGTCACGATGCAACTGGACAACGGTGTGCTCGCGACCTACCAGCAGTGCCACTACTCGCCCGACTACTGGCGCAACTACACCGTCATCGGGACGAGAGGGCGTCTGGAGAACGTGGGCGACACCGTCGATGCCGTCATCAACGTGTGGACCACCCGGCGCGGGGGCTACGCCGCGCCGGACGAGGTCGTCCGCGTCCCGAACGAAGTCGGCTCGCACGGAGGAGCCGACCCCAAGCTGATCGGCGAGTTCCTCCGATTCGTCCGACACGGAGGAACGACCGAGACGTCTCCGATCGCCGCCCGTCAGGCGATCGCGACAGGTGTGCTCGCGACTGATTCGATGCGCTCCGACCAGGGAGGACGGACGGTGCCGCCGCTGACTGCCGGCGTGGTCGAGTACTTCGACCTCGGGCAGCCCGGGTCCACGACGCCGGTGCTCGCTCGCGCGGAACCGGCGCTCTCCGAAGGATGACGAGGACTGCGGAGCGTCGCGCGCTCCGCATCCCCGCCGTTCCCGATCCGTGGGCACCAGCGTGAAGGAATCAGTTCCATGAAGATCGTCTCCGTCGACGTCCTCCTCTCCGACGAGCCGGCCACCCAGCCCGCCTTCGCGTGGCGGCGCGGCCTGCCCGGGTCGGATCCCGCCCGCACCATGGGCTGGCTCGTGCTCACCACCGATGAGGGGATCCGCGGCTATGCGCCGTGCCCGCGGGGACTCATCCTCACCGACCTCGTGGACCGTCGCCTCCGCGACGAACTGACCGGCCAGGACCCGCTGCGACGGGAGTGGCTGTGGCACCGGATGTGGGAGCTGGACAGGATCGAGTACTTCCCCGCATACGTGCACGGGCTCGTCGACGACGCCCTGTGGGACATCGCCGGCAAGGCTGCCGGAGAGCCGGTCCATCGGCTGATCGGATCGTTCCGCGATTCGATCCCGGCGTACGCCTCGACGGTGACGTACTCGAGCATCGAGGAGTACCTCGACGTCGCGGATCAGTGCCTGGATCTCGGCTACAGCGCGATCAAGCTGCACGCGTGGGGCGATGCTCGCGAGGACGTACGGCTCATCACCGCGCTGCGGGAGCACGTCGGCGACGACGTCCCCCTCATGTACGACGGATCAGCGGGATTCGACCTGATGGACGCCATCCATGTCGGCCGCGCGCTGAGCGACGCCTCCTACCTCTGGTACGAGGAGCCCATGCGCGAATTCAGCGTGACGGCGTACACGCAGCTGGCCGAGCGCGTGGACGTGCCGCTCCTCGTCGCGGAGGTGAGCGCGGGCGCCCACATGAACACGGCGGACTTCATCGCGTCCGGATGCGCGTCCGCCGTCCGGACGGGCTCCGTGCTGCGCGGCGGCATCACCGGGTCGCTGCGGATCGCCCATCTCGCCGATTCGTTCCACCTGAGGGCCGAGGTGCACGGCATGGGCCAGCCCAACATCCACCTGTGCATGTCCATCCCCAACACGACCTACTTCGAGAGCCTCGTCACGTCCAACCCGGTGACCCGCGGACCCGAGGTCGATGCGTTCGGACGCGTCTCCGCTCCGACGGCCCCCGGCCTCGGGTACGAGGAGCTGTGGGGCGCCGACTGCCCGCCGAGCTCATGAAGATCTGCTGAAATCGGCCCTCGGGTGGGTCCGGGAGACCTACTCTCTGGACATGACAACGCCGCCTCCCGCGATCACCACGACCGGACAGTTGCGTGCGTCGGGGCACACGCATCGTCCCCTGCGCGTCGAACTCCGCGAGAACCTCCTCGCCGCGCTCGCGGAGGGAAGCGACCCGTGGCCCGGCATCCACGGCTTCGACACGACCGTCATCCCGCAGCTCGAGCGCGCTCTGCTGGCCGGCCACGACATCGTCCTGCTCGGTGAGCGCGGGCAGGGCAAGACCCGCCTGCTGCGCAGTCTCGTCGGCCTCCTCGACGACTGGTCGCCGGTCATCGAGGGCTCCGAGCTCGGCGAGCATCCCTTCCACCCGATCACCCCCGCGTCGCTGCGCCGCGCCGCCGAGCTCGGCGACGACCTGCCGGTCGCGTGGCGCCACCGCACCGAGCGGTACGCCGAGAAGCTGGCGACGCCGGACACCTCGGTCGCCGACCTCATCGGCGATGTCGACCCGATCCGGGTCGCGGAGGGTCGGTCGCTCGGCGATCCCGAGACGATCCACTACGGGCTCGTGCCGCGCAGCCACCGTGGCATCGTCGCGATCAACGAACTGCCCGACCTGGCCGAGCGCATCCAGGTGTCGCTCCTGAACGTCATGGAGGAGCGGGACATCCAGATCCGGGGCTACATCCTGCGGCTGGACCTCGACGTCCTCATCGTCGCCACGGCGAACCCGGAGGACTACACGAACCGCGGTCGCATCATCACGCCGCTGCAGGACCGGTTCGGTGCCGAGATCCGCACCCACTACCCCCAGACGATCGACGAGGAGATCGCCGTCATCCGCCAGGAGGCCGACCTCGTGGCCCAGGTGCCGGATCACCTGCTCGAGATCCTGGCGCGCTTCACGCGCAACCTCCGCGAATCGGATGCCGTCGACCAGCGCGCGGGAGTCTCGGCCCGCTTCGCGATCGCCGGCGCCGAGACGATCGCCGCAGCCGCCCTGCACCGCGCGACACGACAGCACGAGCAGGTCGCGGTCGCCCGTCCGGTCGACCTCGAGACCGCCGTCGACGTGCTCGGCGGCAAGATCGAGTTCGAGACCGGCGAGGAGGGGCGTGAGCGCGCCATCCTGGAGCACCTCCTGCGGACCGCCGTCGCGGAGACGGCGCGGGCGCACCTGGCGGGGCTCGACACGCGGATCCTCGTCGAGGCCGTCCGCGACGGCGCCACGGTGATGACGGGCGAGCAGGTGCCCGCGGCCGATGTGCTCGAGGCGATGCCGGTGCTCGGCGAGTCAGACCTGTACGACAAGGTCGCCGAGCGGCTCGATGCCGGCACGCCGGGCGAGCGTGCGGGCGCTCTCGAGCTGCTGCTCGAGGCCCTGTACCTCGACCGCCGGATCGGCAAGGACAGCGCAGCGGGGGAGACGGTCTATGGATGACGGGATGCCGGTCGCCGTCCGCGGCCGCGGGAGGGCCGTCTGATGGTGCGCGGCTTCCACCGTGTGCCGCAGCACACCTCGCGCTACGGCAGATACTCGGGCGGCGATCCGCTCGAGCCGCCCGTTCCGGTGCAGGCCGCGCTCGAGGCGATCGGCGCCGAGGTGATGTCGGGAACCTCGGCGGAGCGCGCGATGCGCGAGTACCTCCGCCGCGGCGACCGCGATCGCGAGGGACTCGACGACCTCGCCCGGCGGGTGCGCGAGCGGCGCTCGGAGCTGCTGCGGCGACACCGCCTCGACGGCACGCTGGAGGAGATCCGCAAGCTCCTCGACCACGCGGTGCTCGAGGAGCGCAAGCGCCTCGCGACCGACGTCGCGATGGACGAGGACGCCCGCGCGTTCGCCGAGATGCGCATGGAGAACCTTCCGCCGAGCACGGCCGCCGCCGTCAACGACCTCGCCGACTACGAGTGGCAGAGCCCGTCGGCGCGTGCCGACTACGAGCGCATCAAGGAGCTGCTCGGCCGCGAGCTGCTGGACCAGCGGTTCGCAGGCATGAAGAATGCCCTCGAGAACGCGACGGATGAGGACCGCCAGGCCGTTCGCGACATGCTGAACGACCTGAACGACCTGCTCGAGAAGCGCCGCCTGGGGGAGGACACGCAGGAGGACTTCGACGAGTTCATGCGCCGGCACGGGGACCAGTTCCCGGAGAATCCGCAGAACCTCGACGAGCTGCTGGACACCCTCGCAGAGCGTTCAGCGGCCGCGCAGCGGATGCTGAACTCGATGACGCCCGAGCAGCGCGCGGAGCTCATGAACCTCGCGGCTCAGGCCTTCGGCTCCCCGGAGCTCATGCAGGGGCTCTCGCGGCTGGACGACAACCTGCGCTCGCTGCGGCCCGGCGAGGACTGGACGGGCTCGGCATCCTTCTCCGGCGATGAGCCGACCGGTCTCGGCGAGGCGACCGGCGTCATGCAGGACCTCTCCGACCTCGACTCGCTGAGCGACCAGCTGAGCCAGTTCTCTCCCGGCGCGCGCATGGACGACATCGACCTCGATGCGCTCGCGCGGCTCGTCGGCGAGGATGCGGCTGTCAGCGCCCGCGCCCTGCGCGACCTCGAGCAGGAGCTGAAGGACACCGGGATGCTGCAGCGGGCCTCGGACGGCGCGCTCCGGCTCACCCCGCGCGCGATGCGCCAGCTCGGCCGCGCCCTGCTGCGCGACATCGCGACGCACCAGTCGGGGCGCGCCGGCCAGCGCGAGACGCGTCAGGCGGGAGCGGCGGGCGATCGCACCGGCGCGACGCGGGAATGGGCCTTCGGCGACACCGAGCCGTGGGACATCCCGCGCACGGTGTCGAACGCCGTGCTGCGCACGGTCGCCGACGGGGGAGACGCATCCGCCGGGGTGCACCTGGACACGCGCGACGTCGAGGTCGTGGAGACCGAGCAGCGCACGACGGCCGCCGTCGCCCTGCTCGTCGACACGTCGTTCTCGATGGCGATGGACGGCCGCTGGGTGCCCATGAAGCGCACGGCGCTCGCGTTGCACCACCTCATCTCGAGCCGCTTCCGCGGCGACAAGCTGCAGCTCATCGCGTTCTCCCGCTACGCCGAAGTGATGGACATCGAGCAGCTGACGGCGAGGGATGCCGTGTGGGACAAGGGCACGAACCTCCACCATGCGCTGCTGCTGGCCCAGCGGCACTTCCGGCGCAATCCCGCCGCCCAGCCCGTGCTGCTCGTCGTCACCGACGGCGAGCCGACGGCGCACCTCGAGTCGGACGGCCGTGTGGCGTTCGCGTACCCGCCGGATCCCCGCACAGTCGCCATCACGGTGCACGAGCTCGACAACGTGCAGCGGCTGGGAACGCAGACGACGTTCTTCCGGCTCGGCGACGACCCCGGTCTCGCGCGGTTCATGGATGCCCTCGCCCAACGTGCGCACGGTCAGGTCGTGGCGCCCGAGCTCGATGAACTGGGCCGGGCCGTCGTCGACAGCTACCTCGGCTCGCGGCAGCCCTGGCGCGGCTCGCCCGAGGACTTCGGCGACCTGCTGCGCGGCCGCTCATGGTGGTGGTGACCGAGCCTTCGACGGGCGTCTCCGTCACGGGCGCTACCGTGTTCAGCGGAGGACGCATGACGAAGCCACGGCAGCACTCGGGCCGCGTGGGGGTGCGGGACGTCGCGCAGGCCGCGGGCGTGTCCACGCAGACGGTGTCGCGGGTCATCAACGACCACCCGCACATCCGCGACGACACCCGCCGCAAGGTCGAGCTCGCGATGGCGGAGCTCGGATATCGCGTGAACAACGCGGCGCGCACACTGGGCACCAACAGCACGCGGACCCTCGGGGTGATCGCCTCCGACTCGACGCTGTTCGGACCCGCCTTCGCCATCGCCGCCCTCGCGCTCGCGGCCCGGGAGCGGGGGAGGTGGGTGGCCACCGCCTATGCGCAGGCGGATGACGCGGCCGCCGTCGACGACGCTCTCGCGCACGTGCTCGGTCAGGGCGTCGACGGGGTCGTCGTCGTCGCTCCGCATGCGCGCACGCTCGAGGCGCTCGCGACGCGCAGCCTCGGTGTCCCGCTCGTGGCGATGCACGACGGACCGGGCGCGGCGCGCCAGTCCGAAGGCGCCGCGCTCGCGGTGGCCCACCTCGCCTCCCTCGGGCACACGCGCATCGCGCGGCTCGGCGGTCCGGCGGAATGGACCGAAGAGCGCGCCCGCGCCGCCGGTCACGAGGCCGGCCTCGCCGCCGCGGGTCTCGCTGCCGGCCCGCAGTGGTCGGGCGACTGGTCGGCGAAGGATGCGGCCTCCCGTGCGGGCGAGATCGCCGCGGCCGTCCGCGCCCCGGACGGCCCGACGGCGATCGCGGTGGCCAACGACCAGATGGCGCTCGGCCTCATCGCGGGGCTCGCGGAGCACGGGCTGCGCGTTCCGGCCGACGTCAGCATCACCGGGTTCGACGACAATCCGGATGCCGCGTACTACCGACCCGCGCTCACCACGGTGCGTCTCGACATCACCGGCGAGGCGCGCCGGTGCGTCGCGGCGGCGATGGGCGACGACACCGAAGAGATGCCGGCGGCACCCGAGCTCGTCGTGCGGGACTCCACCGCGGCGCCCACGCCCTAGCTGTCAGCGGATCCCGGCCGCGCTCGTGCGCGGCGGTGCGGTGGTCGCCCGCGGCACCAGCCGCGTCGGCAGCGTGAGGTGGATCGGGTCGGGGGTCTCGCCCTGCATGAGCGCGAGCAGCAGGCGCGCCGCCTCGGCGCCCAGCATCTGCATGGGCTGGCGGACGGTGGAAAGGGCGGGGGTCGACTTCGATCCCTCCGGGATGTCGTCGAAGCCGATGATCGACAGGTCCCCGGGAACGTCGAGCCCGAGCTCGGCGCCGACCCTCATGATCTCGATGGCGGTGATGTCGTTGGCCGCGAAGATCGCCGACGGGCGGTCGGCGCGGGCGAGCATCTCGAGTGCGGCTTCGCGCACGGCATCCGCGCGATAGCTGCCCGAGCCCACGAGCGTCGGGTCGACGGCCAGGCCGGCCTCCGTGAGGGCGCGGCGGTAGCCCGCATCCCGTGCGATGGACGAGCGCAGGTCCGGGCGGCCCGCGATGAACCCGATGCGGGTGTGGCCGAGCTCGATGAGATGACGCGTCGCCTGGAGCGCGCCCCCGAAGCTGTCGGACTCGACCGTCGGCAGATCGGCGGGACCTGTGTGCGGATCGATTGCGACGACCGGCACCTCGGTGCCGGCATCCACCACCGTCGGCGTCACCATGATGGCGCCGTCGATGAGCGTGCCGCTCAGCCGGGAGAGCGAGCGGCGCTCCCATCCGTCCGCGGAGCCGTGCGAGCCGGAGTAGGCGAGCAGATCATGGCGCGAGTGGCGCAGCGCCTGGCCGACTCCCTTGAGGATCTCGGCACTGAACGGTTCGAAGTCCGCGACGAGCACCCCGATCACCCCGGTGGTGCGCGAGCGCATGCTGCTGGCGATGAGGCTCGACTCGTAGCCGAGCTCGACGACGACAGCGAGCACCCGGTCGACCGTCTGGCTGGACACGCCGTATCGGCCGTTCACCGCCTTGGACACGGTGGACACCGACACGCCGGCTGCGGCGGCCACGTCGTTGATCGTCGCGCGATGCTTCATGACTCCCGAATCATAACGGTTGGAAATCGTTTTCGAAAACGTTTGACAAGTATTTGTTGCCGACGCAGACTTTTACCCGCTCGGACCCCGAACCGAGTTCGCGCGATTCCCATCGCGCTGTACCGCACCCCGGAGCAGAGGTGCTCCTCAAGGAAGAGAACGGTAATCACATGAAAGTCAACAGGATCCTCGCGGGTTCTGCCGCGCTCGTCGTCGGTGCGCTGGCGCTCGCCGGCTGCAGCACGGCCGGCTCGGGTCAGGGCGGCGACGGCAAGGTCTCGATGACGCTCTGGCAGAACTCCACGACCGGTCCGGGTCAGCAGTTCTGGAAGGACGCCATCTCGGCGTTCGAGAAGGCCAACCCGAACGTCACGATCAAGATGCAGTCGATCCAGAACGAGGACCTGGACGGCAAGCTCCAGACCGCGCTCAACGCGGGCGACCCGCCGGACATCTTCCTGCAGCGCGGCGGCGGCAAGATGGCCGCCATGGTGCAGGCCGGCCAGCTCATGGACCTCACCGGCAAGGTCACCGGCGAGGCCAAGAGCGGCATCTCCGCCGGGTCCTTCAAGGCCGAGACCTACCAGGACAAGGTGTGGGCGATGCCCCTGTCGGTCCTGCCGGGCGGCATCTTCTACAGCAAGGACCTCTACGACAAGGCGGGCGTCACCCAGACGCCGACCACCATCGACGAGTTCGAGGCGGCCAACGCCAAGCTCAAGGCCTCGGGTGTCGCGCCCCTCGCTCTGGGCGCGAAGGACGCATGGCCGGCCGCGCACTGGTTCTACTGGTTCGCGCTCCGCGAGTGCTCGCCGTCGGTCATGGAGAAGACCGGCGACTCGAAGAACTTCGACGATCCGTGCTGGCTGAAGGCCGCGAAGGACGTCAACGACTTCGCCGCGACCAAGCCGTTCAACGACGGCTTCCTCACCACCTCGGCTCAGCAGGGCGCGGGCAGCTCCGCAGGCCTCGTCGCCAACCACAAGGCCGCGGGCGAGCTCATGGGCGCGTGGGATCCCGGCGTGATCGCGTCGCTCACGCCTGACCAGAAGCCGCTGCCCGACCTGGCGTGGTACCCCTTCCCGGAGATCTCCGGCGGCAAGGGCGAGCCCGGCTCGATCATGGGCGGCGTGGACGGGTACTCGTGCTCGGCCAAGGCCCCGAAGCAGTGCGTCGACTTCCTGAACTTCATCGGGTCGAACGCGCAGCAGGTCGCCTACTACAAGGCCTACAACTCGCCGCCCGTGAACACGGTCGCGCAGAAGGAGGTCACCGAGCCCTACCTCAAGCAGATCCTCGAGGCCTACAACAAGGCTCCGTACGTCTCGCAGTGGCTCGATACCGTCCTCGGGCAGAACGTGGGCAACGCGCTCAACGTGGCCGTCGTCGACATGCTCGCCGGCAAGAGCACGCCGGCACAGCTCATCCAGTCCGCCAACCAGGCCGGCGCGAAGGGCTAGGCACTCCGCATGACCATACGCGAGACACCGAAGACGGACGATCGCCCGAGCACGGATCTCGCGCAGCGGACCGGGGGCGGCGACATGTCGCCGCCCCCGGCGTCGCCGCGCCCCGGCCGTCGAGGGCTCGGCTGGTCCGGTCGTCTGGAGGTGGCACTGCTGGTGGGGCCGGCGCTGCTCTTCTTCATCGGCTTCGTCATCTTCCCCGTCGTCATGGCGGGCTACTACGGCTTCTTCAACTGGCACGGCTACGGCCCGGCGACCGACTTCATCGGCCTCAAGAACTACGTCACGATCCTGACGGATCCGCAGTTCCAGGAGGCGCTGGCGCACAACGGCTTCATCGTGCTGATGTCCCTCGTGATCCAGGGGCCGGTCGCCCTGCTGCTGGCGCTCCTGCTCAACCGGAAGATGCGCGGGCAGTCGCTCATCCGCGTCCTGATCTTCGTGCCGTACGTGATCGCCGAGGTCGTCGTGGGCACCGGCTTCAGCCTGATGCTCGCGACCGACGGCGCGTTGAACGGTCTGCTCGACGACCTGGGGCTCTCCGGTCTCGCGAGGGAGTGGCTGTCCGACCCCAGCATCGCGATCTGGACGCTGATCGCGATCCTCACCTGGAAGTACGTCGGGTTCGCCGTCATCCTGTTCCTCGCCGGACTCCAGGGCATCCCCGACGAGCTGTACGAGGCGGCCGCGATCGACGGCGCCACCTACTGGCAGATCCAGCGGCGCATCACGGTGCCGCTGCTGGGCCCGACGCTGCGGATCTGGGCGTTCCTGTCGATCATCGGGGCGCTGCAGCTCTTCGACCTCGTGTACATCATCTGGGGTCAGTACATCGCCCCCGTGGCAGGCACGTCGACCATGGCGACCTACATGGTCGCCAACGGCCGCAACGCGGGCAACTTCGGCTACGGCAACGCCGTGGCGGTCGTGATCTTCCTCATCTCCCTCGTCGTCGCCCTCGTGTACCAGCGCTTCGTCCTGCGTCGCGACACGGCCGGCGCGCTCACCGAAAGGACTGCCCGATGACCGCGGCTCTTGACACGATCGAGCTGCCGCAGCCTCGGCGCTCTCGATTCCGCGCGGCGACACCAGCCGTGTACTTCGTCGCGCTCATCGTGATCGCGCTGATGCTGGGGCCGGTTCTGTACATCATCATCGGCGGCTTCCGCTCGAACTCGCAGATCACCGTCGATCCGGCGGGATGGCCGAAGCCGTGGGTGTTCAGCAACTACATCGACGTGCTCACCGGGGGCTCCTTCTGGCCGCTCGTGCTCAATTCGACCATCGTGGCGGTCGCCACCACGGCGGGAGTGGTCGTGCTCGGCCTCATGGCGAGCTACGTGCTCGCCAGGTACCGGTTCCGCGGACGCGGGGCGCTGTACGCGGTGTTCGCCGCGGGACTGATGTTCCCGATCACCGTCGCCATCACGCCGCTGTACATCGTGGTGCGCGACATCGGGCTCATCAACTCGCTGCCGGGCGTGTTCCTGCCCCAGATCGCGTTCGCGCTGCCGACGACGATCATCATCCTGGTGCCGTTCCTGCGCGCGATCCCCGACGAGATCCAGGAGGCCGCGTTCATCGACGGATGCGGACGTCTCGGGTTCTTCTGGCGGATGGTGATCCCGCTCGCGGTGCCCGGAGTGATCACCGTCGGCATCCTCGCCTTCATCGGAAGCTGGAACAGCTACCTGCTGCCGCTGTATCTCCTGAACGACAACGCGACGTTCACTCTTCCGCTCGGCGTGCAGGCGTTCTCGTCGCAGTACTCTGTCGACACGGCGAAAGTGCTCGCCTTCACGTCGCTGTCGATGATTCCCGCACTCGTGTTCTTCAGTCTGTTCGAGCGCCGCATCGTCGGCGGCCTCACGGGAGCGGTCAAGGGATGAGTGAAGTCGGTCTACCGGCGGTTTCGGAGCGTGTGCGGTCTCTGCATGCCCGGATGAATCTCGATGAGAAGCTTGCACAGCTCGTCGGGTACTGGGTCGATCAGGGGGACGATCTCGTCGCCCCCATGGCGGGCGAGATGGCCACCTCCACGAAGTACGAGGATGCGACGGTCCACGGCATCGGACATCTGACCCGTGTCTACGGCACGCGGCCGGTCGATCCCGTGGCGCGGGCCGCGTGGCTGTGGGGCGAGCAGCGCCGCCTGCAGGAGGAGACGCGCCTGGGCATCCCGGCGATCGTCCACGAGGAGTGCCTCACGGGGCTCGCCGCCTGGAAGGCGGCGACGTTTCCCACACCACTCGCGTGGGGGGCGTCGTTCGACCCGGTCCTCGTCGAGGAGATGGGGCGGCTCATCGGGGAGTCGATGCGGCAGCTCGGCATCCATCAGGGTCTCGCGCCGGTGCTCGACGTCATCCGCGACCCCCGCTGGGGGCGGGTCGACGAGTGCATCGCGGAAGACCCGTACGTGGTCGGCACCATCGGCACCGCGTACGTGCGAGGACTGCAGGATGCCGGCATCCATGCCACCCTGAAGCACTTCGTGGGGTACTCGGCTTCGCGAGCGGGCCGCAACCACGCACCCGTGCACGCGGGGCCGCGCGAGCTCGCCGATGTGCTGCTGCCGCCCTTCGAGATGGCGGTCCGCGACGGCGGCGTCCGCTCTGTCATGAACTCGTACGCCGAGATCGACGGCGTGCCGGTCGCCTCCTCGGACGAGCTTCTCACCGGAGTGCTGCGCGAGCGCTGGGGGTTCGACGGCGTCGTCGTCTCGGACTACTTCGCCGTCGCCTTCCTGCACACGATGCACGCCGTCGCCGAAGACCTCGGTGCCGCCGCCGCGCTCGCGCTCGCGGCCGGCATCGACATCGAGCTGCCCACGGGGGACGCGTTCGCCGCGCCGCTCGCAGACGCGGTGCGGGACGGGCGCGTCGAGGAGTCCCTGGTGGACCGTGCGGTGCTGCGGGTGCTGGCCGAGAAGGAGGAGCTCGGACTGCTCGACGCGACCTTCGACGAGCCTCCGACCGAGATCGACCTCGACACCCCGGCGCATCGCGACCTCGCGCAGCGCCTGGCAGCCGAGTCGGTCGTCCTGCTCTCGAACGACGGGATCCTGCCGCTGGAGCTGCCCGCGAACGCCCGCATCGCGATGATCGGCCCGAACGCCGACTCGCCCGAGGCGCTCATGGGGTGCTACTCGTTCGTCAACCACGTCCTCGCGCACCATCCCGATGTTCCCCTCGGTCTCGAGCTGCCGAGCCTCGCCGGCGCCCTCCGGGCGGAACTGCCGGATGCCGCGATCGACGTCGTCCCCGGGTGCGCCGTCGAGGGCGACGACGCCAGCGGCATCCCGGAGGCGGTCGCGGCGGCGCGAGCGGCGGATGTCGCGATCGTCGTCGTGGGAGATCGCGCCGGCCTGTTCGGCCGCGGCACGGTGGGTGAGGGCAACGACGTCGACGACCTGGAGCTGCCGGGGCTGCAGCGACGCCTTGCCGACGAGGTCGTGAAGACCGGGGTGCCGACCATCGTGGTCGTGCTCTCCGGGCGTCCGTACGCCATCGGGTGGGCGCTGTCCGGAGCGTCGGCTCCGGCCGCGGTCCTCCAGGCCTTCTTCCCGGGCGAAGCCGGGGGGGCCGGCATCGCCGAGATCCTGTCCGGCCGCACCGCCCCGTCCGGTCGGCTTCCGGTCTCGCTCCCGCGCTCGGCCGGAGCGCAGCCCTACAGCTACCTGCATCCGATCCTGGGCGGCCCGTCCGAGATCACGAGCGCCGACAGCCGCCCCGCGCTTCCGTTCGGCCATGGACTGACGTACACGAGCTTCGAGCACGTGCACCTGACCGCGCCGGCGGAGTCGGAGACGGATGCGGACTTCACGGTGGTCGTCGAGGTCGGGAACACGGGCAGCCGAGCCGGTGTGGATGTCGTGCAGCTCTATGCGCGCGACGTCTACGCGAGTGTGACCCGACCCGTGGCGCAGCTGGTCGGCTACGCGCGGGTGCCGCTCGAGGCGGGGGAGCGGGCCGTGGTCCGGTTCCACGTCCCTGCGGGGCGACTCGCGTTCACCGACCGCCGCGGGGTTCGCATCGTCGAGCCGGGCGATGTCGAGCTGTGGGTCGGTCCCTCGTGCGAGGAGCGGGACACTTCGGCGACGATGCGGCTGACCGGCCCGACACACGATGTGACCGCGTCCGACGGACGCACGGTCGCGGTCGCGGTCGAGACCGGGGTGCGGGCCTGAGGGCACGTGCTGCTGCGGGATCCGGCCGAGGCCCGGTGATCCGGCGAATATCGGGCGATTCGGACGAATCCGCCCGATATTCGCCGGATCACCGCGCCCACCACGTGGTGTTCGGAGACTGTTACCGGTAACATTCAAGAGACGACGCACCGAGGAGGCAGCGTGACCACGTTCGACCCGAGCACCGAGGCCGCCATCGCGCGGGTCCGCGCGGAAGTGGCCGCGCTGCACGGCGAGCTCGTCCGGTACGGCCTCGTGGTGTGGACCGGCGGCAACGTCTCGGGCCGCGTGCCGGGCGCCGACCTGTTCGTCATCAAGCCGTCGGGCGTCTCGTACGACGATCTCGCGCCGGAGAACATGATCCTGTGCGATCTCGACGGCGTCGTCGTGCCGGGCAGCCCCGGCAGCGAGCGCAGCCCGTCGAGCGACACCGCCGCGCACGCCTACGTCTACCGCCACATGCCCGAGGTCGGTGGCGTCGTGCACACGCACTCCACGTATGCGGTGGCGTGGGCCGCGCGTGGCGAGGAGATCCCCTGCGTCATCACGGCGATGGCCGACGAGTTCGGCGGCCCGATCCCGGTCGGCCCGTTCGCGATCATCGGCGACGACTCGATCGGCCGGGGGATCGTCGAGACCCTCACCGGCCACCGGTCGCGTGCGGTGCTCATGCAGAACCACGGCCCGTTCACGATCGGCGTCTCCGCGAAGGATGCCGTCAAGGCCGCGGTCATGGTCGAGGACGTCGCCCGCACCGTGCACATCGCGCGCCAGGCCGGGCCGCTCATCCCCATCCCGCAGCAGGCGATCGACAGCCTGTACGGCCGCTACCAGAACGTGTACGGCCAGGCGGCCGACGCGCGGCGGACCTCGTCATGACCGCCGCCGATTCCCTCGCCGCCGGCCGCACCGCACTCGGCATCGAGCTGGGCTCGACGCGCATCAAGGCGTGCCTCGTGGATGCGGACGACCCCTCGAGCGTGCTCGCCACCGGCGCCCACGAGTGGGAGAACCGCCTCGCGGACGGCCTGTGGACCTACGACCTCGCGGACGTATGGGCGGGCCTGCAGGCCTCCTACGCCGACCTGGTCCGGGATGCCGAGTCCCGCCACGGCGTGCGTCCGACGACGTTCGGCGCCATCGGCGTCTCCGCGATGATGCACGGCTACCTCGCGTTCGACGGGCACGGCGAGCTGCTCGTCCCGTTCCGGACGTGGCGCAACACCAGCACGGGCGTCGCATCCGCCGAGCTGACCGAGCTGTTCGGCCTGAACATCCCGCTGCGCTGGTCGATCGCGCACCTGCACCAGGCCGTGCTCGACGGCGAACCGCACGTGCCCGACGTGCGGTTCGTCACGACCCTCGCCGGCTATGTGCACTGGAGGCTCACGGGCGAGAAGGTGCTCGGCGTCGGCGACGCCTCGGGCATGTTCCCGATCGACTCGGCGACGCGCGACTACGACGCGTTCCTCCTCGCGACCTACGACGGCCTCGCCGCCGGGCGGATCCCCGCCCTGTCGACGCTGCTGCCGCGCGTGCTCACCGCCGGGTCGCCCGGCGGGGCGCTGACCGCGGAGGGCGCGGGGCTCCTCGACCCGACCGGTTCGCTGGCCGCCGGCATCCCGTTCTGCCCGCCCGAGGGCGATGCCGGCACCGGGATGGTCGCGACGAACGCCGTCGCGCCCCGCACCGGCAACGTCAGCGCGGGCACCAGCATCTTCGCGATGGTCGTGCTGGAGCGGCCGCTCGAGAGCGTGCACCACGAGCTCGATCTCGTGACGACGCCGTGCGGGGACGCCGTGGCCATGGTCCACTGCAACAACGGCGCGAGCGAGCTGGGCGCCTGGGCCGGGCTGTTCGGCCGCTTCGCCGCGGCGCTTTCAGGGCGCCCCCGAGCCGCGCTCTCGGAGGGCTCTGCGGCTGCCGCCGGTACCGCAGTCGACACCGACGCCGTGTTCGACGTGCTGCTGCGCGAAGCGCTCGACGGCGACGCCGATGCCGGGGGACTCCTCGCCTACAACCAGCTCGCGGGCGAGCCGATCGTGGGGCTCGACGAAGGGCGTCCGCTTGTCGTCCGCACGCCCGACAGCGCCTTCACGCTCGGCAACTTCGCGCGGGCCCAGGTCTACGGCGTGTTCGCCACGCTCGCGCTCGGCATGCGGGTGCTGGATGCCGAGGGCGTCGAGCTCGACCGCATGTTCGCGCACGGCGGGCTCTTCCGCACGGCGGGGGTCGCACAGCGATTCCTCGCCGCGGCGCTCGATGCCCCGGTCGCGGTCGGCGACAGCGCGAGCGAGGGCGGAGCGTGGGGCATCGCCGTGCTCGCGGCCTACGCGCGCGCCGCCTCCGGCGCCTCCCTCGCCGCCTACCTCGACGACCGCGTCTTCTCGGGCGCCGCGATCGACATCGCCGACCCCGATCCCTCGGATGTCGCCGGCTTCGCCGCCTACCTCGACCGTTACCGCGCCGGGCTCGCCGTCGAGGCCGCCGCCGCCCGAACCCTCGCCACCGGCCGCTGAGCGCCGGAACCGAAAGGACCATCCGCATGACCCGCACCGCACTGCCGACCTCCCTCGACACCTACGAGGTGTGGTTCGTCACGGGCAGCCAGAGCCTCTACGGCGAGGAGACCCTGCGCCAGGTGGCCGAGCAGGCGCAGGGCGTGGCATCCGGTCTGTCCGAGCTGCCGGTGCGCGTCGTCTTCAAGCCCGTGCTGATCGAGGCGGACGGCATCCGTCGCCTCGCGCTCGACGCGAACTCGCGTGACGACGTGATCGGCGTCATCGCGTGGATGCACACGTTCAGCCCCGCGAAGATGTGGATCGGCGGCCTCGACGCGCTGCGCAAGCCCCTGCTGCACCTGCACACGCAGGCCAACGTCGAGCTGCCATGGGCCGACATCGACTTCGACTTCATGAACCTCAACCAGGCCGCGCACGGAGACCGCGAGTTCGGCTACATCCAGACGCGCCTGGGCGTCGCGCGCAAGACCGTCGTCGGGCACGTCTCGAACCCGGTCGTGCGGCAGCAGATCGAAGACTGGCAGCGTGCCGCCGCTGGGTGGGCGGCGGCGCGCAGCCTCAAGCTCGCCCGCTTCGGCGACAACATGCGCTACGTCGCGGTCACCGAGGGCGACAAGACCGAGGCGGAGCTCCGCTTCGGCGTGCAGGTCAACACGTGGGGCGTCAACGAGCTGGCCGAGGCGGTGGATGCCGTCGCCTCCGCGGACGTCGACGTGCTCGTCGACGAGTACCTCGAGCAGTACGACGTCGTGCCCGAACTGCTGCCCGGCGGCGACCGCCACGAGTCGCTGCGCGACGGTGCGGCGATCGAGCTGGGCCTGCGCTCCTTCCTCGAGGAGGGCGGCTTCGGCGCCTTCACGACATCGTTCGAAGACCTCGGCGCCCTGAAGCAGCTCCCCGGTCTCGGTGTGCAGCGGCTCATGGCCGAGGGCTACGGCTTCGGCGCCGAGGGCGACTGGAAGACGGCGATCCTCGTACGCGTCGCGAACGTCATGGGCGCGGGCCTCCCCGGCGGCGCGAGCCTGATGGAGGACTACACGTACGACCTCGTGGCGGGCGACGAGAAGATCCTCGGCGCGCACATGCTCGAGGTCTCGCCGTCGCTGACCTCGGCGAAGCCCCGACTGGAGATCCACCCGCTGGGCATCGGCGGCAAGGACGACCCGGTGCGGCTCGTGTTCACGGCCGACCCCGGCCCGGCCGTCGTCGTCGCGATGAGCGACATGCGCGATCGGTTCCGGCTCGTGGCCAACGTCGTCGACAACGTCGAGGCCCCCGACCTCCCGAACCTCCCCGTCGGCCGCGCGGTGTGGAAGCCGCAGCCCGACTTCGCGACCTCCGCGGCGTGCTGGCTGGCGGCCGGCGCCGCACATCACACGGTCATGACCACGGCGGTCGGCATCGAGGTGTTCCGCGACTTCGCGGAGATCGCCGGCACGGAGCTGCTCGTCATCGACGACGACACGACCGCGCGCGGCTTCCAGCGCGAGCTGCGCTGGAACCAGGCGTACTACCGCCTCGCACAGGGCCTCTGAGTCCGGCTCACGCCGTCAGTGCGAGCGCGAGGGTGGATGCGACGACGGTGACCGGTGCGACGACGGCGCCCAGCAGGATGTAGCGGCGCCATCGGATGCCGGCATCCATCGCCGTCAGGCGCTGGTGCCACAGCAGCGTCGCGAGCGATGCCCACGGCGTGATGAGCGGGCCGACGTTGACGCCGATCAGCAGTGCGGCGAGGCGCACCGGGCTGCCCGCGACCGGTTCGAGGGCGAGGTACGCGGGGAGGTTGTCGACGGCGTTGGCGCTCAGCATCCCGGTCAGTGACAGGCGCAGCAGCGCGAGCGGCGACTCGCCCTGACCGGCGATGCGGCCGAGCACCGCGCCGAGGCCGGCCGACTGCAGCGCCGCGACGAACAGGAAGAGCGCGGCGGCGAACAGCAGGAGGCGCCAGGGGACGAGGCCGAGCCGGACGGCGGTTCGCTGGCGTGCCAAGAACGCCACCGCCAGCACGAGCGCGGCGGCCGTCGACGGCATCCAGACCGGGATGCCCGACACGAGCAGCGGGATCAGCACGATCAGCACGGCGACGGTCGTCCAGAACAGCACGGGGTCGGACGATCGGCCGCGCGCCGCGGGCTCGTATCGGGCGAGCAGGGAGCGCCGGGACAGCAGGAACACGACCGCCATCGGGAGCACCATGGCCACGAGCGCGGCCGCCCACATGAGCGCGACGAACTGCGCGGGCGGCAGATCGCCCATCGCCTGCTGCGCGAGGAGATTCGTCAGGTTCGAGATCGGCAGGAGCAGCGAGCCGGTGTTCGCCATCCACACCGTCGTGAGGGCGAACGGCAGCGGATTCAGCCCGACCTGGCGCGCGAGCACGACGACGACCGGGGTGAGGAGCACCGCGGTGGTGTCCAGCGACAGGAACACCGTGCTGATCGCCGCCACCGCGACCACGAGCAGCCACAGCAGCCAGGCGCGCCCGCGGCCCCCGCGCGCGACCTGACGTGCGAGCGCCGTGAAGACGCCGGCCGCCGCGGCGAGCTCGGCGACGACGGTGATCGCGGTCACGAAGAGGAGGATCGGCCAGACGCGCCCCCACAGGTGCACGACATCGGAGACGGGCAGGAGGCCGGTCAGGACGGCGATCGCGCTCAGGGCGATGAGCACCACGCTGACGGCCACCGTCCGCATGCGGTCTCCTCACGTTCGCCCTGGGGAAGCGTACGCGCTCGGCGCGGCCCCCTCGTGCGGCTAGGCGGATCGGTCGCCCGGAAAGGCGAGACGGCGCAGCAGTTCCGCGACCTGCCGGCGCTCCTTCGGTGACAGGAGCCCGTGCGTCGACCGCTCGGCCTCACTCACGGCGCTCGCGGCGTCCGCCTGCAGCTCGGTGCCGTCGGGCGTCGGCGTGATGATCTTCGCCCGCCGGTCGGCCGGATCCGGCGTTCGTTCGACCAGCCCGCGCCCTTCGAGCTCGTCCACGATGGCGACCACCTGGCTGGGATCGAGCCGGAGGAACTCGGCGAGGTCCTTCTGCGACGGGTTCAGCCCCTCGACCACGATCGTGAGCACGGAGTACGAGCGGGCCCGGAGCCCGTGCGGCGCCAGCGCCGCGTTCGCCGCGGCGACGGACAGAGCGCTGGCGCGCGCGAGTAAGAAGCTGATGTCCTCGCTCAGCGCGGTCTCGGTCTCCTCCAGGCTGCCCACGGAGCCATCGTAGCAACGATGCTGCAACTCAATGATTGACAATCACAATTATTGTGTGATTCCATAACCACGGAATCCGCAGTGAGGAGAGGCAGCTATGACGCTGGAGGGCAAGGTCGCCGTCGTGACCGGATCGGGACGCGGGCTGGGACTGGCATACGCGCAGGAGCTGGCGCGGCAAGGCGCATCCGTCGTCATCAACGATGTGGATGCCGACACCGCAGCCGACGCAGTGGCGTCGATCGAGGCGGCCGGAGGTCGCGCAGTCGCCGTTGTGGCCCCGGTGGGCCCGACGTCGACGGCTGAGGAGCTCGTGCGCACGGCGGTCGACACGTTCGGCGGGCTCGACATCCTCGTCACGAACGCTGGCGTCCTCCGCGACACCGTGCTGTGGAAGATGAGCGACGACGACTTCGACACGGTGGTCAACGTGCACCTGCGGGGAACGTTCACGTGCGCGCGCGCGGCGGCGAGCTGGATGCGCGAGCACGAGGTCGCCGGCCGGATCATCTGCATCGGCTCGCCGACGGGCCAGCGCGGCAACTTCGGCCAGACGAACTACGCGGCCGCCAAGGCGGGGATCGTCGGGATGGTACGCACGTGGGCGCTGGAGCTGAAGCGCGCGGGGATCACGGTCAACGCCGTGATCCCGGTGGCGGCGACGGCGATGACCGCCACCGTGCCGTACTTCGCCGCGGCGGTCGAAGCCGACGAGAAGGGCGAGGCGATGCCGGCGTTCTTCCGGCACGACCTCGGGTTCGGCACCTCCGACGACGTCGCGGGCCTGATCGCCTACCTCGCCTCGGACGACGCCTCGGGCGTCACCGGCCAGGCGATCGGCATCGGCGGCGACCGGCTGCAGGTGTGGTCGCATCCCGAGCCCGTCTTCACCACCTATCACGAGGGCGGATGGTCGTACGAGTCGCTGCGCGAGGAGTTCCCCGAGGTCGCCGCCGAGCGTCAGCAGTCGGTAGGGGAGAGCTTCCCGCCGCTGCCCGAGGAGCTCCGGCGGTGACCACCCGCTACGAATCGGCGGTCGACGTCGACGCGCTCGTCGCGATCGACACGCACGTGCACATCGAGGTCGACGACCACGGCCACTCGTCGCTGCCGGCCGATCTGCAGGAGGCGGCTTCCAAATACTTCAAGGCCGACGGGCCGCGTCCGGATCTTCACAGCATCGCCGAGTACTACCGCGAGCGGCGCATGGCGGCGGTCGTCTTCACCGTGGATGCCGAGACGAACCTCGGCGAGCCGCCCATCTCGAGCGCCGGGATCGCGGCAGGCGCGGCGCGCCACAACGATGTGCTGATCCCGTACGGCTCGGTCGACCCGCACCGGCCGGACGCCGTCGACCGGATCCGCGCGCTCGCCGAGGTCAGCGGCGTGCGTGGGTTCAAGTTCCACCCGACGGTGCAGGGCTTCGACCCGAGCGAGGAGCGCTGGTACCCGCTTTATGCCGCGATCCAGGATGCGGGTCTGCCGGCGCTGTTCCACACCGGCCAGACGGGGATCGGCGCGGGGCTCCCCGGCGGGCGCGGGCTGCGGCTCGCCCTGTCGAATCCGATGCTGCTCGACGGCGTCGCCGCGGACTTCCCCGACCTGCGGATCGTGATGGCGCACCCGTCCGTGCCCTGGCAGGACGAGGCGCTCTCGGTCGCGACGCACAAGCACAACACATGGATCGACCTGTCGGGCTGGAGCCCGAAGTACTTCCCCGAGTCGCTCGTGCGCGCGGCGAACTCGTATCTCAAGGACCGGGTGCTGTTCGGCTCGGACTTCCCCCTCCTCACCCCGGATCGATGGATGCGGGATGCCGAGGGTGTGGCCCTCAAACCCGAGGTGATGCCCGGCATCCTCACGGGCAATGCCATCCGTCTGCTCGGTCTCTGAATCCCGCTCCCGAAAGGCACCCCATGACCACGACCATCGCGTATGCGGACCTCGCCGGACTCGCCGGCACCGACCTCGGCGTCACCGACTGGCTCGAGATCACCCAGGAGCGGGTGGACGTCTTCGCCGACGCCACCGACGACCACCAGTGGATCCACGTCGACCCCGCCCGCGCGGCCGACGGCCCGTTCGGCGCGCCGATCGCGCACGGCTTCCTCACCCTGTCGCTCGCAGTGCGCTTCTGGACCGACCTCCTCGAGGTCGAGGGCGTCACGACCAAGGTCAACTACGGGCTCGACAGGGTGCGGTTCGTGTCGCCCGTGAAGGTCGGCGCGAATGTGCGGATGCACGCGGTCGTCGCCGAGGTCATCGAGGTGCCCGGCGGCTACCAGCTCGCCGTCGAGCAGACCATCGAGATCGAGGGCGCCACCAAGCCCGCCGTCGTCGCGCGCGGGATCTACCGCTTCTACGCCTGAGCGGGTCCCGGCACACTCGATCGTTTGCGAAGGGGCACGAGGATGAGGAATCAAGGACTGGGTTCGTGGATCGCACGGCGGCGCGTCAAGTCCGAGGGCGACGTCGCGATCGTCCACGGCGACCGCGAGCTGCGCTACGAGGAGTTCGCCGACCGGATCGGCCGGCTCGCCAACGGCCTGCAGGAGCGCGGGGTCGTCAGGGGCGACCGGGTCGCGTACCTGGGCAACAACCATCCCGACTTCCTGACGACGCTCTTCGCGTGCGGCACGCTCGGCGCGATCTTCGTGCCGCTGAACACCCGGCTCGCGCCGCGGGAGCTCGAGTACATGATCGAGGACTCAGGCGCGCGTGTGCTGGTGGTCCACGAGGAGCTGCGCCCGCTCGCCCGCGCCGCCGCATGGTCGAGCGGCATCGAGCGGCGGATCGTCGTCGATGGGGCGCCGGAGGTGCCGGCCGTCGAGGCGCTCGACGACGTGCTCGCCGCGGCATCCGCCGTTCCGCCGGAGGTCGATGTGTCGCTCGACGACCCCGCGATCATCCTCTACACGTCGGGCACCACCGGCCGTCCGAAGGGTGCCGTCCTCACGCACGGGAACCTCACGTGGAACACCCTCAACGTGCTCGTCGACTACGACGTCACGTCGGACGAGCGGTCGCTCATGATCGCGCCGATGTTCCACGTCGCCTCGCTCGGCATGGGCGCCCTGCCCACGCTGCTGAAGGGCGGCACTCTCGTGCTGCAGGAGAAGGTCGACCCGGGCGCTGTGCTGGCGGCGATCCAGCGCCATCGCATCACGAGCCTGTCGGGTGTGCCGACGACCTTCCAGATGCTCGCCGAGCACCCTGATTGGGCCGCGAGCGACCTGTCGTCGATCCGCAAGCTGACGTGCGGCGGCTCGAGCGTGCCGCTCCGGGTCATCGACGCGTACGAGGCGCGCGGCCTGCACTTCTCGAGCGGGTACGGGATGACGGAGACCTCGCCGGGGGCCACCTCGATCCCGTATCGCACGGCGCGCGAGCACCTGGGATCGTCGGGTCTGCCGCACTTCTTCACCGAGGTCCGCATCGTCGGCGCCGACGGCGAACAGGCCGATCCGGGCGAGACGGGCGAGATCGAGATCAGCGGCCCCAACGTCATGAAGGAGTACTGGCTGCGACCGGATGCGACGCGAGACGCGCACCACGGGGAGTGGCTGCGCTCGGGCGACCTCGGCCATGTCGACGAGCAGGGCTACCTCGTCGTCACCGACCGGCTCAAGGACATGATCATCTCGGGCGCGGAGAACATCTACCCGGCCGAGGTCGAGCAGATGATCATGGAGCTACCGGAGATCTCGTCGGTCGCGGTCGTGGGCATCCCCGACGAGCGCTGGGGCGAGGTGCCCGTCGCGCTCGTCGTCCTGGCCGAGGGGGCCTCCCTCGGCGCGGACGCCGTGCGCGAGCATCTCGGCGGACGCCTGGCGAAGTACAAGATCCCGCGCCGCGTGGAGTTCGTGGACGACCTGCCGCGCACCGCGTCGGGCAAGGTGCGGAAGGCGGATCTGCGCGAGAGGTACAGCGGCTGACTCTCGTTTATTCTTGGACGCAGTCCAGATTCAGACGGAGGTCCCCGTGCGCCGCACGCTGCTCAAGTCCAAGATCCATCGCGCCACGGTCACCGGGAGCGACCTCAGCTACGTCGGGTCGATCACGATCGACGCCGACCTGCTGGCGCTCGCCGACATCGTCGAGCACGAGCAGGTGCATGTCGTGGATGTCAACAACGGCGCCCGCTTCGAGACCTACACGATCGCCGGCGAGCCGGGGTCGGGTGTGATCCAGATCAACGGCGCCGCGGCACGCCTCGTGCACACCGGTGACGTGGTGATCGTCATGTCCTACGCCGCCTACGAGGCGGCGGAGGTGCTGTGCCACCAGCCCGTCGTGGTGCACATCGACGAGGACGCCGCGGAGCCCAACCAGCCGATCGGCGTGCTCACCGAAGCAGGCTGACCTCTCCGCTCAGGCGGGGGTGCCGAGGAGCACGCCGAGCAGGTGGGATGCGAAGTCCTCGGGATCGACGTCGAGGGCGACCCGCGTCCTGACCTCGGGATGGTCGACGTGTCCGGCCCGCTGCATCCGCATGTCGACGATCGTCTGTCCGCGTCCCGGCCCGCCGGTCGTGTCCACCTCGACGGGCACGGCCGGCGCGCGCGTCAGCCGCACCACGCCGGCGGCGATGGCGGCCGCGAGCGGATCGTGCAGCGCGCTGCTGCGGCGGCCGAACACGCCCTGGTAGTAGTCGAAGTAGTGGCCCAGCATGTCGCCGAGGGCGCGCGCGAGCGGGTCGCCGGAGTCGAGCAGAGCCCCCTGATGCCCCTCATCGAACACGTGCTGCATCGTGATGTCGAGCGGGACCAGGATGACGTCCCAGTCGGCCGAGACGACGACCTGCGCGGCCTCGGGGTCGTGGAAGATGTTCGCCTCCGCGACCGGGGTGATGTTGCCGGGGGCGAGCGCGGCACCCCCCATCGCGACGACCTCGGCGATGCGCTCGGGCAGCGACGGGTCGCGCTCGAGCGCGCGGGCCAGGTTGGTGAGCGGTCCGGTGGCGACGATCCGCAGAGTGCCGGAATGCTCGTGCGACAGCCGGAGGAGAAGGTCGACGGCCGACTCGTCGATCGGATGCTGCTGCACCGACGGCAGCTCGGTGCCCCCGATGCCGTTGTCGCCGTGGACGTGCGCGGCCCCACCGCCGTAGGGCTGCGCGAGCCAGTCGTGCTCGCCGACGGCGACACGGATGTCCGACCGCCCGGCGACACCGAGCAGACGCAGGGTGTTCTCCGCCGCCTGCCCGGCGCTCGTGTTGCCGCTGACCGTGCCGATGCCCACGACCTCGACGGCCGGAGTCTTCAGCAGGTACCCGATCGCCAGGGCGTCGTCGATGCCGGTGTCGCAGTCCAGGTAGATCGGTGCAGGCGAATCCATGAGCCCATTCTGGGTGGATGGGGGGCGATCGAGTGCGGAGTGGGCCAGGATGTCGAGGGTGAACCTCGTCGTCGTCGGAAGCATCAACGTCGATCTGACCGCCACCGTCGACCGGCTGCCGGGGCCGGGAGAGACCGTCGGGGGCGGCATCCTCCACCGCACACCGGGCGGAAAGGGCGCCAACCAGGCGGTCGCGGCCGCGCGACTCGGCGCCGACGTCCGCATGGTCGGTGCCGTCGGCGACGACGGGGACGGCGCGTGGTCGCTGCAGCGGCTGGCGGATGCGGGCGTTGACACGACCGACGTCATGGTGTCGGCGAACCCCACAGGGACCGCCCTCATCGGCGTCGACCGGGACGGCGAGAACCAGATCATCGTGTGCACCGGCGCGAACGGCGACGTCTCTCTGGGCGGTGCGCGGATCGAGGCCGACGACACCGTGCTCACGCAGCTGGAGATCGACCTCGAGGTCGTCGTGCAGCTCGCCGAGCGCCGCCCCGGATATCTCGTGGTCAACGCCGCGCCCGCGCGGCACCTGCCCCAGGCGGTCGTCGATCGCGTGGATCTCTTCATCGTCAACGAGACGGAGTACGCGCTGCTGCCCGAGCTCGCCGCCGCGCGGCGGGTCGCCGTGACGTACGGCGGGGACGGCGCAGCCATAGTCGAGCGCGGGGTCGAGGTCGCGCGCGTCCCTGCCGTGCGGGTCGATGTCGTCAACACGGTGGGCGCCGGCGACGCGTTCTGTGCGGCGCTCGTCCTCGCCCTGCGCACCGGCGCGAGCGACGAGGAGGCGCTGCGCGTCGCGTGCGCGGTCGGTGCGGCCGCGGTCACGCATCCCGACAGCCAGCCGCCGCTGCAGCCGCTCGCCTACTACCGCTGACAGTCAGCGCGCCGTCGGACGCCATCCCGGTTCTCCGCCTCCCTGGCTGCGCGCCCAGGGGGTGCTGGAATGCGGGTCCTACTTCTTGAAGGCGTCCTTCAGGTCCGAACCGGCGTCCTTCACGTTGTCGGCCGCCTGCTTGACGTTGGCAGCCGTCTGCTCGGCGCGGCCCTTCGCGGCGAGTTCCTCGTTGCCGGTCGCCTCGCCGGTGACCTCTTTGGCCTTGCCGGCGATCTCTTCGCCGGTGTGCTTGATGTGGTCGGTACCACTCATGGTTCTCACCTTTCTTCTCGGTCTTCCCCGGGTCTTCTCGGTCTTCCCCGGGATCAGACGCTTCGGCGGCTGCTGATCGAGCGGATCAGCCAGCCGATGACGGCGAGCACCAGCAAGATGACGCCGACCCAGAGCAGGAAGTTCAGGGCGTGGATGAGCCCGCCGGTGACCAGCAGGAGGATGGCGATGACGGCGGCGATGATCAGGAGGATTCCCATGTTCTTGCCTTTCGATCGGATGCGTTCGGTCTGGGGATGTCGAGCACTCACGCCGCGTGAGAGCGTGCGGCCGTCTGGCGGTCGCGCTCCCGCCGGCGGTGACGCGCCATGGCCAGCACGTCGCTGTACCCGCCGCTGAAGAGCGGACGGATGCGGGGAACCAGATCCACGGGGCCGCTCGTCGCGGCGACGCTCTGGCTGGCCGGCATGTCGCGGAAGTCGCTTCGGAGCATCTGGATGGGGTGGAGCGTGGCCACGATGGCCTCCTTCGCTGTCTGGCGAACTCGGTGAAGATCGCTACAACATGTAACTATTACAGTGGCCGAGAGATTCGTCAAGTGAGTAATCTACAGAATTAGATTCACGTCGAGATACACATGAACGTGGTAACATCGCGAAGGAGTGAATGATGAGCGTCATCCAAAACGTGGAGTTCAGCACCCAGCAGGACCGCGTCACCGTCCCCGAAGCGGTGACGTGGGTCCAGGCCGATCGAGGCTTCTGGGTCGGGTCCGCGCTCGGAGAGTTCGTCGGAACAATTGAGCGCCACGGTGGGGTCTATCTCGCCCGCGGGGCACGAGGCCAGTCGGAGGGTTCGCACCCGACGCTGGCTTCGGCCCGACACCACCTGGCGAGTTGCCTCTGATTCCGTTCAACACCGGGAGTAGTCGTGCCGCAGACCGTTGTCCTTCATGAACGCCAGCATCTGTACGCCGCGCAGCCGAAGACCGATATCGGTCGCAGGCTGAGCGATGCGCTGCTTGCGCTCC
Organism: Microbacterium rhizosphaerae; assembly: GCF_034120055.1. Classification (NCBI taxonomy): domain Bacteria; kingdom Bacillati; phylum Actinomycetota; class Actinomycetes; order Micrococcales; family Microbacteriaceae; genus Microbacterium; species Microbacterium rhizosphaerae. Next base: position 3,584,653 of record NZ_CP139368.1, on the reverse strand, counting down.
GCCGAGCGGAGAACGCGCACGCCGACCGAGCGCTGCATTCCACGCGGCTGGGAACCCTCGATTTCACCGCGCTCCGCTATCTCGTGCAGGCGCAGCGCGACGAGCGGATGTTGAGCCCCAAGGACGTCATCGTCATGCTCAACACCTCGAGCGCGACGGTCACCAATGTGATCGAACGGCTCGTGAACCGCGGCTACGTGACCCGCGTGAGCCACCCTCGGGACCGTCGGGCGCACTACCTCGTGCCCACGCAGGCGGCGGTCGAGCTCGTCGAGTCGGCCTACCACGACCACCATGCGGCGATCGTCAACGTCATCGACTCCCTCGGCGAGAGCGAGAGCGCGGCGGCCGCGGAAGTCATCGAGGCGATCGTCAGGCAGCTGGACACGATCGCAGGCCCGCGCCAGGACACGGACACCGTCGCACCTCAGCTCTAGGCTCTCCGTCTACGGTACGTAAAGGGCCACAGCGGGTGGGGCGGAGTGTTGCGCGACGTGGTGCTGCCCGGGCATCCCGCCACGTCGCCGCGGCTGTCGCGATCGCCGAGAAGCGACCGGGAGACCCCCGTATCAGTCCGCCCACGGGATCGTTCGGTCTGCGATGTGCCGAGACATCCCGCTGTCGTCCAGCAGCAGCGCGAGCGCGCGGCGGGTTGCGGCGAGGAGCTCGTCTCCCACGACCGCGCGCGCATGTTCGTCGAACGCCGCGCGTGCCTCTCGGGCCGTGCGGATCGCGATTCGACCTTCGTCGGTGAGGGCCACCATGCGCGCTCGACGGTCATGGGGAGACACGCGGCGCGAGACCAGGCCGGCTCGTTCCAGTTCATCGACGTGCTTCGACGCCCCCTGCTGGGTGATGCGCAGATCGGCGGCCAGCGTCGTGATCGTCTGATCGCCGGTCAACAGCCGCTGGAAGATGTAGCCGTGGGCGCGGGTGACGCGGAACCCGCGCGCCCGCAACGCCTCGAGTACGGCCCCGTCGGCGAGCGAGCCCGCGAGCGAGAGCAGGGTGGCGGCATCCAGATCTTCGGCCACGGTCGGTTCGTTGTCCGGCGGCTTCGAATCTGGCACACACCTAGAGTACACAACCAAGGTTGTGTAATACTCGCGGCATGGATGAAGTCGCTGACCCCGTCGAGGTCGAAGACGTCGTGCGTCGCTACTACGGGATCGTCTCCGACCTGTCCTCGAGTGCGGACGAGCTTCGCGCGGTGCTGGCGCCCGAGGTGGTCATCGTGGAGCATCCGAACGCCCTCACGGCCACGGGGGCCCAGCGGGATCTCGCGCAGAGCCTGGAAGGCTTCCGCCGAGGAAAGGCGCTGCTGCGCGAGCAGGGCTTCGTCGTCCACGAGGTGATCGTGCAGGGTGAGCGAGCTGCCGTGCGTGCCACGTGGCGCGGGGTCGTCGGGGCATCGATCGGTCCGCTTCAGGAGGGCCAGGAACTCGTTGCCCACGTCGCGGCCATGCTGACGGTGCGCGACGGCCTGATTGCGCGCCACGAGACTTTCGACTGTTACGAGCCGTTCACGACCATGCCTCCGCGATGAGCGGCGGCGGTGCGCAGGAGTGCGCGCCGCTGCGGTGATCCGCCGATTCCGGGAGGCGCGCGAGCGGGGGAGTCCGCCGGTCACGTTCGTCGGCCGACGAGGTCGAGCATGCGGGTTCGGGAGGTGGTGACGGCCCGCCAGCGGTCTGTGGGATCGTGCCAGTGGGGAGCTCGGATTTCGGGGACGCCGCGGTTCATGCGGATGCGCCAGGGTCCCGTCTCGATGAACCGGTGGTGATGCCAGCAGAGCAGGACGCCGTTGTCGGTGTGCGTGGGTCCGCCGTGGGCGTGTGCGGTGACGTGGTGGATCTCGCACCAGCCGGCCGGCACCCCGCATCCGGGGATGATGCATCCGCCGTCTCGCAGGGCGATCGCGCGCCGCTGGTGCCGGTTGAACACGCGTTCCTCGATGCCGAGACGCACGATGCGGCCCGTACCGTCGAGGGTGATGCGTTGGATGACGCCGGAGCAGGCGATGTGCCGAGCGGTGAGGATCGAAGCGGGCTCGTCGCATCCTTCCGCCCAGGCACGTCCGGTGCCGGCGGTGAGATCCTCGTGCCGCACGGACACGACCAATGTCGGCGCGGCGCCCCCGATGGTCGGCAGGGCCCTGCTGGCCGCAGCGACCGTCAGTGCGGTGGCGAGCGCGTCGTGCAGTTTCTGCGGCCTGGTCCGCTCGTCCGGCACCGGCACCGGCACCGGCTCCTGGGCCGATGTCTCGCTGTCCCGGAAGCGGACGGCCTGGGGAGAGCATGTGGCCTCGTAGATGCGCTGCAGCTGCGCGGCGACCTCCGGCAGGAGCGCCCCACGGATGGGGATGACCCCGTCGTGCGCTGTTCCCAGGGTGATTCCCCGCCTCCGCGCCGCCGCGTGCTCGTCGGGTTCCGCCCCGTCAGGGTCGAGTACCGCGGCCCACACCTGCGCCTGCACACTGAGGAGCTCCGCGCACGCGGGCGGCAGCCCATCCGCGCCCTCGCCGCGGGCCGCCTCGGCGAGCAGACTGTCGGCGGTGAGCATCCGCTCGGGGTCGACCCGCTCCCGCATCGCCAGGATTGGTCGGGCGACGGCGAGGACCCCGTCCACGCCGACGTCGCCATCCAGCAGAGCGCCCCTGGTGGCGGGTAGGCGCGCGGGCATCCCGTTTGCAGTGACCGGGTCCCACGAGCGGGCGGTCGCCGTGGCGGCCCGTTCCAGTCGGGCGGCGGTGTTCGATCCGCAGCGGGTCAGCCGCTGCACGAGCTCGTTGACGCTGCGGCATCCCATCCGCGTGGTGAGCCGTTCATCGCGCGCCATCGACCTCGACCGCTCAGCGATCTCGCCGACCAGTTCGACGAGCACGGCCTCGACCGCCCGCGCCAGATCGCCCGCCCGGGCGACCGCTTCGACGAGATCCGCGTCGCCGGCGCGGTGGATACCGTCCTCGCGAGCCCCGGTGTCGATCAGCTCATCGACGTGCGACCGCAGCATGGTCAGGTCGTCGACGAAGCTCTCCATACCTCCATTCTGGTGAGGGGCTCCGACATTGAAAATACCAGGTCAGAAGTTAGTAACAGGGCGTGGACGGCTGTTGAGGCCCTTCGTCTGGGGAGGAGGCCTCGAAGGCGCTCCGCCGTCAGCTCTGCCTTCGCGGACGAATTCATGCCAATGTGGGAGAAATTCACCCGAACTCGACGTGAGCACGAAGATCGTCTCCGGCACGTAGCCTGTGAAGCTCGACAGGACCGGTCGGGTGCCGAAAGCTGCAACGGATTCCGTCCCTCACGACGGTCGACGAATGGCGCGGAACGTGAGGTGCACAGTCGCGTGGGTCGCGGCAGGCGCTCTCTCGGTCGCAGGGGTCGTCACCCTCGCCCTCGGACTCGCGACTCCGGTCTCCTTCGGCTGGTTCGCGTACCAGCCGCTTGCGGATGCGACGTTCACGCCGACCGGCACAGGCGTGGTCGTGTCTCGCGCCACCGTGATCGGCTTCGTCCTGCTGACGATCGGGCTCGTGGGGCTCGCGTTCCTCGGCGGTCTGCGCGCCGGCAAGCGACGACCCTGAGCCGAGAAGCGACCGCCGCCCATCCGAGCGAGGGCCGTGGCGATGCCGCCGGGCCGCTGCGCGCCGGCTCAGGCGGCCGGCTCGAGGGCCTTTTCGAAGGGGTGCACGAGGAACCCGGGCTCCACCTCGATGATGTCGAGCACCGTGTACCCGCTCGTCGCGTACAGGGCCTGCGCCTCGGGCTGGCGCGGCCCTGTCGTGAGGAAGACGCGGCTGTAGCCCCGCCGCGCCGCCTCGGCCTCGAGCTCCATCAGCACCCGGCGGCTGAGGCCCTTGCGGCGGTGCCCCGGGTGCGTCCAGATGCGCTTGAACTCCGCGGTGTCGTCGTCGAACCGCATGAACGCACCCCCCGCGGCGATCTCGCCGTCGAGCAGCAGAAGCACGAAGGCACCGTCCGGCGGCAGGAAGCGATCCGCGGGGTAGCGGTTGATCTCCTCCTCGGCCGCTTCGTCGAGCAGGTCGTGGTACCGCTCGTCGTACTCGCGCTCGAGGTCGGCGAGAAGGATCGCCGCCCGTTCGTCGGACGGCGACACCTGGATGAATGACACCTCGGCGGTGCCGATGCTCTCCGGCATTCCGCATCCTTCCTGTGATCAGTGCGCGCACTGCGTCGCTGCACGCACTGCGGGGTGAAAGCGACCGCGACGGCGATCAATTCCCGGTACCCGAGCCGGATCTCCGATCGCCACGACGCGGACGGCCGGCCGGAGGGGTCGTGCGAGGGCGCGAGTAGCCTCGATGCCATGGCCTCGCAGACCCCCGATCCCGACGCGCCCTGGACGGTTCCGGCCCCGAGCGACGTCGCCGAGCTGCTCGGCGCCGCGCCGGCGCGGTGGTGGCTCTCGGGCGGCGTGGCGCTCGACCACTGGCTCGGTCGCACCATCCGCGTGCGGCCGCACACCGACGTGAGCACGACGTCGGCCGACCTGCCGCAGCTGCTCGGCAGCCTGCCCGGCCGGTACAGCGCCTGGGCGTCGCTCGAGGACGAGCTGGTCCGATGGGATGCGGCGCCGGACGACGCCGATCTGCAGCCCCTGCGCATCCACGATGACGAGCAGGGCGAGTGGATGCTGCAGCTCGACGTCGAGGACGGCACCCAGGAGGCGTGGCTCTACCGCCGCGACCCCCGGCTGCAGCTGCCCTGGGATCGCGCCGTGCTCGACATCGGCGGCATCCCGACCGGCGCTCCCGAGGTGCAGCTCGTCTGGAAGGCCCTGCGCCCTCGCCCGCAGGACGACGTCGACAAGGATGCGGTGCTCCCCGAGCTGTCTGCGGACGCCAGGAGCTGGTACGAGCGCGCGATCCTCTCGATCCATCCGCACTCGTCGTGGTCGATCCACGTGCGCAGCCCCTTCGCGCCGGCGAAGGCGAGCTGGAACAAGCGCGGTCGTTAGCCGGCACTGCCGCTAGTCCACGTCGTCGCTGTCGTCCTCGAACTCGCCGGACGAGACCGCCTCGAGCGTGAGCGAGCGGAACCACCGCTGCGCCGGCGAGAGGCTCACCTCGCGTCGCGTGTAGAGCGCGACCGGCGTGCTCTCGCCGGGCCAGGGCAGCTCGGCGATCTCCAGTCCCGGGAACCAGCCGCGGAACACCTCGGCGACGTGCCGCGGGAGGAGGACGACGAGGTCCGTGGTCTCGAGGACGGCGGGAACCGTCGCGTACTCCTCGACGGTGAGCGCCACCTGGCTCATCAGCCCGTACTCGACGAGCGCCTCGACCGGGAACACGTGACCGCCGCGCGCGGACACCCGCACGAAGCGCCGGCCCGCGAACATGCGCGGCCCGGTCGGGGGCAGCGGATGCTCTCGCGACGACAGCGCGACGTACTCGACGCTGCGCACGCGCGTGCGCCAGAGGCGCGGGGTGCCCATGAGGGACACGGTGATCGCCAGGTCGATCGCGCCCCGGACGAGGCGATCCTCGACCTGGTCGGCATCCAATCGCTCCACCTTCAGGTGCACGTCCGACGACTCTCGCGCGAGCGCCGCGATGATCGGCGGCAGGAACGTCTGCTCGCCGATCGAGGTGAGTCCGAGTGTCAGCTCTCCCCGGTACGTGGTCGGATCGAACGCGTCGGGGTCGCTGACCACCGCGTCGATCTGCATGAGCGCCTCGTGCAGCGGGCCGAACAGCTGCGTGGCGCGGGCCGTCGGCACCATCGCGTGGCCCTCGCGGCGGAACAGGTCGTCGCCGAACCGCTGGCGCAGGCGACCGAGCGTGTAGCTCACGGTCGGCTGGGTCACATGGAGCCGCTCGGCGGTGGCGGTGAGGCTCCGCAGCTCGTACAGCACGACGAAGGTCCGGAGCTGGTTCAGGTCTGCGATAGACAATCGATCACCTCTATACATGGTGTGCCGTATATCTATTGGACTATAACCACGCGCCGTCTTACAGTCGTGACGAAAGCACCCGGTCGCACCGCATCCGACCGGGGACCGAGCCCGAGCGACGAGGAAGCAGCAGGACTCGCGATGATCATCGACATCCACGGCCACTACACGACGGCGCCCGCGCAGCTGGGCGCGTGGCGCGACCTCCAGGTCGCGTTCGCGGAGGGACGCGGGGATGCGCCGGACCCGGCGACGCTCCGCATCAGCGACGACGACATCCGCGAGACGATCGAGGCGAACCAGCTGAAGCTCATGAACGACCGCGGCAGCGACCTGACGGTCTTCAGCCCGCGCGCCTCGTTCATGGCGCACCACATCGGCGACCTCGCGGTCAGCGAGACCTGGGCGCGCATCTGCAACGACCTGTGCGCGCGTGTGAGCGAGCTCTATCCGGACCGGTTCCTGCCCGGTGCGATGCTGCCGCAGTCGCCGGGCGCCGCCCCCGGAACGAGCGTGCCCGAGCTCCGTCGCGCGGTCGAGGAGCTCGGCGCCGTCACGGTGAACCTCAACCCCGACCCCTCGGGCGGACGGTGGACGGCCCCGCCGCTGACCGACCGGTCGTGGTATCCGATCTACGAGGCGCTCGTCGAGTACGAAGTGCCGGCGATGGTGCATGTGAGCACGTCCTGCAACCCCGCGTTCCACACCACCGGCGCGCACTATCTCAACGCGGACACCACCGCGGTCATGCAGCTCATCCAGGGCGACCTGTTCCGCGACTTCCCCGACCTGAAGCTCGTCATCCCGCACGGCGGCGGCGCCGTGCCCTACCACTGGGGACGCTTCCGCGGCCTCGCGATGGCGCTCGGCAAGCCCGAGCTCGAGGAGCACATCCTCGGCAACGTCTTCTTCGACACGTGCGTCTACCACCAGCCCGGCATCGACCTGCTGACCACCGTGGTCCCGGTCGACAACATCCTGTTCGCCAGCGAGATGATCGGCGCGGTGCGCGACATCGACCCGCGCACCGGGCACCACTTCGACGACACCAAGCGCTACGTCGACGCGACGCCTAATCTGACGGATGCCGAGCGCGCCCAGGTGTACGAGACCAACGCCCGGCGCGTCTACCCGCGCGTCGAGCGCGCCCTGAACGCCCGCGGGCTCTGAATCATCCGCCCTGAGGAGAAGACCGGAATGCGCCTGAACAACCTCGGCATCGTCCGCACGAACATCGACCGGCCCGACCCGGACGACGTCGCACGCCTCGCGCAGTTCGGCGTCGCCACGATCCACGAGGCGATGGGTCGCGTGGGCCTCCTGCGTCCCTACATCCGTCCGGCGTACACCGGTGCGAAGCTGTGCGGCCCCGCCGTGACGGTGCTCCTGCAGCCGGGCGACAACTGGATGTTCCACGTCGCCGCCGAGCAGGTGCAGGAGGGCGACGTCCTCGTCGCCGGCTGCACCACCGAGAGCGAGGACGGCTTCTTCGGTGAGCTGCTGGCCACCTCGCTGACCGCCCGTGGATGCCGCGGCCTCGTGATCGACGGCGGTGTCCGCGACGTCGCCGACCTGGAGAGGATGGACTTCCCGGTCTTCTCGCGGGCGATCAACGCCAAGGGCACCGTGAAGGCGACCCTCGGCTCGGTCAACGTCCCGGTGGTCGTCGCGAACGCGCTGGTGAACCCCGGCGATGTCGTCGTCGCCGACGTCGACGGCGTCGTCGTCGTCCCGCGCGAGCTCGTGGGGGCGGTGGCAGACGCATCCCGGAAGCGCGAGGACAACGAGGAGTCGAAGCGCCAGAAGTTCCGCGACGGCGTGCTGGGACTGGACCTGTACGGCATGCGGGAGCCGCTCGCCGCCGCCGGTCTCGAGTACGTGGAGGACTGACATGGCGCACGGAGACACCACGGGCGGTTTCGAGAAGTCGCCGGGCTGGCTGGACTGGCACGACGGGCCGAGCACGCCGACGTTCCGCCTGCCGGCGGGCGCGGTCGACGCGCACTGCCATGTCTTCGGTCCGGGCGCGCAGTTCCCGTACGCGCCCGAGCGCAAGTACACGCCGTGCGACGCGTCGGCCGACGAGCTGTTCGCCCTGCGCGACACGCTCGGCTTCGATCGCAACGTCATCGTGCAGGCCACGTGCCACGGTGCCGACAACCGGGCGCTCGTCGACGCCCTGCGTCGCAGCGAGGGCCGCGCCCGCGGCGTCGCGACGGTCCGCCGCGACGTCACCGGCGAGCAGCTCGCCGAGCTGCACGACGCCGGCGTCCGCGGCGTGCGCTTCAATTTCGTGAAGCGGCTCGTCGACCGCGTCCCGACGGACTCGCTCGACCAGATCGTCGCCAAGATCGCGCCGCTCGGCTGGCACGTCGTCATCTACTTCGAGGCCGACGACCTGCCCGAGCTGTACGAGTTCTTCTCGGCGATTCCGACTGACGTCGTGGTGGACCACATGGGCCGCCCCGACGTCACGAAGGAACCGGACGGGCCGGAGTTCGCCCTGTTCCTGCAGTTCATGCGCGACAACCCGAACGTGTGGACCAAGGTGTCGTGCCCCGAGCGGCTGAGCGTCACCGGTCCCCGCGCGCTCGAGGGCGAGCAGCACGCGTACACCGACGTGGTGCCGTTCGCCCGACGCGTGGTCGAGGAGTTCCCCGACCGCGTGCTGTGGGGGACCGACTGGCCCCATCCCAACCTCAAGGACCACATGCCCGACGACGGGCTGCTGGTCGACTTCATCCCGCAGATCGCGACGACCCCCCAGCTGCAGCAGCAGCTTCTCGTCGACAATCCGCGCCGCCTCTACTGGGCTGACTCGCTACACACCGCAGGAGACTGACATGGCACTCGACAAGCCGTACAAGAACATCCCCGGCACGACGATCTTCGATGCCGAGCAGGCACGCAAGGGCTACCACCTCAACCAGTTCTCGATGTCGCTGATGAGGCCCGAGAACCGCGAGCGCTACCTCGCCGACCGCGAGGCGTACCTCGACGAGTGGCCGCTGAACCCGGTGCAGCGCCAGGCCGTGCTCGACCTCGACCTGAACACGTGCATCCAGGAGGGCGGGAACATCTACTTCCTCGCCAAGATCGGCGCCACGCACGGGTTGAGCTTCCAGCAGATGGCCGGTTCGATGACCGGGATGTCCGAGGCGGCCTACCGCGACATGATGGTCGGCGGCGGGCGGCGTCCCGAGGGCAACCGCCTGAAGGACCTGGATGGCTGGGCGCCGCCGTCGACCGAGAAGGCCGAGGTCATGCGCCCCGATGCCCCGGCGCGGTTCACGTCGGCCCTGTTCACCTCGCACGTGCCGGCGATCGGAGCGGCGATGGACCTCGGCAAGACGGAGGAGCCGTACTGGAAGAAGGTCTTCTCCGGCTACGAGTGGACCCGCACATGGGCGAAGGAGAACACGCCCGACGTCATCATCCTCGTCTACAACGACCACGCCACGGCGTTCGACTCCAACATCATCCCGACCTTCGTCCTGGGAACCGGCGCGCATTACCCGGTCGCCGACGAGGGCTACGGCCCGCGTCCTGTGCCCGACGTCGAGGGCTACCCGGAGCTCGCGGCGCACATCGCCCAGTCGGTGATCCAGGATGACTTCGACCTCACCCTCGTGGGCGAGATGGTCGTCGACCACGGCCTGACGGTGCCGCTGTCGCTCGTGTTCGGCGACGTCGAGGAGTGGCCGTGCAAGGTCATCCCGCTGCCCGTGAACGTCGTGCAGTACCCCGTGCCGTCCGGGCGGCGCTGCTACGAGCTGGGCAAGGCGATCCGGCGGGCCCTCGACAAGTGGGACGGCGAGCCGCTGAACGTGCAGATCTGGGGCACCGGGGGCATGAGCCACCAGCTGCAGGGGCCGCGCGCGGGCCTCATCAACGAGGAGTGGGACAACGCCTTCCTCGACCACCTCATCGCCGACCCGCTGGGCCTGACGGCCTGGCCGCACATGGAGTATGTCGACGAGGCGGGGTCGGAGGGGATCGAGCTCGTCGACTGGCTCATCGCCCGCGGTGCGATGGACGATCAGTTCGGCGGCGAGAGCCCCGAGACGAACCACCGCTTCTACCACGTGCCGGCCTCGAACACCGCGGTCGGGCACCTCGTGCTGACCAATCCCACCGCTCCGCGAATCGAGGAGTCCGCGAGCGTGGGCGAACCCGAGGAAATCCACGCATGAGCAGCGACAAGGTCCGCGTCGCGGTCGTCGGCGCCGCCGGCGCATTCGGCATGAAGCACCTCGACGGCCTCGTGAACATCCCGGATGCCGAGGTCACCGTCGTCAGCGGCACCCGTCCGGAGCCGACGCAGGCGGTCGCCGAGAAATACGGCGTCGCGAACGCCGTCCTCGGCCTCGACGCCGTCCTCGAGCGCGACGACGTGGATGCCGTCATCCTGGCGACGCCGACGCAGCAGCACGCCGCGCAGACCCGGGCCGTGCTGGAGGCGGGAAAGCACGTGCAGGTCGAGATCCCCCTGGCGGACTCGCTCACGGGCGCGCTCGAGACCCTCGCCGTCGCCGAGGCGTCCGACCGCATCGCGATGGTCGGCCACACGCGCCGCTTCAACCCGTCGCACCAGTTCGTGCACGATCGGATCGCCGCGGGCGAGTTCGCGGTGCAGCAGATGGACGTGCAGACGTACTTCTTCCGCCGCACGAACACGAACGCGAAGGGCGAGGCGCGCTCCTGGACCGACCACCTCCTGTGGCATCACGCCGCGCACACGGTCGATCTCTTCGCCTATCAGGCGGGCCGGATCGTGCAGGCCAACGCCATCCAGGGCCCGATCCACCCCGTGCTCGGCATCGCGATGGACATGTCGATCCAGCTCAAGAGCGAGAGCGGGGCGATCTGCACGCTGTCGCTGTCGTTCAACAACAACGGACCCTTCGGCACCTTCTTCCGATACATCGGCGACACCGAGACCTACATCGCGCGCTACGACGATCTCGTCAACGGCCGCGATGAGCCGATCGACGTCTCGCGCGTCGCGGTGAGCATGAACGGCATCGAACTGCAGGACCGCGAGTTCGTCGCCGCCATCCGAGAGGGCCGCGAGCCCAACTCGTCCATCGGCCAGGTCATCGACTGCTATCGCGTGCTCGGCGCGCTCGAGGAGCAGCTGGCGTGAGTCCGGTCCGCATCCGTCTGCCCCGCATCGGCCTCGGCTGCATGTCGCTGAGTCACGCGTACGGCGTGCCGCCGTCCGTGGACGACGGGCTGACGCTGCTGCGCACCGCGCTCGACGAGGGCGTCGGGATGCTGGACACGGCCACGCTGTACGGCGGCGGCCGCAACGAGGAGCTGGTCGGGCGCGCGATCGCCGGGCGCCGCGACGACGTGCTGCTGGCGAGCAAGGGCGGCATGGCCCTCGTCGACGGCGTGAAGACGATCGACGGACGGCCGGAGACGCTGCGCGCGCAGGTGGATGCCTCGCTCGCGCGCCTGGGCGTCGACCACATCGACCTGTACTACCTGCACCGGTGGGACAAGACGGTGCCGATCGGCGAGAGCGTCGGTGCGCTCGCCGAGCTCGTCGACGCCGGCAAGATCGGCGCCATCGGACTGTCCGAGGTGTCGGTCGCGCGGCTGCGCGAGGCTCAGGCGGCGGCGCCCATCACCGCCGTCCAGAACGAGTACTCCCTGTGGAGCCGCAATCCCGAGCTCGGAATGCTCGAGGCCACGCGCGAGACCGGCGTCGCGCTCGTCGCGTTCTCGCCGGTGGCGCGCGGGTTCCTCGCCGACGCCCTCCACGACCCGGACGAGCTCGCCCCCGCGGACATCCGTCGCGCGATGCCGCGGTTCCAGCCCGACCACTGGCCCGCCAACGCCGCGCTGCTGCCGGGCTGGCGCGACCTCGCGGCCGAGGCCGGCTGCACCCCTGCGCAGCTCGCGCTCGCGTGGCTGCTTTCGCGGGGCGATCACGTGGTCCCGATTCCGGGGACGACGGATGCTGCGCACCTGCGCGAGAACGTCGCCGCCGTCGACCTCGTGGTCGACCCGGCACTGCTGGCGCGCGCCGGCGACCTGATCGACACCGACACCGTTTCGGGCCCGCGCTACCCCGCCGGACAGTCGGCCGAGGTCGACGCCGAGTCGTTCGAGGTCGCCGCGTGAGGGCGATCTCATCGATGGCGACGCGGCACGTGCTGGCCGATCTTCTCGCCGCCTCGGAGGCCGCGGGACTGCCCCCGGTCGAGATGGAGTCGGTCGGCGGAGTGGATGCGGCCTCCCGCGTCGCCGCGGGCGAGCCGTTCGACCTCGTGTTCCTCGCCGATGACGCGCTGCGCCGGCTGGCCGACGACGGACACGTGGATGCCGCATCCCTGACTCCGCTCGTCCTGTCGCAGGTCGCCGTGGCCGTGCCTGCTGACGACTCGGTCGGCTCACCACCGGAGGGCGCCGCGTTCGCCGATGCAGCGGGCGTGCGCACGGCGCTGCGGGATGCCTCCCGCATCGGCTCGTCGACGGGCCCGAGCGGCACGGCGCTCGCGCGCATGATCGATGAGTGGGGCATGACGGGCGAGCTGGACGGCCGGCTGGTGCAGGCCAGGCCCGGCATCCCCGTCGCGAAGCTGCTCGCGGATGGCGAGGTCGACCTGGGCTTCCAGCAGCTGAGCGAGCTCGTCGGGCAGCCGGGCATCCGCATCCTCGGCGTGCTCCCGCCCGACTGCGCGATCGACACGGTGTTCTCCGGCGCGGTCGCGACCGTCTGCGCCGGGCCGGCGTCGGCGCGGCGCATCCTGGGGTTCCTCGCGTCCGACGCCACCGTCGGAATCCGCATCGCGCACAGCTTCGCAACGCCCTGACAGGCTCCGTCGGGCCGGAGTCAAACGGTCAAGTAGTGAACTCAAGATGACGGCATTCGGCCCGATTCTTACGAAATGCCGTCGATGATCCCTAGGATGTCGCCATGCCCGCGCATCGCGACCGGCTCGGCGATCAGATCGTCCGTGTGTTGGAAAAGCGCGGTGGGTCGACGCGCCGAGAGCTCGCGGTCGCGCTCGACCTGCCGCCCTCGAGCATCGCCAGCGCGGTCGACCGGCTGATAGCGCGTGGCGTCGTGCACGAGGAGACCGACGTGCGGTCCGAGCACGGCGGCCGCGTCGGTCGACCGCCCAATCTCGTCAAGCTCAGCCGCGCATCGCAGGTCGCCGTCCTCGTCATCGGGCACCACTCCCTCGAGGCGGCCGTCGTGACGCCCGACGGAACCGTGGTCGCACACGCCGCGCGCGCCTTCGACTCGATGCGCGCGGACGACGCCCTCGACCCGGGGATCGGTCTGCTCCACGAGACTCAGGCGACGCTGAATGATGCCGCTCACCCGACGATCAGCGGGCTGGTCGTCGCGGTGCCGCGTCCGAACCACCACGGCACGGCGACGGCGATGTTCTCGGAGTCGACGTTGGTGGGGCGCCCGCTCGGGATGCCGCGGTGGTGGGCCGTCGATCCAGAGCCGCGGTTGCGAGCGGAGTTCGGCGTCGACGTGTTCGTGGAGAACGACGCGAACCTGGCAGCCATCGGGGAGCAGACGTTCGGTGCGGGCCGGGGTGCGAGAGACGTCATCCATCTCACCTTCATCCCCGCGTTCGGTGCCGGGGTGGTCTCCAACGGCCGGCTGGTTCGCGGCGCCAGGGGCATCGCCGGCGAAATCGGACATATCCAGGTGGACGAGCGGGGGCCGCTGTGCCTCTGCGGCAATCGCGGCTGCGTCCTCATGCAGCCGGAGGCGAAGGCGGTGATCGACGAGATCCGATACGCCACCGCGGAGCGCGCCGAGGGCGCGCTGGACGGGCGGGAGCTGTTGGACTCGGACGATCAGCGCCTTCGGCGCATGCTCGGCGAGCAGGGCAGCGTGCTCGCGCCCTACCTGTCGACAGCCTGCATGTTCTTGAATCCGAGCATGATCATCGTCGACGCCGCGCTCGGCTCCGCCGCAGATGCCGTGGTGGAGGGCCTGTCCGAGGGCATCCGCCGGTCGTCGCCTGCGAACGTGTTCACCCACCTGGAGATCCGGCGCGGCGAGCTTCCGGGGCGCGCGATGATCCTGGGCGCGGCCGCCCTGTTCGCGCATGAGCGCAGTCCTGCTTCGCGCGCTGTGTGAGCCGTGCGCGCGTCCTGTTCAGCGTCGGATGGATGCCGCGGCGTGCATGACGGCGCCGATGAGCTCGGCGCGCGTGCCCAGCTCGGCACTGCGGATCTCGAGGTCGGCGGAGGCTGCGAGCGCGCGGTGGTCCACCTCGGCGCGCACGCCCGCGACGAATGAAGGCCCGGCGGTGCCGAGCTCGCCGCCGAGGATGAGTGCGGCGGGGTTGAGAAGGCTGACGAGGTCGGCGAGGACCCCGCCGAGGGTGCGGCCGGCCTCGTCGAGCACCCGCCGGATGGGCGGGTCGTCGAGATCCTGCAGCGCGGCCGTGAGAGCGAACGGGTCGCCCGGATGCGTGACCCTGATCTGCTCGCGGACGACCCCGGAGGAGACGACCGCCTCCAGGCAGCCGCGGCGCCCGCACCGGCACGGCTCGCTGCGACCGGGCAGCTGGGTGTGCCCGAGCTCGCCGGCGATGCCGCGGGATCCGCGGTAGGGCTGCCCGTTCAGCACAGGACACGCGCCGATGCCGTCGGACACCTTGACGTACAGGAAGTCGGCGTGCGCGCGGCCCGCGCCGGCGAGCCGCTCTCCGAGGGCGCCGAGGTACGCGTCGTTCTCGGTGCGCACGTGTGCGCCCAGCCTGCGCTGCAGCTCCGCGGCCGGGTCGAGCCCGACCCAGCGGGCGAGGATCGTGGGCGAGCAGACGAGGCCGGTCGCGGCATCCAGCGGTCCGGGGATGCCGGCCGTGACCTCGGCCAGGTCGCCGATGCCGGTCTCCGCCGACAGGGAGCGGAGCAGATCGGCGGCGGTGTCGAGGGCTTCCATCGCCTGCAGATCGACGCCGAACGGGGCGCTCGTCTCGGCGACCACGCTCCCGAGTGAGTCGGCGATCGCGACCGAGATGTGCGTGTGCCCGAAGTCGATGCCCGCCACGTGGGAACCTGCGGCGACAGCGGACAGGACATTGCCCGCCCGCCCGCTGCCTGTGCCCGGACCTTTGGGGCCGATCTCGGTCTCCGAGATGCGCCCCATCTCCATGAGCCGCGTCACGGCGTTGTTGACCGTGCTGCGCGAGAGGCCCGTCGCATCCACGAGATCCGTGCGCGTCACGGAGCCCCCGCTGCGGATGATGTCGAACAGGAGTTCACGCGTCTGATCGCGCGCCGAGGTATGCGCTCGAGAAGACGTCGGGGTCGTCGCACTCATGATCTCCAGAGCGTACTGGCGCGTCGGCAGAAGCGCGAGACTTTCCGGCTCGGTTTTCGGTCATTAACTGTTCGAATGATTCGTTTTAACGAGTCCTTTCAGATCGTTGACAGTCCGAAATACGCCTCACTACCGTGAGGCTCGTGACCGGCGTGGGGCATTCATTCCCGATCGATCACTACAAGCAATGAAGTCAGAGAGGACTCAGTGATGCGCAATCACACACGTCGGCGGAGGGTAAGTGGGGCGATCGTTCCCCTCGCCGTCGCGTCGGCCATCGTGGTCGCGGGCGGCGGCACCGCCTTCGCGGCCAGCACCGACCCCACCCCCAACCCGCTGGAGCTCGCGAACGCCCAGCTCTCGAAGCAGGCCGCCGCCGACGGCATGGTCCTGCTGGCCAACCGGAACCACTCGCTGCCGCTGCAGAAGAAGACCAACGTCGCGATCTTCGGCGTCGGCGCCTACGCGACCGTGAAGGGCGGCACGGGTTCCGGCAACGTCAACCAGCGCTACGCCATCAACGTCCGCACCGGGCTCGAGAACGCGGGCTTCACGATCACGACGAGCCCGGCCTACTGGGACGCGATGAAGTCCGCCTACGACACGAAGTATCCGGCCACCTCCGGCGGAAGCGGCTTCGGGTCGACCGTCGACTATTCCTCCGTTGAGCAGGTGCTGACGGCCGACTCGGTCAAGCCGACGGCGGACACGGACACGGCGATCTACGTCGTCGCCCGCAACTCCGGTGAGGGCAGGGACCGCAGTTCCGGCAAGGGCGACTACCAGCTGACCGACACCGAGTACAACGACGTCGCCCTCCTCGGCCAGACATACAAGAACGTCGTCGTCGTGCTCAACACCGGCGGGATCGTCGACACGTCGTTCTTCGACACGATCAACACGTCCGAGGCGGACCCGAACGGCGGCCCGGCGCTCGACTCGCTCTTCCTCATGAGCCAGGCCGGCGAGGAGGGCGGCAACGCCCTCGCCGAGGTTCTCGACGGCGACGTGACCCCGTCCGGCCACCTGACGGACTCGTGGGCATCGAAGTACTCCTACTATCCGGCGTCGGCGACGTTCGGGGCGAACGACGGCAACACGGTCACGGAGCAGTACTCGGAGGGCGTGTACGTCGGCTACCGGTACTTCGACTCGTTCTACAAGACGATCGACGCGGCGGACCCGGCCTCCGTCGTCAACTACCCGTTCGGCTACGGCCTGTCGTATACGGACTTCGACGTCAAGGCGCAGTCCGTGCAGGCGGATATGTCGCAGGTGACGGTGAAGGCGCGGGTCACGAACACGGGCAGCACGTACAGCGGCAAGGACGTCGTGCAGGTCTACTTCTCGGCACCCGCGGGCGGCGAGGACAAGCCGTACCAGGAGCTCGCCGGTTGGGCGAAGACCGACGCGCTGGCTCCCGGCCAGTCGCAGGAGGTCACGGTCTCGTTCGCGACGAGCGACATGGCGTCGTACTACGACTCGAGCGCATCGTGGATCCTCGACCCGGGCAAGTACCGCATCCGGGTGGGCGACTCGTCGCGCAACACGCACATCGCGGCCAACGTGGTCGTGCCGTCGAGCGTCACGACCGAGCAGGACTCCAACCAGCTCAACGACCAGAGCCCGACCTCGCTGCTGCACGGCGACCCGGCGAACTTCTACTCGTACCCGGGTGAGGCCAAGGAGGCCCAGACGGCCATCACGGTCCCGCTGAAGACGAGTGGGTTCCAGACCGTGAACGCGGCGTCGCCGTTCTCGCAGAACGTGGGCGTGGACTCCACGTCTCCGTACTACGCGATCGACGGCAGCCTGATCTCCTCGATCGACGCCTACGTGAACCCGTCCCAGACGAACTGGGAAGGCACGGGCGCACCCTACGTCGCCAAGACCGGTGAGACGGTGAAGCCCGTCACGACGAACCCGAACGCGACTCTGTTCGACGTCGCGAAGGGCACCACGTCGATGGAGCAGTTCGTCGCCGGGCTCAACGTGACCCAGCTGGCGAACATCGTCGAGGGCGCGAGCGTCTTCGGCACGACCGCTCACGCGATCGGCGCCGCCGGATACACGACCTCTCTCTACGAGAAGCTCGGCATCCCCGGCATGACGCTGTCCGACGGTCCCGCGGGCCTGCGCCTGACCCAGCAGATCACGACCGTCACGCCGCCGCAGTACCAGTACACGACGGCCTGGCCGATCGGCACGCTGCTCTCGCAGACATGGAACGCCGATCTCATCCAGCAGGTCGGCCAGGCGACGGGCAAGGAGATGGCCGAGTTCGGTGTGTCGCTGTGGCTCGCTCCGGGCATGAACATCCACCGCGACCCGCTCAACGGCCGCAACTTCGAGTACTACTCGGAGGACCCGCTGCTGTCCGGCCTGACCGCGGCATCCGTCACCAAGGGCGTCCAGTCCATCCCGGGTGAGGGAGTCACGATCAAGCACTTCGCCGGCAACGAGCAGGAGGCCAGCCGCACGTCGGCCAACGATGTGATGGACGAGCGCGGCGCACGTGAGATCGAGCTGAAGGGCTTCGAGTACGCGGTCAAGTCGGCGCAGCCGATGGCCGTGATGAGCTCCTACAACAAGATCGGCGGCTCCTGGTCGGCGCAGAACTACGACCTGCTGACCGACCTCCTGCGCGGAGAGTGGGGCTACAAGGGTCTGGTCATGTCGGACTGGGGCGGCAGCCACGATCCGGTGTCCACCCTGTACTCGGGCAACGACCTGATCGAGCCCGGCGGCAGCCCGCAGACGGTGATCAACTCGATCGTCAAGGTTCCGCCGACCATCGACGTGAACGGCCTTCCCGTCTACAACAAGACGGTGTCGCCCACGCGGACGTCGTACGCGTGGCAGTTCAACGGCATCACGCCGTCGGCCGCGGGCACGTCGACCTTCAGCACGACGGTGGATGCGTCGACCGACCTGTCGAAGGTTCCCGCGTCGGGCACCACGACCGTGGACGCGATCAACAACCAGACGTTCGCGGCGAACCCGGCCTTCACCTCGGTGAACGACGCGTACACGCAGACGGTGGCGATGCTCGCGAGCACGGCGCTGACCGCGGCGCAGAAGGCCGGCATCTCGATCACGAACGTGCAGTACGCGGCCGACGGCACCACCGTCATCGCCTACACCGTCGTGATCAAGGGCAACTACGCCGCCGCGCAGAACATGCGTCTGGGCGACCTGCAGCGCTCCGCGATGCGCGTGCTGAACACGGCGATGCAGTCGCCCCAGTTCGCGCAGCTGGCCTCCGAGCAGGGAGTGAGCGGCATCACCGTGAACCCCTACACGGACCAATTCACGAGCCTCGCGCAGTTCGTCGGCGCGGTGAAGGGCAAGGTGCTCGGCAACGGCGCCAACTGATCGCCGCCCGGCACGCCCTTCCCGCGCACGCGGCGCCGCCGACCCGACCGGGTCGGCGGCGCCGCCGCGTCGTGCTGCGCTCGGATGCCCTGGCCCGGGGAGGCCCTGCCGGTACCGGTTTCGCCGGGATCGGCCGCACGATGGCTCGCGCGGGGGAGGATGACGACATGGATGCATGGACTCCGGAAGAGCTCGACCAGCTGGACCGCGCGAACACGATCCGCGTCGCCGGGCGCAGGGTCGACGGCTCCTCGCGCACGCTCGTCATCGTGTGGCAGGTCGTCGTGGGCGGTGTGCTCTACGTCCGATCCGTGAAGGGACCGGAGGGAGAGTGGTACAAGGGCGTCGTCCGCCACCACGAGGGCTTCGTCAGCTGGAACGGCGGCGCCGCCCGGCCCGTGGTGTTCACCGCCGACGACGAGCACGACGACGCGATCGACGCCGCCTACCTCGCGAAGTACGGCAACGGATCCGCGACGCGAGCCATCAACAGCGACACGGCGAAGACGACGACTCTCCGCGTCGACCCGGCCTGATCGGCGGGTCCGGATGCCGCGAGTCCGGAGGGCCAGGCGAACCCGGCGCAAGGCTACGGCCGCTTGCGTTCGCCGTCGAGCAGTGCCACCGTGGCAAGAGGCACTCGCTGCTTCGTGAGAAGTCCGTGAGAGATGGCGACCCGGCGCCACCTGGATTTGTGGCCGAGCGCGGCGCGGGTTAGCGTCGGCCGGGATCGGCGAACGCCGATGGATTGGACACGACACAGGTGGATGCAGACGCGCTCAAGCGCAGCTGGGCTCAGGTTGCGGCACACGGGGATGCGGTCCCCGGCTATTTCTACGCCCACCTGTTCCTGGCGCACCCCGAGGTCCGGGACATGTTCCCCGTGACGATGGCGGCGCAGCGCGACCGGCTCGTCACGGCGCTCGGACGCATGGTGAGCAACGTCGACAGCATCGGCGACGTGGTCGACTACATCCAGGATCTCGGCCGCGACCACCGCAAGTTCGGGACGATCGCCGGCCACTATCCGGCCGTGGGCGCCTCGCTCCTCGTGACGCTCAAGCACTTCCTCGGCGACGACTGGACGCCGGAGCTCGCCTCCGACTGGGCCGAGGCCTACGGGCTCATCGCGACGACCATGATCACCGCTGCAGAGGAGGCAGAGGGCCAGCCGGCGACCTGGAGCGGCCAGGTGGTCGCGACCGAGCGGCGCGGGATGGATGTCGGCACCCTCACCGTCCAGCCCGACGACCACTACCCGTTCCTGCCCGGACAGTCGATCTCGGTCGAGGTGCCCCAGCGGCCCCGGCAGTGGCGCTACCTGTCGCCGACGCACGTGCCTCGCGCGGACGGCACGATCACGTTCCACGTCCAGCTCGTGCCCGGCGGCCAGGTCAGCGGCGCCATCCTCCGCGACGTCAAGGCGGGCGACCGTGTGCGGTTCGGCCCGCCCATCGGCGAGCTGCTGACCCTCGCGCACGACCAGGAGTGGCCAGACCTGCTCCTCGTCGCCGGCGGCACCGGCCTCGCACCCCTCCTGGCGATCGTCGACCAGGTGGCCGAGCGGCACCGGACGACGGGACGCGGGCCTCGTGTTGCGCTGTACCAGGGGGCGCGGCATCCGTGGGGCTTCTACGCCAAGCCGGAGCTCGCGCGGTACACCGGCGCGCCCTGGCTCACGACTCGCTACGCGGTCTCCGACGACCCGTCGTATCCGGGACAGCGGGGGCTCATCGGCGACGTCGCCGCCGCGGACGGCCCGTGGGACGGGTACGTCGCCATGCTGTGCGGGTCGCCCCGCATGGTCGACCACGCTGCCGCGGCGCTCACCGCGGCCGGCATGGACGGCGAGCGCATCCGCAGCGAGAAGTACGAAGACCCATTCACGCAACAGAGCATCCACGCGGGCAGCCAGGCAGGCCCCCACGAAGTCATCCAGCCGGGCGTCGGGCTGGGCATCCAATAGAGGCGGTAGGACATGTCAGGGACTCAATCCGTTTCCATCTCCCCGGAACAGCTGCGCAATGTGGCGTTCTCCACCGAGCACGAGGGCTACGACCGCAACGAGGTGCGCGCGCTGCTCTCCGCCGCTGCAGACGCCCTCGAGCTCGCGTGGCGTGAGAAGAACGATCTGACCGCGGGTCTGACCGCGGACGACACCGAGATCTCGAGCCGCGCCGTCCTCCTCCTGAGCAGCGCTCAGCGCATCGCCGACGACGCGGTCGCCGAGGCCGAGGCCTACTCGAAGGACCTCATCGAGACCGCGCGCAAGCAGTACCGCGAGATCGTCGAGCGCGCGCAGCAGGTCGCGCACAACATCGAGAAGGAGGCCGGCGCCGCACGCGACGCATCCGCTGCCTCCGCGGAGGCGCCGCAGACCCGACCCGTCGCACCGGCCACGCCGGCGCCGGCGCCGCAGGGCGGGGGATGGTCGCCGGATCAGTCGCCCGCTGCCGCCTTCGCCACCGACGATCTCGCGGCCGCCGGGCCGGCGAGCCCCGAGGATGTCGTACGCGCCCGCCAGTTCACCCGGATGGCGGCCGCGCAGGCCCACTCGCTGCTCGAATCGATCGAGCGCGAGCTCGGGCGGCTCGGCGTGAACCCGCACGAGTGACGCTCGCGTCTGACGCGACGACCCGACTCGTGGCACGCTTGTGTCGCACTCTCCCCCTGAATGATCGGAGTAACGATTGACTGACGCGACGACGCTCTACCAGCAGCTCGGCGAAGGAGCCGGCATCGCCACGGTTGTGGACCGCCTGTACGAGCTCATCATCGGCGACGAGACGCTCGCGCCGTACTTCGCCACGACGCGACTCGTCGAGCAGAAGCGCCACATGGCACTGTTCCTCGCAGCGGCCACCGGCGGCCCGAACGGCTACAAGGGTCTCGACCTGGATGCTGCGCACTCCGGCCGTGGGATCACCGACGAGGACTTCGACAAGGTCATCGGGTACGCCGCCCAGGCATTGTCGGAGGCCGGTGTCGCGCCCGAGACGATCGAGCAGGTCGCGGGCGCTCTCATGCCGCTGCGCGCCCAGGTCGTCACAGCCGCGGCGAACGCCTGACCGACACGACCAGCGAGACGGGCGTCTCAGCCTCCGAAGGCTGAGACGCCCGTCCGCGTTCCAAGGAACAGCATGCCCCCCGCGGAGGAGGGCGTCGCGAAGGTCGGCACCGCATCGGTGCCGACGCGCTGCGTCTGCGCGCCCGACGCAGCCGAGAAGGCCGTGAGCCCCCCGGCGGGATACGACGTCGCCCACACCGTCGTGCCGACCACGATGGGAGCGCTGTTGGCTCCCTCCAAACGGCGACCCAGTCTGTGCCGGGCGACATCGACGATCTGGATGCCGCCGCCCCGGCACGGGACGAACAGCCTCTGCGTGGCGGGGTCGTACGCGGGCCCGCCATCCGGATCGCTCCCGCACACGTCGCGGATGACGGCCACGCGCGAGAGGTCGGACGTGCGCAGGAGGTAGCCCGCATCCGTCTTCCCGACCGCGAAGACGAGATCGCCGGGCAGGAGCACCGGGTTGCCCGTAGCGAGGTCCTCGTCGCCGCCGGCGTCGGGATCCTTGAAGGCGGCGAGCACCTTCAGGTCGGGGGACAGCTTCAGGACGCTCTCCGTGTGCTCGAACTCGTCCCGTGCCGCGGGGAACGGGTTCGCGTTGCCGGTCGTCACGTAGACGTGGCCGTCCGGGCCGATCGCCGGAGCGCCGCCGGACAACCAGATCGCGCCGCCCTCGCCGTCGCGGGCGACCTCGAAGCTCACCAGATCGCCGGGCGACGTCTCCGACGCGCCGACGAGCCACCCGTGGTAGCGACCGCAGTCGCCGATGTTGCCGCCGTAGCCGATGTAGACGCGGCCGTTGCCGATCGCGAGCCCCGCCCGCTGCAGGAGGTTCACCGCCTTCTCGCCGGCGGGGAGGGGCGGGTCGACGTCCTCACTGAGCAGCTGCCTGGCGGTCTTGGCATCCAGCCCGACCAGGCGATGGTGCACAGCGCCGGCGGCGCCGAGGACCTCCCCGACCGCGAAGACCTCGCCGCGGGCGGAGTCCACGGCGAGCGACGAGGTGATGCCGAGCGGGTCGATGTTGCCGCATCCCGTGCGCCCGACGATGTCGGTCACCGGCGCTCCCAGCCCGTGCGACCACAGCCTGCGCCCCGTCCGCCGGTCGAGCGCGACCACCTCGTCGGACTCCGTGCCGACGATGACCGTGTCGCCTGTCACGACTGGCTGGCCGTAGACCGCGGAGCCGAGGTCGACGCTCCACAGCTCGCGCGCCGGATCGGCGACGGCGCCGGGGACGTACCCCGTGCGCGCGGCGTCCCCGTGATAGCCCGCCCACAGCGCCGGGACGGCAGACCCACCCGGCGTGCTCGCAGGGGCCGAGTCCGGGATGGCGGCGGGCGCCGTGGGCGGTGGCGTCGACCCGCCGGTGGAGGTGCACGCGACGAGTGCGAGCGCCGCCGCGCACAGCGCCGCCGCGCGCATCCGTCGTCCTCGCATGCATCCAGTGTCCGCTCTCCGTGCATCGCACGGCCGGCACCCCGGCGACACGCAGGGTTCACCGGAATGTTCACGCGGGTTAACCGTCGGAGCATCCGTGGGTCAGTACCGTCTCCCTCGCATCCCCGTCCGCGCCCCCAGGAGGAACGTCCATGCGCTCCCGCTCCCGCACCCGCACACTCACCCTGATCGCTGCCGGCGTCGTCGCTGCGACGTTCCTCGGCGGTGCCGCTGCCGTCGCCGCACCGCTGATCGACAACGGCTGGCCCTACGACCACGCGGTCAAGGCGGACAACGCCAAGACCTACACGCTCGCCGCCGTCGGCGACATCGCCTGCGAGCCGAATGACGCGGACAACGCGAACAATCCCGCCGCCCTCAAATGCGGCAGCCCGAGCCTCGGCGGCTACGACGCCGAGTTCGCGACCGCGAAGCAGGCGCTCGCCATGAAGCCCGACGCGATCGCGCTCCTCGGCGACGAGCAGTACCAGGTCGGCAAGCTGAGCGACTTCGAGGCGTCGTTCGAGCAGGCGTGGGGCGGGCTGAAGTTCCTGGCGCGCCCCGCTCCCGGCAACCACGAGTACTACTCGTACACCAAGAAGGGCGACAGCGAGACCGGCCAGAACGGCAACGGCTACTTCGCCTACTTCAACGGCCACGACCAGAGCGGAACGCCCAACGCCACCGGCCAGGCGGGCGACGACACGGCCGACACGCAGGGCTGGTACTCCTTCGACCTCGGCAACTGGCACATCATCTCGCTGAACGCCGAGTGCAACTCCGCCGCGTTCGGCAACGACTGCTCCACGACCGGCAACGGCCTGCTCGCGCAGGAGACGCGGTGGCTCGCCGACGACCTCGAGAACAACCACCAGCAGTGCACCGTCGCGTACTGGCACCAGCCGGCCTTCAGCGCGACGACGGCGTCGACGGCGACGGTCCCGGCATCCGCACCGGGTGCGGGCGGTCAGGAGGGCGGTGTCACCGACGCATGGTGGAAGCTGCTGTACGCCGACCGCGCGACCCTCGTCCTCAACGGCCACGAGCACGCCTACGCGCGCTTCCAGCCGATGGACCCCACGGGTGCTGTGGACACCAAGAAGGGCATCCCGGAGATCATCGTCGGCACGGGCGGCGAGGGCCTCGACAGCCTCGCGAAGAACGCCGACGGCACCTTCGCGAACCCGAACGTCGTCACCGGCTACGACCAGGGCTACGGCGTGCTGAAGCTCACCCTCACGCAGCACGGCTACGAGTTCTCTTATGCGCCCGCGCTGAAGGGCGCGGGACAGCCCGCCTCCGCCCTCGACTACACCGACTCCGGCTCGGGCGACTGCCGGGGCTGATCGATCGGCAGAAGACGGCGGCTCGGCTCCTTGCGGGAGCCGAGCCGCCGTTGTCGATCAGGGAAGCGGGCGCGCTCTCATCAGGGGTGCGGAGGCGGCGAGCATCCAGCGGGGCGCCCGGAACATCGGGCGGTCGCGCCCGAGGGCGTCGATGCCGGCCATCTCTGCATCCGTCAGCGCGAAGTCGAAGACGTCGAGGTTCGCTGTGATGTGGCCCGGGTTCGTCGACTTGGGGATCGCGACGATGCCCCGCTGCACGTGCCAGCGCAGGATGACCTGCACCGGCGACCTGCCGTGCGCCGCGGCGGCGCTCGCGATCGCCGGCTCGGCGAGCAGCTTGGCCGACCCGTGGCCCAGGGGGTACCAGGCCTCGGGCTGGATGCCGTGCGCCGCGAGGTAGGGGAGGAGCTCCGGCTGCTGCCAGTGCGGATGAAGCTCGACCTGGTCGACGACGGGCGTGATGCGGGCGTTCGGCAGCAGCCGTTCGAGGTCCTGCACCCGGAAGTTGCTGACGCCGATGGCGCGGACCGTCCCCTCCTCGACCTCCTTCTCGAGCGCCTTCCAGGCACCGAGGATGTCGCCGACGGACTGGTGGAGCAGCATCAGGTCGATGGGGCCGCAGTCGAGCCTCTCGAGCGAGCCGGCGACGGCGGCGCGCGCCTTGTCGTAGCCGTAGTCGGACGGCCAGATCTTCGTCGTCAGGAGGATGTCGTCGCGTGGCACTCCCGACGCCCGGATCCCGCGCCCGACAGCGCGCTCGTTGCGGTAGAGGACGGCCGTGTCGATGAGCCGGTAGCCGTCGTTCAGTGCGGTCTCGACGCTCGCCTCGCACACCTCCACATCGGTGACGAGGTAGACGCCGAGGCCGATCTGAGGCATCCGCATCCCGTTCGAGAGCGCAACGCTCGTGACCATGGCTGCTCCGTTCGGGTGAGGTGTGCCGTGGGGTGAGGGCATTCGGGAGGACGCCATCCATCCACAGGATAGGCCCGCCGGTGACACGGAGCGTCTGGTCTGCGACAATCCGGCTGACGGCAGGATTCCAGGAGGAGGCACGGCGGAATGAGACTCGTTCAGGTGGCGCAGCGCGCCGAGGACCTCGACCGTGCTGCGTCGTTCTACGGGCGGCTGCTCGGCGCTGAGCCGACGGCGCGTTTCGATCCGCCCGGGCTGCTGTTCTTCGACC
Organism: Microbacterium rhizosphaerae; assembly: GCF_034120055.1. Taxonomy (NCBI): domain Bacteria; kingdom Bacillati; phylum Actinomycetota; class Actinomycetes; order Micrococcales; family Microbacteriaceae; genus Microbacterium; species Microbacterium rhizosphaerae. The sequence goes on along the minus strand of NZ_CP139368.1, from coordinate 3,559,010 downwards.
TGGAGGGCGTACGGCTGCTCCTCGATCGCGGGGCGCCGTCATCCCTCATCTATCTTCATGTCGAGAACGTCCAGGCGGCGCTGGAGCGCCTTCCCGGCGACGTCGAGGTCGTGACGCACCCGCACGTGATCTTCCACCACGAGGACGACACGCTCGGGCCCGCCGGTCACGACGAGTGGCAGGCGTTCATCCGCGACTCCGAGTCGAACACCGTCGGACTCGTCGCCTTCCAGATGCCCTGAACGAGCCCGCTCGGGCGTATCAGCCGATGCGCGGCCGGCCTCTTCGCTGTGGCGACCCGTGACCTGCGAGCCGCCGAGGCAGCCCGGGGTCGTCTCACGCGGCACCGGCGGGTCGAAGGAGGACAGGATGGCGCTCAGCAGTTCGATCATCGCGATCATCGCGCGGAGATATCCGCAGATCTGGGAGATCGTCGGCGGCGGAATCGGCGGCGGTCTGCGCCAGCGTTCCGCCGTGGAGAAGGCGGAGGTCCACATGCCTCCCGCCATGGCGTATGGCGCCGCCGTCGGCGCCGAGCTCGTGCGCGCCGCCGGCTACGCACAGGTGCTGAATGTCGCGTTCGAGCCGGGCGACGACATCTGCCCGCCGCGCCGGTGGCCGCCGTTCCCGTGGCCGCCCGCACCGCACCGCGGCGACGATGAGGGCGACATCGACTACGCCCTCGGTCTCGCTTTCGCCCTCGAGGCGTCCTCGGCGGGGTGGGCGAGTCTGAAGGGGGCGGGTGCGCTCGAGAGTCTGCACGAGTCGGCCGTCCGGGTGGCGTCCGCGGGCGCCCAGCAGGGCTGACCGCACGGTCACGACAGAGGGATGCCTCGGCACACCGTGCCGAGGCATCCCTCTGTCGGCGTTCCGCCGGCGGATCAGCCGCCGGTGGCGCGACGGACGAACCCGCCGCCGCCGAAGCCGCCGCCCCCGAGACCGGCCCCGATGCGGCCGGTCGTGTTGTTCGACGGGAGCGGCAGCGACGGGTCGGCGATCAGCACCTGCTGGCCTGCCTTCAGGCCGCTCGTGATCTGCGCCCAGCCGCCGCCGACCGCGCCGACCGCCACGCGGGTGACGGTGCTCCCGGAGCCGCTGATCACGGTGACCGTTCCGCTGCCGGAGGTCACCCCGGACAGGGCCGACGCGGGCACGCGCACGGCGTCGCCGACGGTGCGGATGCCGATCACCACGACCGCGCCCGAGCCCGGAGCCATGGACGCCGTCGGCGTGGCCACGACGACCCGGGCCGGGTAGGTGGGCGTCGTGCTCGAGCTTGACGACGGCACGAGGTCGACGCTGTCCACGGTGCCGGCGGCGGATGCCGATGCCCCGGCGGGGCTGACGGTCGCCGTGAGGCCCGCCTTGACGAGCGGCATGTCGGCGAGCGGCACCTCCACCGTGACGGTGGCCGGACCCGGGCCGACGATGACGATGCCGGCGCCCGACGTCGCGGTCTGCCCGGGGGAGTAGTCGATGCGGGCGACCGTGCCGGCGATCGGCGCGGTGAGGGTGGCTCCCGCCGCGTTGGTCTGGGCCTGCGTCACGGCCGCCTGGTCCTGGAGGATCGCGACCTGGTCCGCCGCGACGCGGGACGCCGTCGCGGCGCTGGAGCCGCTCGCGCTGCCGCTGGAGCCGCCACCGGTGCTGCCGCTGCGGGTTGCCAGGGTGGCGGCGGAGGTCGCCGCCTGGGTGGCGGATGCGAGCGCCTTCTGCACGACCGCCCCCGCCTGCTGCAGCGCGCGATCGGCGGCTTCCATCGCCGTCTGGCACGCCGCGATCTGCGCCGCGGTCACGGCGCCGGAGCCGCCGGTCGACCCCGAGGAGGGCGACGGGCTCGGCGTCGGAGCGGGCGTCGCCGTCGGGGTGTCCGTGGGGGATGCCGTCGGCGCGGGTGTCGCATCCCCTGCTGCTCCGCCGCCGCCGGCATCCCCGGTTCCCCCGGCCCCCGCCGTTCCCGATGCGGCGGTACCGGAGCCTGCGGAGGCGGCCTTCGCCCCCGAGCCCGCCTTCAGCACGGGCGCGCACGCGGTCTGCTCCGCGTGGAGCGTGCTCGTGAGCTCGGCGAGCGCCTGTGTCGTGCCTGTGCCGGATCTCGACGCCGACGCGCCGGTGGACTTCGACGAGCCGGACGACCCGGTCGAGCCCGTCGACGCCGTGGTGGTCTGGTCGCGGGCGAGGGTCTCCTCGTCCTGCGCGAGCGTCGCCTGCGCCGAGAGGACCGCGGCGTTCAGGGGACCGGCATCCATCGTCGCGAGCGGGGTTCCCGCCGGGACGGTCTGGCCCACCGACACCGAGACGGCCGTCACGGTCCCGGTGGTCGGGAACGACGCGGTGACCTCGCTGGGGCGGGCGATCGTGCCGCTGAGGGTCAGCGTCTGCTCGACGGTGCCGGTGTCGGCGACGGCCGTGCGCTGCCCGCTCCCGCCGCCGCCCCCCAGGGCGCTCGCGGTGATGCCCGCGCCGGCCGCGACGATCACGGCGGCGATGGCACCGCCGATCAGCCACGGCCGCTTCGAGTGTCCGAGGTCAGGCATTCCTTCCCCCTGTGCCCGTGCCGGGCGTGGCGCCGTCGCCGGGGCCCCCCTGGCCTGCGCCTCGCCCCCCGAAGCCGGTCGTGCAGGTGCCGTCGACCGCGGGGCTCACCGCGATCGTCCTCGCGGTGAGTGCGCCGGTGTCATCGGTCTTGCCCTGGGCGAGCACGCACACGCCCACGACGACGTCGGAGGCCGACCCGGCCTGCAGCTTCGTGAAGATCGTGGACGACCCCCACGTCACGGTCACGTTCTGCGTCGAGCCGCCCCGCTTCTCGGCGACGACGAGCGAGCCGTCGGACACCGACGTGATCGTGCCGACGGCCCCGAAGCCGCCGAAGCCGCGCGGAGTGCGCCCGGAGCCGTTGCCGTTGGCGTTGCCCGTGCCCGGTGCCGCTGTCGGCGCGCCGCTCGGGCGCTGGCCGGTGCGGCTGCCGCCGAAGCCTGCGGCGCAGGTGCCGTCCACCGGCGCGGACATCTCGATGGTCGCCGCCGCGATCGTCGTCGGCGCACCGCCGGAATCCGGGCTGCCCGAACTCCCCGATCCGCCGTTCGCGCCCGTGCCCGACCGGAGCGCGGGACGCGCGACGACGCAGTCGCCGGTCGTCAGATCGGTGGATGCCGCACGCACCTGGTTCGTGAAGACCGTCGACGGCGTCCAGCTCACGGCCGTCTGGCGGGTGGCGCTCTGCACCTGCGCTGTGCTCCCGGAGACGGCGGCGACCAGGCCGGCGGCGCCGGGGAACGCGCCGCCCTGGAAGCGGCCCTGTCCGCCCTGACCGCCGCCGAACCCGTTGCCGCGCGGGCCCTGAGCGGCCGACGCGGCGGGGGAGGGCGATCCGGCGGCGGCGCAGCCGGCGAGTCCGAGGCCTGCAGCCACGACCAGTGCCACGAGGGCGAGTCGGCGGGTGTTCATGTCATCACTCCTGGGAGGTCATCGCAGCGCAGTCACTCGCTGCGCAGCGCGTCGATGGGGGCGAGCCTGGCGGCCCGCCGCGCGGGGTAGACGCCGGCGACGACGCCGATGCCGAGCGACACGACGAGCGCGCCGAGCGCCGCGGGGATCGAGATCGCGACCGGGAAGCCGATCACGGGTGTGAGGATGAGCGCGAAGACGACGCCGACGAGCACGCCCATCACGCCGCCCACCAGCCCGAGCATGCTGGCCTCGACGAGGAACTGCCGCTGGATCGCCCGGGGCGTCGCGCCGAGCGCCTTGCGCAGGCCGATCTCGCGCACGCGCTCGGTGACCGACACCAGCATGATGTTCATGACGCCGATGCCGCCGACGAGCAGGGAGATCGCGGCGATGCCGGCGAGGAGGACCGTCAGGATGGACGTCGTCGCCGTCGCGGTCTGCACGAGCGACGCCTGGCTGTTGACGGTGAAGTCCGCCGTCGCCGCCGACTGCCCGTGGCTGGTCATCAGGGCGTTCGACGCCTCTTGGTAGGCCGCCGACAGCGTGTCCTGGCTGGCCGCTTGCAGATAGATCGACGAGACGGACGCGCCGCCGGACGATGAGAACGCGGCGGCCCACGTGGTGGCGGGGACGACGAGCTGGTCGTCCTGGTCGCCGCCGATCGTGGAGCCGGCCGTGTTCAGCATCCCGATGATCGTGAAGGGCACGCCAGCGACCGTGACCGTCTGACCGACGGGGTTGCGGACGCCGAACAGCTCGCTCGCGGTCGTCGACCCGATGACTGCGACGCGGGCCGCGGAGTCGAGCTCCTGCGTGCTGAAGAAGCGCCCTTGGCTCGTGGTCCTGGCCCGCACCTGCTCCCACGCCGGGGTCGTGCCCACGACCGATGTCGTCCAGTTCTGCGCCCCGGCGTCGACTTCCTGCTGGCCCGTCGAGACCGGCGCGACAGCCGCGATGTCGGGTGCGACCTTCGCGTCGGCGAGGAGCGACGCGTCGGCGGAGGTCAGCGACGACGCCGAGCCGAAGCCTCCGCGCACGCCCGTCGTGCTGGTCGTGCTGCCCGGCGTCACGACGAGCAGATTGGAGCCGAGCGAGTTGATCTGCTCCGTCACCTTCTGCTGCGCGCCCTGTCCGAGGCCGACGGTCAGCATGACCGCTGCGATGCCGATCAGGATGCCGAGCACGGTCAGCGCGGAGCGCAGCCGACGGCTGCGGATGGCGTCGAGCGCCGTGCGGACGGTCTCGCCGAAGTTCATGCGGCCACCTCCGCCGCAGTGAGCTCGCCGTCGCGGATGAGCATCGTGCGTGCGGCGCGCGCCGCGACGTCGTGCTCGTGCGTGATGACGACGATCGTCCGGCCCTGCCGGTGCAGGTCGTCGAACAGGCTGAGGATGTCGTCCGTGGAGGCGGAGTCGAGGTTTCCGGTCGGCTCGTCGGCCAGGAGCAGGCTCGGTTCGGTCACGAGCGCGCGCGCGACGGAGACGCGCTGCTGCTGGCCGCCGGACAGCTCGCCGGGGCGGTGGTCGAGGCGGTTGCCGAGCCCGACGCTCTCGAGCGCCGCGGCCGCGCGGGCACGCCGGTCTTCGCGGCCGACGCCGGCGTAGACGAGCGGCAGTTCGACGTTGCGCAGCGCGGTCATCGACGCCAGCAGGTTGAACTGCTGGAACACGAACCCGATCCGGCGGTTGCGGATCTGCGCCAGTCGCGCCTCGCCGAGCGCTCCGACGTTCTCGCCGGACAACAGGTAGACCCCGGAGGTCGGCACGTCGAGGCAGCCCAGGATGTGCATCAGGGTCGACTTCCCCGAGCCCGACGGACCCATGACCGCGATGTAGTCCCCGACGTCGACGCGGAGGTCGATGCCGCGCAGCGCGTCGACCGCCAACTGTCCCGCGAGGTAGGTCTTGCGCACGCCGCTGAGCTCGATGATGGGGTGATCGGTGTCGGTCTGACCGGCATCCGTCCGGTCGCCGTCGGCCGGCTCGGCCCCGGGCTGTTCGGGGATGCGGAGACTGCTGAACGGGTCGCTGCTCATCCTTTGCCTCCGGTGCGGGCGCCGCCGCCGCCCTGGCCGCCCCCGCCGAATCCCCCTCCGCCGAATCCTCCTCCGCCTCCGAACCCGCCGCCGCCGAAGCCGCGGCCGGTCGTGCCGGTGGTGCCCGTCGTTCCGGTGCCGATGAAGCTCGGCAGCACGATGACGTCGCCCGAGTGCAGGCCCGAGGTGATCTGCGTCTCGGCGCCGTAGACGGCGCCGACGGTCACCGGGACGCTGGAGTCCTTGCCGTTCCTGCGGACCGTGACCGTCGTCCTGCCGTTCGCGGAGCTCAGCGCGAGAGTCGGCACGGCGAGCACGTTGTCGAGCTGCTTCACGACGATGGAGACGGATGCCGTCGTGCCCGAGTACAGCCCGCTCTGCGCCCCCGTCACGGCGATTGTCACGGGGAAGGTCGCCGCTCCGGTGCCCGACGAGGTCGCGACGATGCCGATCGTCTGCACGGTGCCGAAGAGCGTCTGCCGGGCGCCGGTGGGCGTGATCTGCGCCTGCAGCCCGGGCTTCAGAGACGGGAGGTCGCTGCTGCCGACCGAGGCGTCGACGACCCACGCCGTCGGCGAGATGACGGTGATCTGCGCGCTGTTCGAGCCCGTCGAGCCGGCGGATCCCGTGGAGCCCGCGCCGCCCGTCGAGCCGGTGCCGCCGCGCGCGGAGCCGCCCGCCGACCCGGTGGAACCCGTCGATCCGGTCGAGCTCGATCCGCTCGAGCCGCTCTCGGTCGTGCCCGGCGTCAGGTTGACGGATGCGACGATCCCCGCGATGGGCGAGGTCATGGTCGCCCCTGTCAGCGCCGACTGCGCGAGGGTGAGCTTCGCCTGCGCGGACGCGAGCTGCGCGTCGGCGGCGGCGACGGCGGTCGAGCCCGAGGCCGCGGAGACCTGCGCCTGCGCCTGCGCGAGCGTGGCCTGCGCCAGATCGACGTCCGCCTGCAGGGTGGCCGGGTCGATGGTGGCGAGCGTCTGCCCCGCGGCGACCGTGTCGCCGACCTTGACGTCGACGGTCTGCACCGTGCCGCTCGACGCGAAGGAGAGATTCGCCTGATTCGCCGGCTCCAGGGTCCCCGTCGCGCTCACCGTCTGCTCGACCGTGCCCGTGGTCACGGTGTACGTGCGGGCCGCCCCCGCCGCAGCGGACGGGCGCAGGATCGCGAACGCGGTGACACCGCCGGCCACGAGGAGCACGACCACGACCGCGCTCGCGATCGTGATCGGCCGGCGCCACCAGGGGCGTCTGCCGGGAGACGGCTGCGGCGGAGAGTCGGGACTCGTCATCGGGGACCTTTCGGGCAAAGAAGTTCCACTGAGGAAACTAAGCGGCCTTCCGGTCAGCACCTTCAGCGCTTGCCAAGGATTCCCTATGACTCGCACAGGGTTCAGCCGTATGCGCGCAGCGCCCGGTCGGCCGGCCCCGGGTAGCCTTGGTGGGTGAGCGCTTACGTCTCGGCGTTCGAGCTGTTCTCCATCGGTGTAGGACCCTCGAGCTCCCATACAGTCGGCCCGATGCGCGCGGCCGTCGACTTCGCCGCCCGGCTGCGATCCGGGGGTGTGATCGACCGCGTCTGCCGCGTGACGTGCGACCTGTTCGGCTCGCTCGGCGCGACCGGACTCGGCCACGGCACCCCCGACGCGGTCGTGGCGGGTCTTCTGGGGCTGCGGCCCGAGACCGTCGATCCGGAGGCGGTGCGGTCCGTGTGGACCGAGTGGCCCGACGGTCGCGAGCTGATGCTCGACGGCACCCACGCCGTGCCGTTCTCGAAGGCCGACGTCGTCTTCGCTCCGCGGACGCGACTGCCCGGTCATCCGAACGCCATGACACTGAAGGCGTACGACGGCGACGGTGCGACGGTCGCCGAGGAGACGTACTACTCCATCGGCGGCGGGTTCATCCGCCGCGACGGCGAGCCGCCCCAGCTCGACGCCCACGTCTATCCGTTCGACTACGGCAGCTCCGAGGAGCTGCTCGAGCTGTGCGATCTGAACGGCTGGACCATCGCCGAGGTCGCGCGTCGCAACGAGGAGTCGCAGCGCTCCGAGGCGGAGGTCGCCGCAGGGCTCGATGCGATCTGGGATGCGATGTCGGCATGCGTCGACGCCGGGCTCCACGCCGACGGGGTGCTGCCCGGCATGCTCAAGGTCAAGCGCCGGGCCGGATCCATCCGGGAGCAGCTGGACTCGATCGAGGCGCATCGGCATCGCGAGCTGCCGGGGGAGTGGCTGGGCGCCTTCGCGCTCGCGGTCAACGAGGAGAACGCGTCGGGCGGACGCGTCGTCACGGCACCCACCAACGGCGCGGCGGGCATCGTCCCCGCGGTCGCGATGTACTGGTGGCGCTTCCTCGCCGACGCGGGGCTCGGTGCCGAGAACGCCGTCACTCCGTACGGAGAGCTCGTCGGCTCGGCCCTCCTCGGCTTCGGCGCGCACGCCTCCCTCGCGGCGGACGGTGCGATCGAGGACCCGGCGCAGCTCGCCGAGGCCAACCGCCGCCGCGGCATCCGTCGCTATCTGCTCACGGCCACCGCGCTGGGCTCGCTGTTCAAGGCCAACGCATCCATCTCGGGTGCCGAGGGCGGCTGTCAGGCCGAGGTCGGCTCGGCGTGCGCCATGGCGGCCGGTGGCCTCACCGCCGTCATGGGCGGCACGAACCGTCAGATCGAGAACGCCGCCGAGATCGCCATGGAGCACCACCTCGGCCTCACGTGCGATCCGGTCGGCGGCCTCGTGCAGATCCCCTGCATCGAGCGCAACGCCATCGCCGCCTCGACCGCCGTCACCGCGGCCCGACTGGCGCTGCGCGGCGACGGATCGCACTACGTGTCGCTCGACACCGTGGTCGAGACGATGCGGCAGACCGGCATCGACATGTCGCACAAGTACAAGGAGACGAGCGAGGGCGGTCTGGCCGTGAACGTCATCGAGTGCTAAGCCGTATCAGGGGGCGCTGATCCTGCTCCTCGTCGTGAGAGGAGCGCACCATGGAACCCCAGGATGAGAGCGCGCCGGTCGCCGGAGCCGCCAGCCCCACCCTCGATTCAGCGTCAGCCCCGCCCCCCGCGCCAGCGGAGCCGGCCTCGCCTGTCGGCACGGGCGTGACCGACGAACGCGTCGCCGAGTACGAGAGCACCGCGGACGAGCCGGACAAGCCCGGTGCGTTCCAGCGCTGGTACGACCACGTCACCGATGACTGGTCGCGCGAGAAGCCGTGGTATGAGCTGCCGAAGGCGCTGGGCCTCGCGCAGCTGATCGGCATCCGCGACACGCTTCGCCAGCAGAACCTCTACGACACGAGCCGCCTGCCCGCGGTGAATCCGACGACCGCCCCGCCGTTCGAAGAGCGTTTCCTCACCGAGCGCACGCCGGACGGCAGCTGGAACGACCTCGAACACCCCGAGATGGGCATGGCGAACACGCGCTTCGGCCGCAACGTGCCGCTCGAGAACACCATGCGCGACGACGAGCGGATGCTGATCCCCAACCCGCGCGTGGTCAGCCTCAAGCTCATGACGCGTGACAAGCTCGACGCCGCGACCGCCGGGAACGCGATCATCGCGTCGTGGCTGCAGTTCATGATCCACGACTGGTTCCGGCACGGCACGAGCCCGACGGACCGTCCGTGGGTCATGCCGCCGGTCGAGGGCGACACGTGGCCGACCCCGCCCGTGCAGGTGATGCGCGTGCCCGACGACCCGACCTCACCGCCCGACGCCACGGGTCCGCGCACCTTCATCAACACCAACACGCACTGGTGGGACGGCTCCTCGATCTACGGCAACGACCGCGCCGCGCAGATGTTCCTGCGCGAGGGGAGCGGAGGCCGCCTGCGGCTGGTGAACGGCCTGCCGCCGGTGCCCGACGACCCGGACAAGGACCCCACCCGCACGCCCGGCTTCTGGCTCGGACTCGGCATGATGCAGGCGCTGTTCACGCATGAGCACAACGCCGTCGCCGATCACCTGGCCGCGGCGCATCCGGAATTCGACGACGAGACGCTGTTCCAGAAGGCGCGACTCGTCACGTGTGCGGTGATCGCGAAGATCCACACGGTCGAGTGGACGCCGGCGGTGACGGCGCACCCCACCGCCGCCGAGGCCCTGCACGTCAACTGGTACGGCCTGGCCGGCGAGAAGCTGCACGACTTCGTCGCGACGTTCTCCAAGAACGAGGCGCTGCGCGGCATCCCCGGCACTCGCACGGAGGACTACGGCGTGCCGTACGCGCTGACCGAGGAGTTCGTCGCGGTGTACCGGATGCACCCGCTCGTGCCGGACGACTACGACTTCCGCGCGGCGAAGGACGACGCGCCGACGCTCGGCGCGAAGCAGTTCACAGAGCTCACCGGGCCGCACGCCGTGCCGATCCTGCAGAACGTCTCGCTGGGCGACCTGCTCTACACGTTCGGGACGATGAACCCCGGGCTCGTGACGCTGCACAACTTCCCCCGCGGGCTGCAGCAGTACACGCGCCCGGACGGCAAGATCATGGACATGGCGGCGCTCGACATCACGCGCTGCCGCGAGCTCGGCGTTCCGCGCTACTGCGAGTTCCGACGGCTGCTGCACCTCACCGTGCCGAAGACCTTCGACGAGGTCACGAGCAACAAGGAGTGGGCGGCGGAGCTGGCCGAGGTCTACGACGGCAAGCTCGAGGACCTCGACCTCATCCCGGGCGTCATGGCCGAGGACCTGCCCGAGGGCTTCGCCTTCAGCGACACGGCCTTCCGCATCTTCGTGCTGATGGCCTCGCGGCGCCTGAACAGCGATCGGTTCTTCACGGAGGCCTTCACCGACGACGTGTACACGCCGGAGGGGATGCAGTGGGTCCGGGATGCCTCGATGGGGACGGTCCTCACGCGCCACTGCCCCGAGCTCGCGCCCTACGTGGACGGTCTGCCGAACGCGTTCGGCATCTGGAAGCGCGCGAGTTCGCCCTCATAGCGGTCGCGGGTCGCGGAGCGCACGGCTAGCCTGAACGCATGTCCGAACACGCGGCGCCGGCGAGGCGCCGGGGCCGGCCCCGGGGGAGATCGGACGCCCGGCAGCGCATCGTCACCGCCGCGACGGCGGAGTTCTCCGAGCTCGGGTACGACGGTGCCACGATGCGCGGCATCGCCGGCCGGGCGGGCGTGGATGCGGCGCTCCTCCACCACTACTTCGGCACGAAGGCGGACCTCTTCGGCGAGATCGTCGGAGCTCCGATGCGTCCTGACCTCAAGATCCCCGAGATCCTCGCCGGTCCGCGCGAGCAGGTCGGCGAGGCCATCGTGCGGTACGTCCTGGACGTCTGGGAGCAGCCCGAGGCGCGGCGCCGCGGCATCCTCGTGATGCGCACGGCCATCGGCAACAAGCTCGCCACCCCGCTGCTGGCCGGCTTCCTCTCCCGCGAGCTGCTGGGCAGGATCGCGGCCGACATCGGGACGCCGGATGCCGAGCTGCGCTCCGGCCTCATCGCGACGCAGGTCGCCGGGCTCCTCCTTGCACGGTACGTCCTGCGGCTCGCGCCGCTGGCCGATGCATCCGTCGACGAGCTCGTCGCGTGGGTCGCGCCGAGCGTGCAGCGATATCTGGATGCGCCGTCCCCTTGAACCAATTCATCGCACGGTGAATTATTGAGCCGGAGGCTGCCATGCGCGCGATCATGCTCAAGGAGTTCCAGGAACTGCGCCGTGACCGGCGCACGCTCGCGCTGCTGATCGTGATGCCGCTGCTGCTGCTGATCATCTTCGGCTACGCGGCGAACTTCACCGTCGACAACCTGAGCGTGGCCGTCTACGGATCGGGCGCGCAGGACGTCACGAAGCTCATCGACGACAACGCGCAGCTCAAGGACCACCTCACGGTCGTCGTGACCGACCCGAGCGGCACGAAGGACGATGCGACGACGGAGCTGCGCGACGACAAGGCGGATGTGGCGATCTACGCCGTGTCGGGGCCCGGTGCGTCCGCACCCCTGACCGCCGACGTCTACATCGACGGCTCGAACCTCTTCGCCGCTCAGGCCGCGAAGACGATCTTCGCCGAGGTGCAGCAGCAGCTGGCCGTGCAGGCGGCGCAGGCGCAGGCATCCGCCCCGCCGGGCACCGTCGTGCCGGTCCCGAAGATCACGGTGAGTGTCCTCTTCAACCCCGATCTGAAGACCTCGTGGGTCATGATCCCCGCGATCATCGGCCTGATCCTGACGTTCATCGGCACGATCATCACGTCGATCGGCCTCGTGCGTGAACGCGAGGCGGGGACGTTCGAGCAGCTGGCGGTCATGCCGTTGCGGGCGGGCTCGGTCGTCCTCGGCAAGATCACGCCCTACTTCCTGCTCGCGTGCTTCGACATGGCGCTCATCACGACGCTCGGCCTGCTGCTGTTCGGTGTGCCGTTCAACGGCAGCCCCTGGATCTTCGCGGTCGGCGCCGGACTCTTCCTGTTCGTCGTGCTCGGGCTCGGGGTGCTGATCTCGTCCGTCTCGCAGACGACGGGTCAGGCGATCCAGCTCGCCTTCCTGATCCTGCTTCCGCAGATCCTGTTGTCCGGCATGATCTTCCCGCTGTCGGCGATGGCGGCCGGCGTCCGGTGGATCGGCTACCTTCTGCCGCTGACGTGGTTCACGATGGTCTCGCAGGGCGTCATGATCCGCGGCGCGGGATGGGACTCGCTGTGGTTCCCGGTGGTGATCCTCGCGGTCATGGCGATCGTGATCTTCGGACTCGCCGTCGTGCGGTTGAGCCGTAGCATCTCTCCGGTGCACGCCAAGAAGGTCGCCGACACGGCCCCCGAGCAGTCCGCCGAGAAGGTGACGGCGTGATCGTCGGCGTCGAGCGCGTCGCCGTCCGCTTCGGTGAGGTGCAGGCCCTGTCGGATGTCACGCTCGCGGCGCATCCCGGTGAGGTGACCGCGGTCGTCGGCGGAGACGGCGCGGGTAAGACGACGCTCCTGCGGGTGCTTGCGAACCGCGTGCGCGCGGACGCCGGCGAGGTGCGCACGCTGAACCGCGCTCGTCTGGGCTATCAGCACGCGACCTCGGGTGTCTGGCCGATGATGACCGTGGACGAGAACGTCGCATTCGTGGGCCGGTCGTACGGGATGTCGGAGCCTGCGATGCGGTCCCGGTCGTCGCTTCTGCTCGAACGCGCGGGGCTCGGGGATGCGCGCCGCAAGCTGGGCAACCAGCTCTCCGGAGGGACGCGCCAGAAGCTCGGGTTCGTGCTCGCGATCCTGCACGAGCCCGACCTCGTGCTGCTCGACGAGCCGAGCACGGGCGTCGACCCGGTGAGCCGGCTCGAGCTCTGGCGGCTCATCTCCGCCACCGCTCGCGAGGGGACCACCGTCGTCATGTCGACCACGTACCTCGACGAGGCGCAGCGGGCGGTATCCGTCCTGGCCCTCCAGGGCGGGCGCATGCTGGCATCCGGCACGCCCGGCGACATCGTCGCGGCGGTGCCGGGGTCGGTCGGAGTGCTCGCCCCGTCCGCACCGCCGGCCGCAGCGATGGCGGGGCGGGCCTGGCGGCGGGGGACGGAGCGGCACGTCTGGATACCGCCGGGGGTGGATGCCGACGGCGCGGCGGTCCTCGATCCGCCTGACTTCGAGGACGCTCTCATCGCGCTGTCGCTCGCGGCCGGAGACGTGCAGACCGCGCCCACCGAGCCGGCCCCGGGGACCAGAGCCGCATGGCGGGCGACGCATTCCGAGAACTCGCGGGGCGGGCGGCACGAGGTCGCATCCGCCGGCGAGTCGCGCCGAGGCGGCGGGGCGACGGCAACCGCGCGCGACGTCGTCAAGCGGTACGGGCACCTGACGGCTGTCGACGATGTGAGCCTCGATGTGCACCCGGGCGAGATCGTGGGGCTCATCGGCGCCAACGGCGCCGGCAAGACGACGCTGCTGCGCATCATGCTCGGCCTCGAGCGCGGCGACGAGGGCGAGGTCTCGCTGTTCGGACAGACGCCGAACAGCGGGTCGCGCGGGCGGCTCGGCTACATGCCGCAGGGGCTCGGCCTCTACACGACGCTCAGCGTGAAGGAGAACGCCGCCTTCCTCTCGCGGGTGTACGGGGTGCCCGAGCCGCAGCTCCCGCCCGCGCTGCGCGAGGTGCGCTCGAGCGTCGTCTCCGACATCGGGCTCGGCCGGCAGCGGCAGCTGGCGTTCGCGCTCGCGCTCAGCCACGGCCCGGAGCTGCTGGTGCTCGACGAGCCCACCTCGGGCGTCGACCCCATCGGCCGCGCCCGCTTGTGGGACGCGATCCACGCGCAGGCCGACGCCGGCCGCGCGGTCATCGTCACGACCCACTATCTGCAGGAGGCCGAGCAGTGCAGCCGGCTCGTGCTGCTCGCGAACGGACGGGTCGCGGCGCGGGGCTCGGTGTCCGATCTCGTCGGTGCCGCCACGGCGGTGCTCGTCCGCAGCGCCGACTGGCAGGCGGCCTTCGCCGTGCTGGACCGGTCCGAGCTGCCCATCATGCTGAGCGGGCGCGACATCCGCGTCGCGGGGAGCGAGGATGCCGCCTCCCTGCGCCGGCGGGTGGACGAGGCGCTCCGGGGCATCCCGGCCGAGGTGCAGCCGGTGCCGGCGACGCTCGAGGAGACGGTCGTGCTGCTCGACAGCGACTCGCGCGCCCCGGCCGTTCTCTGAACGCCGGCGCGCGTCAGCGCTCGTCGCGGGGGACGCGCAGCTTCGCCGTCAGGCGCTGGAGCTCGGCGAGCTCGGCGTCGTCGAGCCGCGACATCCGGGCGGCGATCGTGACCCCGTGCCGCGCCGCGAGGGCGGTGAAGCGGTCGGCCGCCTCCTCCGTCGCCGTCACGAGGGCGCCACGGCCGTCCTCGGGATCGGGGCACTTCGTGAGAAGGCCCCGCGCGACCATCCGCTCGACCAGCCGCGACACGCTCGGCTGGCTGATCAGCATGTTGGCGGTGACCGTGCGAAGGCGCGCCGTCGTGCCGGGGGAGCGCATGACCGTCAGGAGCACGTCGTACTCGCCCTGCGACAGCTCGGTGCCCTCGAAGTCCGCCGAGATCTCCTCGAACACCTCGTGCTGCGCGCGGAAGAGGCTCTCCCACGCGTCGACGGCGAGGCGACGGTCGGTCATGGACTCACTGTAGCGGCGCCCTCTCTACCATGGATCCATGCAGCGGATGCAGCGGTTTCCCCGGGGTCGAGGCGCGATGCGGTGGCTCGCGATCGTCGTGGGGGTGGCGGCATCCGTCGTCTTCCTCTCGGCTCCCGCGACCGCCCGGACGGCCGTTCCGGCCGGTGTCGTCGTCGCGGGCGTCGACGACTTCTCGTTCGCGAGCATGGACGCGCGGTACACGCTCGGACGCGCCAGGGACGGGACCAGCACGTTGACCGTGGTCGAGACCTTCGTCGCGGACTTCCCGCGGACGGATCAGAACCACGGGATGCGGCGCAGCATCCCCGATTCGTACAACGGCCAGCCGCTCTTCCCGAAGCTCGTGTCGATCACCGACGGGCAGGGTCATCCCCGCGAGTCCGAGACGGACAGCAGCGACGGCACGTTCACCATGACCTCGCGCTCTGCGCAGTTCGTGCACGGGCAGCAGACGTACGTCTTCACGTACACGCTGCGCAACGTCACGTGGACTTTCGCGGACACCGGAGCAGACGAGTTCTACTGGGACGTGAACGGCGTCGACTGGCCCCAGACATTCGGTCGCGTCAGCACGACGCTGACGATGGATGCGTCGCTCGCCGCGGCGCTCACCGGCCGGCAGGCCTGCTACCACGGACCGCAGGGGTCGACGCAGCAGTGCGACATCACGGTGACGACGACGTCGGGCGGTGCGACCGCCGACGCCGCGATCACGAACGTGCCGCCGCACGAGACGCTCACGATCGCCGTCGGCTTCGCGAAGGGCACGTTCGTGCTCTTCGACAACTCGCCCTTCGCGTCGCCGTGGGGCTGGATCCAGCTCGTGGGACTCGTGGGTGCGATCGGGATGCTCGTCGCGGCCATCGTGGTCCGCATCCGGCGGCTGCGCGACGACCCCGGACGCCCGACGATCATCGCGGAGTACGAGCCGCCCGCGGGCTTCGACGCCGCGCTGAGCGCGGCCCTGCTCACCCGGACGTCGAAGGTCGTCCCCGCCGAGGTGCTCGAGCAGGCGGTGGCGGGCAGCATCCGGATCGTCGAGGTCGAGCACGGGATCCTGGGGCGCACGCGGCTGCAGGCGGAGCTCGTCGATCGGGCGCGCGCCGATGTGGACGGGCAGATGCTGCTGGACGGCATGTTCGGCTCCGACACGGTGTTCCTCTTCGGCAAGCAGAACAGCGCCTTCGCGGCCGCGGCCCGCAAGGTGTCGTCCTGGGCGTCGGCGCAGCTGAGCACGCGCGGCCTGCGGCGGCAGGTGCCGCGCCGCGTGCGCGCCGTGCCGATCCTTCTCGCCTGGCTCCTCGCCGCCCTCGTCATCGTCGCGGGGATCGCGGCGATCGGGGCGGGCGTGGCGGCGATCTGGGTCATCCCGGTGATCATCGTGTCGGTCGTGGCGGCCTTCGTGACGGCGGGCCTGCTCTCCCGCCGGCCGCTGTCTGCCGCCGGAGCGGAGGCCCGCGACCACCTGGAAGGCCTCCGTGTCTTCATCGAATGGGCGGAGGCCGACCGCATCCGGATGCTGCAGTCCCCGCGCGGCGCGGAGCGCAGGCAGATCGACGTGAACGACCCGGGACAGATGCTGAAGCTCTACGAGAAGCTCCTGCCCTTCGCGGTGATCTTCGGCCAGGAGAAGGAGTGGGCGAAGCAGCTCGTCGTGCTCTACGCCGCCACGGGTGTCGCCGGCCCGTACTGGTACGTCGGCGTGAACGGCTTCGACGCGTCGACCTTCTCTTCTCAGGTCGGCACGCTGTCGGCGGCCGCGGCGTCCTCATCGTCGACGTCGGGCGGCTCCGGCGGCGGAGGCGGCGCCGGCGGTGGCGGCGGTGGCGGAGGCGGGGGCGGGGTGTAGCCGCGATGTCCTCTCGCACCTCGCGGCCCCGATAGCGTGGGATGCATGCCGTGGCTGGAGATGACCCTTCCCGAACTCGAGTCCTACCGTCCGGACGTGCGCGAGCCCGCCGACTTCGACGACTTCTGGCGGGCGACGCTGGCCGAAGCCCGTGCGATGGGGGGCGAGGTCGTCGCCGAACGCGTGGAGACGCCGCTCACCGCGTTCGACGTCTTCGATGTCACCTTCCCCGGCTTCGGCGGCGATCCCGTCAAGGGATGGTTCGTCGTTCCGGCGGGAGCGAGCGAGCCGCTGCCCGCCGTCGTCGAGTTCATCGGATACGGCGGCGGCCGGGGCCTTCCCACCGAGCGCCTGCAGTGGCCCGCGGCCGGGTTCGCGTATTTCCTGATGGACACACGCGGGCAGGGTGCGGGCTGGGGGATGGGCGGCCACACACCCGATCCGCACGGCACCGGCCCGTCTACGCCGGGCTTCATGACGCGCGGCATCGAGGACCCCGCCGACTACTACTACCGGCGTGTGTTCACGGATGCGGCCCGCGCGGTGGATGCCGTCCGCACCATGTCGCAGGTCGACCCCTCTCGCGTCGCGGTCACCGGCGGCAGCCAGGGCGGCGGGATCACGCTGGCGGCCGGCGCCCTCTGCGAGGGGCTCGTCGCGGTCATGCCGGACGTCCCCTTCCTCTGCCACTTCGAGCGAGCCGTGGGTCTCACCGACCACTTCCCGTATGAGGAGATCGTCCGCTATCTCTCCGTGCACCGGGGCGCGGAGAGCCGGATCTTCGACACGCTCTCGTACTTCGACGGCGCGAACTTCGCCCGGCGCGCCACGACACCGGCGCTGTTCTCGGTCGCGTTGATGGATCAGACCTGCCCGCCCTCCACGGTCTACGCGGCGTTCAACCGGTACGCGGCCCCGCGCGAGATCTCGGTGTACCCGTTCAACGACCACGAGGGCGGCCAGGCCTACCAGTGGCTCGAGCAGGCGGCGTTCCTGCGCGCTCGCGTCTAGTGCTCAGCGCTCCTCGCCACGGGCTGGCGCAGGAGAAAGGGCCGATCGGAGAGGCTCCCGATCGGCCCTTGTCCCTTGCACCAAGAGTGTCCTGCAATCACATGTCGGCAGCTGCCACAGCAAAACAACTACCGTGTTCACACTCTATAACGGAACGGTAACGAGGGGGAAGGGGTTGGCGTTATCTTTTCGTGATTCTTATGCGACTCATAGCTCGTGCTCCGTCGCCCGAGCGGGGGCACGGGTCTGAGGCGGGAGACGGGACGTGATGGCCTCCCTCCGGGAATACCCCCCTGGGGTATCTTGATTGAAGGTGTGGAGACCGCGACACGAAGGACGGCGAGATGACAGATCACCACGGCACCGATCACGCCGATCACCCCGCCCACGGGAGGCCGCACGCCGATCACTCGGACCACTCCGGCGCCGCAAGCCCTGCCGATCACGGTGGTCACGCGGGGCACGCGGGGCACGGCGCCGGCCACGCCCTGAGGTTCCGAAGGCTGTTCTGGATCAACCTCGTCCTCGCCGTCCCTGTCGTCGCGACATCGACGATGTTCGCCATGATCGTCGGCTACGACGTCCCGTCCTGGGCGGCGTGGATCGCGCCCGTGCTCGGAACCGTCATGTATTTCTGGGGCGGGTGGCCGTTCCTCAGCGGGGCGGTCGCAGAGCTGAGGTCGCGCAAGCCCGGCATGATGCTCCTCGTCGGTCTCGCGATCACCGTCGCCTTCGTCGCATCATGGGGCGCGACTGTGGGCGTCCTCGATCACGAGCTCGAGTTCTGGTGGGAGCTGGCGCTCCTGATCGTCGTCATGCTCTTGGGGCACTGGCTCGAGATGCGCGCGCTCGTCCAGACCATGTCCGCGCTCGACTCGCTGGCTGCTCTGCTGCCCGACGAGGCCGAACGTGTCACCCCGGACGGCATCGAGACCGTGAGCCCCTCGGATCTGATGGTCGGAGACGTCGTGCTCGTGCGTCCCGGTGGCGGCGTCCCGGCCGACGGGCGCATCGTCGACGGGAGCGCGGCGATGGACGAGTCCATGATCACGGGCGAGTCCCGCGCCGTGGACCGGACGGTCGGCGATCCGGTCACCGCCGGCACCGTGGCCACCGACTCCGGGCTGCGGGTGGAGGTGACCGCGACCGGCGACGACACGACGCTGGCCGGCATCCGGCGACTCGTCGAACAGGCGCAGAACTCGACGTCCCGCGCGCAGCTGCTCGCGGATCGCGCCGCGGCGTGGCTCTTCTGGTTCGCGCTCGGCGCCGCGCTCGTCACGGCCGTCGTCTGGACCCTGATCGGCCTTCCCGACGACGCCGTCGTGCGCACGATCACCGTGCTCGTGATCGCCTGCCCGCACGCATTGGGTCTCGCGATCCCGCTCGTCGTCTCGATCGCGACCGAGCGCGCCGCCCGCGGCGGCATCCTCGTCACCGAGCGCTCGGCGCTGGAGGCCATGCGGATCGTCGACACCGTGATCTTCGACAAGACGGGCACGCTCACCAAGGGCGAGCCTTCGGTCATCGGCGTCGAATCCCTCACGACCGACGACGAGCTGCTCGCCCTGGCCGCGGCGGCGGAGGCGGACAGCGAACATCCGCTCGGCAAGGCCGTCGTGCGCGCGGCTGCGCAGCGCGGCATCCCGATCCGACCGGCGACCGGGTTCGCGTCGTCGCCCGCGGTCGGTGTGCGCGCCGTCGTCGACGGCCACGACGTCAGGGTCGGCGGCCCGCGGCTGCGGGACGACATCGAGGGGGCCGCCCGGCCCGATTCGGATGCCGTGACCCGGTGGCGCCGCGAGGGTGCCATCGTCCTGCACGTCGTGCGCGACGGGCTGATCGTCGGAGCCCTGGCGCTCGCCGACGAGGTGCGCCCCGAATCCCGCGAGGCCGTCGACGCGCTCCACGCGCGCGGCATCCACGTCGTGATGATGACGGGAGACGCCGAGGCGGTCGCCCGGACCGTCGCCGCCGATCTCGGCATCGACAGGGTGTTCGCGGGGGTGCGACCCGAGGACAAGGCGGGGAGGGTCGCCGAGCTCCAGCGTTCCGGTCGCCGGGTCGCGATGGTGGGCGACGGGGTGAACGACGCGCCGGCGCTCGCGCAGGCCGACGTCGGTCTCGCGATCGGCGCCGGCACCGACGTGGCGATCGCATCGGCGGACGTCATCCTCGCGAGCTCCGATCCGCGTTCGGTGGTCTCCGTCATCGAGCTGTCCCACGCCAGCTATCGCAAGATGACCCAGAACCTGTGGTGGGCGGGCGGGTACAACCTGATCGCGGTGCCGCTCGCCGCGGGCGTCCTCGCGCCGATCGGGTTCGTGCTGCCGATGTCCGTCGGCGCGATCCTCATGTCGCTGTCCACGATCGTCGTGGCGCTCAACGCGCAGCTGCTGCGCCGCCTCGACCTTCGCCCCGGACACGCCCTACGATCGGCGTCATGAGCATCGAGCACCTCTTCGACTCCCTCGCGATCGTGTTCGAGATCGCGGGTGCGGCGGTGCTGGTCGTCGGGTTCATCCTCGCGCTGGCTCTCAGCATCCGGTCGGTCATCCGTCGTGAGGGTGCCGTGAGCACCTTCCGGACCGTTCGCTCGACGCTCGGCGGCGCCATCCTGCTCGCCCTCGAGGTGCTCGTCGCGGCCGACCTCATCCGCACGCTGCGCGAGCCCACCCTCGAGGAGGCGCTGATCCTCGGCATCATCGTTCTGATCCGGACGATCCTCTCGATCTCCATCCAGATCGAGATCGACGGCATCCTGCCGTGGCGGCGGGCCTTGCTCACGAGCGGCGGCCAGGTGATGGCGTCCGGCATCCGGGATGCGGTCCGGCCGGGCGCGAACCGGCAGGCCTGACGCCGGACGCGACGAAGCCCCGGCCGAGGCGGCCGGGGCTTCGCGATGGCGATGGGTCAGGCTGCGGCCTGCTCCTCGGTCGCGAGCTCGCGCACCGAGCGCAGCGCGCCGGCCCACGACACGACCTGCTCGACGAGCGTGTCGAGCTCGGAGACCTTCATGTGGGCCGGGGTGAACGCGACCTCAGCCGTCCCGAAGCCGGCGAAGTCCGTGAACAGCGAGAACATGACCTGCTGGCGCACGTCGGCGACCTGCAGCTCGCCGAAGATCTGGCGCAGGTGCTCGGCCGAGCGGGCGCCGCCCATCGAGCCGTAGCTCACGATGCCGGCCGACTTGTTCGCCCACTCGAACTTCACGTAGTCGAGGGCGTTCTTGATGGCGGCGGGCAGCGAGTGGTTGTACTCGCCGACGACGAAGATGTAGCCGTCGAACTCGTCGACCTTGTGCGCCCAGCGGTTGGCCTCGGCGCCCGCGAACGAGCCGGCGGGGGAGGGGAAGGACTCCTCGAGCAGCGGCAGCTTGTAGTCGTGCAGGTCGACGAGCTCGAAGGTCACGCCGGGCGCCGATGCGTTCGCCTTGACCCAGTCGCCGACGAGATGTCCGACGCGGCCGGGGCGGGTGCTGCCGACGATGATGCCGATGGTGAGGTCAGTCACGGGGAGTCCAATCTCTGGGGAGACGCGCGTCTGTTGATGACGCGTCAACTTATGCTAACGCATAAATTGACGTGTCACCCAACCCGTGGGAGAATCGAATCCATGGATGAATGCCCGGCGGTGAGCGAGACCGAATGGTCCGTGTGGCGCGCGTTCACGACGATGCACCGGATGCTGGAGGCCGCCGTCGAGGCGCGGCTCAACGGCGCATCCGTGTCCGGCCCGGACTTCGACGTGCTCTCGGCGCTTCTCGAGGCCGACGATCAGGCGCTGCGCGCCGGTGAGCTGGCCGCATCCATCGGCTGGGAGAAGAGCCGGCTCTCGCATCAGCTCCGCCGCATGGAGTCGCGCGGACTCATCGCGCGCCGCGAGTGCAGTGCGGACATGCGCGGCACGTGGGTGGAGCTCACCGAGGCCGGGCGTGCGACTGTCGCCGCGGCGCTCCCCGAGCGCCTCACGGCCATGCGCGAGATCTTCTTCGACGTCCTCGACGAGCGCGAGCAGCGCGCACTCGGCGAGATCTCGGCGAAGGTCCTGGCCGCGGCGAGCGCGCAGTGCGAGTCTGCGTGCGCCGAAGCCGAAGCGGAGTCCGAGGCCGCGCACGCTCAGGGCGAGACCGCCGATGCGGTCCCGCCCCGGAGCGATCAGGCCGAAGCCGCCCTCTCCGCCGCGATCCGATAGCCCGCGAGGATCTCGGGCCGGGTGTCGACGGCCGGGGAGGCCTCGACCTCGACGTCCCACGCGGGACGCGTGCCCGTCAGCGCCCACGCCGCCTGGCGCGCGGCGCCCATGGCGACGTACTCGCCCGGCTGCGGCACGGTCACCGGGATGTCGAACACCTGCGCAGCGATGCGCGCGACGGCGGCATTGCGCGCGGCACCGCCGATGAGCCGGATGCGCTGCGCGTCAACGCCCAGGTCGCGTATCGCCTCCAGGCCCAGCGCGAGGGAGCACAGCATCCCCTCGATCGCGGCCCGGGCCAGGTGCGGCCGCGTCGCCGTGGCGAGCGACAGCCCCGAGACGGATGCGCGGGCGTCGGGGAGATTCGGCGTGCGCTCGCCCTCGAACCACGGCACGAGCACCACGCCGCCCGAGCCTGCCGGAGCCTCGAGCGCGAGGTCGCCGAGCTCGTCGTGGGTCACGCCGAGCAGAGCCGCGATCGCGTCGAGCACCCGGGCGGCGTTCAGGGTCGCGATGAGCGGGAGGAAGCCGCCGGCGGCATCCGCGAAGCCGGCGACCGTGCCCGTCGGGTCGGCCACGGGCGCATCCGTCACGGCGAAGACCGTGCCGGAGGTGCCCAGCGAGACGACGACATCGCCGGGTGCAGCGTCGAGACCGAGAGCCCCGGCCGCGTTGTCGCCTGCGCCCGCGCCCACGACGAGTTCGCCCGCCCGCACGCTCTCGGCGGGTCCGAGCACGCGGGGCAGGACGACGTCGTGTCCGAGCGCCCGGACGAGCAGGTCGCGGTCGTATCCTTCGTCGCCCCAATACGCCGTGCCCGAGGCATCCGACCGGTCCGTGATGAGCTCGGAGAAGTCCGGTCGTGATGGGCCGAATCCGCGCAGCCGCCACGTCAGCCAGTCGTGCGGCAGCGCGACGGCGGCCACGCGCGCGGCGTTCTCGGGTTCCGCATCGCGCAGCCACCGCAGCTTCGTCGCAGTGAACGACGCGACGGGGACGACACCCGTCCGCTCCGCGTACTCCGCAGCGCCGACCTCCGTCACGAGGTCGGCCGCGGCCTCCGCCGAACGGGTGTCGTTCCAGAGCAGGGCGGGACGGATGACCGCTCCCTGCGCGTCCAGCGCGACCATGCCGTGCTGCTGGCCCGCGATCGAGATCGCGGCGACATCGGCGAGACCGCCCGCATCCGTGATCGCGGCCTGGAGGGCGACCCACCACGCTTCGGGATCGACCTCGGTGCCCTCCGGGTGCGCCGCGCGCCCCGTGCGCACGGTGGCGCCGGTGGCGACGTCGACGATCACGACCTTGCAGGACTGCGTCGAGGAATCGACGCCCGCCACCAACGTCCGTGCGGGCATGTCAGCGAGCGCCCATGAGGTGCTCGCTCGCGAGCTGCTGCAGGCGCACGAATCCGAAGCCCTTGCCGCCGAAGTACTGGCTCGGGTCGAAGTTCTCGAACGCCGAGCGGTCGGCGAGCAGGTCGTCGTACGACTCGCCCTCGGCGAGCGTCGTCGTGCGCAGCTCCGCGACGCGGGAGGCCGCGAGCGCCTCCTGCACCTCAGGGTCGGCGCGGAAGGCCTGTGCGCGCTCCTTCAGCAGCAGGTACATCCGCATGTTCGCGGCGGCGGAGTCCCACACGCCGCTCTCGTCCTCGGTGCGCGACGGCTTGTAGTCGAAGTGGCGCGGGCCGGTGTAGGCCTGGCCGCCGTCCGGGCCGCCGTTCTCGAGCAGGTCGACGAGCGCGAACGCGTTGTGCAGGTCGCCGTGGCCGAACACGAGGTCCTGGTCGTACTTGATGCCGCGCTGTCCGTTGAGGTCGATGTGGAAGAGCTTGTCGTGGTACAGCGCCTGGGCGATGCCGGCGGCGAAGTTCAGACCGGCCATCTGCTCGTGGCCGACCTCGGGGTTCAGTCCGACCAGCTCGGGACGCTCGAGCGAGTCGATGAAGGCGAGGGCGTGACCCACGGTCGGCAGCAGGATGTCGCCGCGGGGCTCGTTCGGCTTCGGCTCGATCGCGAAGCGGATGTCGTAGCCCTTGTCGGTCACGTACTGGCCGAGGAGGTTCACGGCCTCGCGGTAGCGCTCGAGCGCGGCGCGGATGTCCTTGGCCGCGTCGTACTCTGCGCCCTCGCGGCCGCCCCACATGACGAAGGTCTTGGCGCCGAGCTCGGCGGCGAGGTCGAGGTTGCGCAGGACCTTGCGCAGCGCGAAGCGGCGCACCTGACGGTCGTTGGAGGTGAAGCCGCCGTCCTTGAACACCGGCGGGGAGAAGAGGTTCGTGGTCACCATCGGCACGATGAGGCCGGTGTCGGCGAGCGCACCCTTGAGCCGGTCGATCTGCGTCTGGCGCTCGGCATCCGTCGATCCGAATGCGAAGAGGTCGTCGTCGTGGAAGGTGAGTCCGTATGCGCCGAGCTCGGAGAGCTTCTCGACCGCGTGCACGACGTCGAGCGGCGGGCGGGTCGGGCCGCCGAAGGGGTCGGCGCCGTTGTAGCCGATGGTCCAGAGGCCGAAGGAGAACTTGTCGTCGCGTGTGGGCATGGGGATGGGCATGGTCTTCCTGTTCCTCGTCGAATAGTATTTGTTGAAGCATACAACATATATGGTGCGGTCGTACAGCATCTCGATACAGTGAGGGGATGACGGGGACGATGGATGCGGCGCTGGGTGCGCGCGAGGCGAACCTCGGCCGGGTGCTGCAGATCGTGCACCTCGACGGTCCGCAATCGCGCGCCGCGCTCACCGAGCGCACCGGTCTGAACCGCTCGACGACGGCGAGCCTCGTGGCAGAGCTGCTCGACCTCGGGCTCGTGGACGAGAGCGCGCCCGAGCCCACCAAGCGCGTCGGTCGCCCCTCGCCGATGGCCTCCGTGAACCCCACGGTCGTCGCGATCGCGGCGAACACGGAGGTGGATGCGATCACCCTCGGCGCGATCCGGCTCGACCAGACCGTCGCCGTGCGCGAGCGCATCGCCGTGGACGGCCCGCTCAGCCCGCAGGCGACCGCCGACCTCATCGGCGAGCGGGTGCGCAGCTGGGCCTCCGACGAGCTCGTCGGGCACCGGATCGTCGGGGTCGGCATCGCGGTGCCTGGACTCGTGCGGGCCGCGGACGGTCTCGTACGCCAGGCGCCGCACCTCGGCTGGCGGGACGCGCCGCTGCGCGACCTCGTCGCCGCAGCGAGCGGACTGGCGGCCCATGTCGGCAACGACGCGAGTCTCGGCGCCCTCGCCGAGCACCTCTACGGCGCCGCCCGCGGCGTCGACGACGTGGTGTACCTCGACAGCGCGAGCGGTATCGGCGGCGGACTGATCGTGCACGGGATGCCGGTCTCCGGCGCCGCGGGATACGCGGGCGAGTTCGGCCAGAACCGCCCCGGCATGGGCGAGCACGACGACCGCCGCGCTCCCGGCGGCGTGCTCGAGGACGAGGTCAATCGCGACCGCGTCCTCGCGATGCTCGGCATCTCCCATGTCGACGAGCCCGCTCTGGCTGCGGCGATCGCCGCCTCCGACGATCCCGCCGTCGCGGCCGAGCTGGCGCGGCAGTCGCGTATCCTCGCCCACGCGCTCGGGAACGCCGTCAACGTGCTCAACCCGTCCGTCGTCGTGCTCGGCGGATTCCTCTCGACGCTGGCCACCGAGGCTCCCGGCGACCTGCTCGAACAGGTGCGCGCCCAGTCCATGCCGGCGAACGGCGAGGACCTCGAGATCCGTCCCGCGATGCTCGGCGTCGACCGGCTGCTCGTCGGCGCGGCCGAGCTCGCCTACCGCGATCTGCTGCGCTTTCCGCTGCAGACGGCGGCGCGATGGATGTCGTGAGCCGGCGTCAGCGCGCGACGACCGCCGCGATCCACTCGGTGTAGGTTCGCGTGCCGAGGTCGGCGTCCGGGCCCGGCAGCAGCACGCCGCTGCGCGCGGCGCGGCCGATGTCGCCGGGCTGCGAGACGGTCGGCATCCACCCTCGGTCGCCGATCGCGCGCGCGTAGATGCGCACCATGTCGGCGAGGTTCAACTCCTCGGGACCGCCGAGATCGGTCGCGCGGCCCGCTGGTCCGTGCTCGACCGCATCCACGAGCCGCTCGGCCACCTCCGCCGGATCGACCGGTTGCATGCGCGCGCGCGGGGCGACCCGGATCGGCCCCATCTTCAGCCGGGGGTAGATGTAGCGCGGGAACGAGTGCCACTGCGTCGAGCGCTGGATCGTCCACGGCACATCGCCGTCGGCGATCAGCTGTTCCTGCAGGACCTTGCCCGCGTAGTGGTCGTAGGGCGCCCGGTCGATGCCGACGATCGACATCGCGAGGTGGTGCCGGACGCCAGCGGCCTTCTCGGCGGCCAGGAGCGTCTTCGTGGTGGTGCCGAAGAAGGTCCGCGACCCCTCGGTCGTGCCGGTGCCCGCGCCGTTGAGCACGTCGACCACCGTGTCGACGCCCGCCAGGGCCTCCGCGGCACCCGCGCCGGTCAACAGATCCACGCCGTCGCGTCGGCTGAGCGAGACGACCTCGTGCCCGCGCGCTGCCGCGATCGCCGAGACGAGCCCGCCCATCTCGCCGCGACCGCCGGCCACGGCGATGCGGAGAGCCGTCACAGCCGCGCGCCGTTGTCGTCGCCGTCGTCGCCGTGCTCGTGCATGCCGACGTTGCGGCCGCGCGACGACTCGTAGGCCATGATCCAGCCGATCGACACGACGGCGGCCAGCAGCAGCCCGATCCAGATGTTCCCGAGCAGCAACCCGACGAGCGCTCCGAGGCCGATGAGCACGATCGTGCCGAAGATCCACTGCTTGCGCCCGCGCGGCCAACCGGTCGGCGAGGGCCCGGAGCCCGGAGAGTACGTCATACGACGAGACTATCCAGACCCCGGCCCACGCCGCTCAGGCACTGCTCACGCCGCGGGCGCGGCGTTGACGTTCACCATCCACGGCACGCCGAAGCGGTCGACGAGCATGCCGAACTTGCCGCCCCAGGGCGGGGTGTCCAGAGGCATCGTGATCTGGCCACCGTCGGCGAGAGCGTTCCAGAAGCCCTCGAGCTTCGACTCCTCGTCGCCGCTGATCGACATCGTCACGCCCGCGGGCGCGCTGTAGGGCATGCGGTCTGGCGTGTCGGAGCCCATGATCGTGAAGCCGTCGCTCGTTGTGAGCTGCGAGTGCATCACGAGGTCGGCCTCGGCCGGGTCCTCGGCCATGCCGGGGATGTCGCCGAACGTCGACACGTCGAGCGTGCCGCCGAACACCGACTGGTAGAACTCCATCGCCTCGCGGGCGTTGTTCTTGAATGAGAGGTAGGGGTTGAGGATGGCCACGGAAGTGCTCCTTGAGTGTCGGAGGGTGCACCCGTACGACGGGCGCATGGCCCAGTGTGCCGAGGGGTTCCGACATGCGCAACGGGGCGTGTGACGGGACGGATTCCGGCGCTCAGCGGCTGCGGTGATCCTCGGGATGCAGGCGCGGCCCGCGTCGCGCCTCGCGCGCTCCGGCACGCCCGATGAGGCGGATGACCCGTTGACGCTGGCCCGCCCAGGGCGCCAGGAGCGCCAGCATCCCGTCGTCGTCCGTGCGCGATCCGGTCAACGCGTAGCCGACCTCGTGGGCGAGATGGTAGTCGCCGACGCTCACCGCGTCCGGGTCGCCATAGGCACGGATGCGCGTCTCCGCAGCCGTCCACAGCCCGACGCCCTGCAGGCTGGTGAGGATGCGGTCGCGATCGTCGCCGTCCGTGACTCCGGCCATCGCGCGCTCGATGGACCGCCCGCGCGAGGCGGCGGCCACGATCGTGCGGGACTGCGGCGGTTCCAGCCCGGCGCGGTGCCAGGTCCAGGAGGGGATGCTGCGCCAGCCGTCGATCGGCGGGGGTGCGAACATCGGACGCGGCGTCGGTCCTGGTGCGCGCTCGCCGCACCACTGCAGGATGCGCCGCCACGCGCCGAACGCCTGCAGCCCGGTCACCTTCTGCTCCATGATCGAGCCGGCGAGGGCGTCGAAGAGGAGGTCGGTGCGCCCGATCCGCAGGCCCGGATTGCGGCGGTGGGCCTCGGCGATCAGGGGATGCAGCGACGCGTCGAAGCCCGTCGCATCGTCGTCGGCGCCGCACAGCGCCGGCACCTGAGCGATCGTCCACTCGGCCCCGGGTCCCCAGGCGACGGCGCGGACCGAGCTGCTCGACATCGTGATCGCGAGCGTGGCGATGCCGCCCGGAGTCCGTGCGGCGCGCCAGATGATGCCGGCATCCTCCAGCATCGTCGGATCGCCGGGCCCTCGTCGATGGGCCAGCAGCGTGCTGCGCACATCCACGGGTCCCGTCGGCCGGTACCCCGTCTCGACGGGCTTCCCGGCCGGAACGACGACCGCATCCCTCCGCGCGCCGAGCGGTCGCGGCACGCGCGGCGGGAGTGTCGACGTCATGCCCTCACCCTACGCGCGCGCCGCGACACGCGACCGGACCGGACGTGCCCGGCCCGAAGGGGAGGGCGGCAGGTCAGAAGCGGTCCGGCGACGGCGTGCCGTGACCGTAGCGGATGACGACGTCCGCGTGCCGGTCGAAGCGGTAGCCGACACCGCGCACGGTGCGGACGATGTCCTCGTAGCGGCCGAGCTTGGCGCGCAGGCGCCGCACGTGCACGTCGATGGTGCGCTCGCCCGGAGCGTCGTCGTCGGTCGAGCCCTGCCACAGCGACGAAACGAGCTCGGCCCGCTCGATCGTGCGACCCTCGCGCAGCACCAGGTACTGCAGGAGCTCGAACTCCTTGAAGGTGAAGGCGGCCGACTCGCCGTCGATCACGACGCGCTTGCGCGAGATGTCGACGATGACGCCAGGGGAGGTCTCGATCTCCGGCTCCGGCTCGGGCTTCGTGCGGGCCACGGCGCTCGGCTCGTGCAGGGCGAGGCGGACGACGTCGACGTCGCGTCCGCCGGCGCCGGCCGGGGCGAGGGCGACCGTCGCGTAGGTCTCGGCCGCGGGCGCGAGCTCGGCGAGCGTACGGCGCAGGGCGTCGACGAGGACGCCGAGGGAGACACCGGATGCCGCGGCCTTGGCCTCGTCGATGCCGACGTAGAGGGCGAAGCCGCGCGGGGCGGTGCCCGCGGGGAGGGTGCGGCCGGCGCGGGGAGCGGCCGGAGCGGCAGCCTCCTGAGCGGCAGCGGCGCGTGCGGCGGCGAGCTGCTGGGCGGCGGTGGGTCCCTGTGTCGCAGCGGTCAGGGCGGCGTAGGCGCGCAGGCCCTCCGCCGGATTGGCGGGAGCGGGCGATGTCGCGGTGCGGACGGGAGCGTCGAGAACGGTAGTCATTGGAGTGCTGTCCTTAAGGGCGGAACCCGATTGTCGGGTTCGCGTGCTGTGAGCGCGGCCCTCGAGGTATCGGAATCGAGGGCGGGTGCGAGGCAACGCGGGCGCGCGGGTAAGCGCGGGATCCCGGTGTCTCGGGGGCTCGGCGCCGAGTAGCTCGAAGCGTCAGGTCAGACGCGGCGCGGGAGCCCGGCGGTGGTCACCGTCTCAGCTGCACATTCGACAGCACATGACAACACGGCCGGCCATCATGCAGCCGGCAGCCCCGTTCGCCTCCCAGGCGGACAGATGGCGTGCGTTGTCAGTCATGGAGCCGATTATGACGGATCATGACGGCGAGCGTCAAATAGCACACGGAGACGTCGAGTGTCCATGACGAAGTATGACGATGACGTCATATTCGTCCACATCCCGCGCAAATCGTGCGCGGGATGGCCCGTCGAGGGAAATTGTTGGCTGGTCCCACAAATCGCTTGCGCTTCGCCGGAACCTGATCTATCTTCGTGTCGAAGCGTTTCCGTCTAAGCGCTTCGACAGCTACATCCGGCGGAATGACAAGGGAGTCCGATGGCGAAGATCGACGAGGTGGCCAAGGCCGCCGGCGTCTCCATCAGCACCGTGTCGTATGCCCTCAGCGGCAAGCGGCCGGTGTCTGTCGCGACGCGTCAGCGCGTCGAGGCCGCCGTGCGCGACCTCGATTACCGGCCCAACGCCGGCGCCCGCATGCTCGCGGGGCGGCGGACGAACATCTTCGCGCTCACCGAGCCGTTCCGTCCCGACACGCACGCGCCGACGCACATGGCCTTCGTGCTCGCGACCTCGATCGCCGCGCGGCGCAGCGAATACGACATCCTCCTGCTGACGGAGGAGGAGGCGTCCGCGGGCATGCGCCGCGTCGCGTCCAGCGGCCTCGTCGACGGCGTGCTCGTCCTCGACGTCGCGCCCGACGACGAGCGGGTCGGGATCGCGCGACAGATCGACCTGCCGACGGTGTTCATCGGCGTTCCCGACGACCGCGAGGGACTCGTCTGCGTCGACCTCGACTTCGAGGCCGCGGCATCCCTCGCCGTCGATCGATTCGCGGACGCCGGCCACGGCTCGATCGCGCTCATCGGCTTCCCCGCCGTCGGATACGAGAAGTCCAACTTCCCGCCGCGCGTCCGGTCCGCCTACGCCCGGCGCGCCGAGGAGCGAGGCCTCGCGCACGCCTTCCGGGCGAGCGGCGTCGAGACGCCCGACCTTGCGCGGGTGCGCAGCATCGTGCGCGACCTCGTCGCCTCCGGCGTCACCGCCATCGCGGTGCACTCGCCGGCCGAGGTGCTCACGACGGTCATGGACGAGCTGGGACGCCACGGACTGCGGGTCCCGGCGAATGTGTCGATCATCGCGCTGGCGAACTCGCTCGATCCCGACACGCTGCCGACCCCGATCGACAGCGTCCCGCTCGTCGCCCAGGAGTCCTGCGACCTCGCCGTCGAGCTGGCGCTCGCAGCTGTCGAGGAGGGTGCTCAGCAGCCGGGCCTGCACCTCCTCCCCCCGCACTACCTCGACCGCGGCTCGGTCGCAGCTCCGCCCGGGGGCTGATCCGAACCGCCCCGGGAAGCGTTTCGCCACGACGCTTATCGAAGCGCTTCGACAACTTCACATCCCCCACCTGAACACCCCGTTCCGACGGGAACAGAAAGGAGTGCCGACGATGGCACAGCAACACCCCAGGAAGCGGCGCCTCCTCGCCGCGGCCACCCTCGCGGTCGCAGCGGTGGCGCTGGCCGCCTGCTCCGGCGGAGCGAACGCGAGCGACACCGAGCCGACGAGCGGCAAAGGCCGCACCCTCACGCTGTGGCACTACGAGAGCGCCGACGGCGCCATGGGCAAGGCGTGGGACCAGGCCATCAAGACGTTCGAGAAGGAGACCGGCGCCAAGGTCCGCTTCGAGGCCAAGGGCTTCGAGCAGATCCGCTCCACGGCGAGCCAGGTGCTGAACTCCGACCAGGCGCCCGACATCCTCGAGTACAACAAGGGCAACGCCACGGCGGGCCTGCTCGCCAGCCAGGGGCTGCTCGCGAACCTCGACGACGCCGTCAAGAAGTACGGGTGGGACAAGAAGCTCGCGCCGTCGCTGCAGACGACGGCGAAGTACGACGAGAACGGCATCATGGGCTCCGGCGACTGGTACGGCGTCCCCAACTACGGCGAATTCGTCACCGTCTACTACAACAAGAAGATGTTCCAGGATGCGGGACTGGAGGTCCCGAAGACGTACGACGACTTCGTCAAGGTCATGGATGCGTTCGTCGCCAAGGGCGTCACGCCGCTCGCGGAGGCCGGAGCCGAGTATCCGCTCGGACAGCTCTGGTACCAGCTCGCCCTGAGCAAGGCCGACCGGAAGTTCGTGAACGACTACCAGCTGTACAAGAAGCCCGTCGACTGGAAGGGCGAGGCTATCTCGTACGCCACCGACACGCTCAAGGAGTACGAGCAGAAGGGCTACATCTCCAAGGACGTCGCCGGCATGAAGGCCGAGGACGCCGGGACGGCGTTCATCGCGGGCAAGTACCCGATGTTCGTCTCCGGCAGCTGGTGGTACGGCCGCTTCGTCAACGAGATCAAGGGCTACGACTGGGGCATCTTCCCCTTCCCGGGCAGCACCCTGAGCCTCGGCTCGTCGGGCAACCTCTGGGTCGTCCCCGAGAACTCGAAGAACAAGGACCTCGCGGAGAAGTTCATCGACGTCACGATGAGCCCGCAGATCCAGGCGGTCATCGGCAACAACGGCGGCGTTCCCGTCGCGGCCGACGCGTCGGACATCACGGATGCCAAGAGCAAGGAGCTCATCTCCGCGTTCACCGACATCACGAAGCAGGACGGCCTGTCGTTCTACCCCGACTGGCCCACGCCGACCTTCTACGACACCCTCGTCGCGCAGTTCCAGAACCTCGTGAACGGCACCTCGACGCCGGCCCAGGTGCAGAAGTCGCTCGGCGACGAGTACGAGTCGTACGTCTCCACCCTGAAGTGACGACTCCGTCCGGGGCGGGTGCTCCTCACCCCGCCCCGGACGGCCCACGACACAGGAATCGACGCAAGGAACCGACATGACCACCGTCCCCTTCGTGCGCCGCGAGCGGCGCCCGGCACGCGCCGCACGAACGGCCGACGAGCCTCTCATCCCGCACCGCGGCCGTCACGGCGCACGCGGCTACTGGCTGTACCTCCTTCCCGGCTTCGTGCTGCTGACGCTCATCGTGATCGTCCCGCTCGCGTGGAACGTCTACCTGACCTTCACGATGTGGCGCGGCATCCGTCCGCCTCGCTGGATCGGCTTGAAGAACTGGCAGCACCTGCTCGCGGACGAGAAGTTCTGGACGTCGTTCCAGAACAGCGTGTGGATGATCGTCGCGATGGTGATCATCCCGACGGTGATCGGCCTCATCCTGGCCGCCCTGCTGTTCGACCTCGTCGGGCGCAGGTTCGGCGGCCGCACCGCGAGCTTCCTCCGCGCGACGTACTACCTGCCCCAGCTGCTGCCCGCGGCGATCGCCGGCATCGTGATCGGCTGGATCCTGCGGCCGGAGGACGGCGCCCTCAACACGATGCTCGAGAACATCGGGCTCGGGTTCCTCGCGCATGACTGGCTCGGCAACCCGCAGACGGCGCTCCCCTCGATCATGGCCGTCATGGTGTGGGTGCAGATCGGCTACCCCATCGTCGTCTTCATGGCCGCCCTGCAGCGGGTCGACCCCGAGCTGTACGAGGCCTCCGAGATCGACGGCGCGAACTGGTGGCAGCGTTTCCGCGCCATCACGGTGACGAGCATCCGGCCCGAGATCTTCGTCGTCGCCCTGACCTGCACGATCGCCGCGCTGAAGGTCTTCGGGCCGGTCTACGTGCTGACGCGCGGCGGCCCCGGCACGTCGACGATCGTGCCGGCGTACTACGCCTACAGCGAGTTCTTCCAGGCGCAGCAGGTCGGATACGGCGCGACCATCGCCACGGCGCTCACGATCGTGATCGCGGCCGTCGCGATCCTGTTCGTCGTCGCGCAGAACCACGCAGAACGCAAGGAGAGGGAGGGCCAGCGATGACCGCCACCGCCACCGTGGAACGGACCGCCCCGCCGGTCGCGGCCCCCGTGAAGATCCGCCGCCCGCGTCCCGGCGGGGCGAGCGGCAAGCGCCGGACGATCGACTGGCTCATGCTCCTGTTCGCGATCGCCGCCGGCGTCGTGATCGTCGCGCCGTTCTACCTGATCCTCATCAACTCGTTCAAGTCGCCGGCGGAGTACGCGGCGAGCGGCCCGCTCGTGCCGCCCACGCACCTGTACTTCGAGGGCATCCAGAAGTTCTGGGAGCGCGTGAACTTCCCCGAGAAGGTGTGGAACTCGGTGTTCATCTCGGGCGCCGTCGCGGTCCTCGCGGTGCTGCTGTCGGTGCTGAACGCCTTCGCGATCGGGATCGGCCGCGTGCGCGGCCGCACGTGGGTCGTGCTCCTCTTCCTCCTCGCGAACCTGCTGCCGCAGGAGGCGCTGCTGTACCCCCTGTACTACATGTTCAAGGCGGTCGGTCTGTACAACAACGTGTGGTCGGTGATCATCGTGTTCACCGTCATCCAGGCCGCCTTCGGCACCTACCTGCTCTCGAGCGTGTACGGCACATTCCCGAAGGAGGTGCTCGAGGCCGCGGCGATCGACGGCGCGAGCCGCTGGCAGACGCTGTGGCGCGTGATCTTCCCGATCAGCCGTCCGACGCTGTCGGTGCTGCTCATCTTCTTCTTCATCTGGACGTGGAACGAGTTCTTGATCCCACTGACCTTCCTGGTCTCCAACGCGAACCAGACCGTCCCCGTCGCGATCAGCGTGCTGCAGGGCGACCGGCTGATGGACGTCACCACGACGAGCGCGTCCGCGCTCCTCGGCGTCATCCCGACCCTGCTGTTCTTCCTCATCTTCCAGCGCACCCTCACGCGCGGCATCACCGCAGGAGCAGTCAAGTAATGAAGTTCACCGATGGATACTGGCAGGTCCGCCCGGGCGTGACGGCGCTCTACGCGCAGGAGGCGCACGACGTCGAGGCGACGGATGCCGTACTCCGCGTGACCGCGCCCACCGCCGTCATCCGCGGCCGGGGCGACACCCTCAACCGACCGGTCCTGACCGTGACGCTGTCGTCGCCTGTGGAGGGGGTCGTGCGGGTGCGCATCGCGCACCACGAGGGCCGTGCCTGGCACGGCGGCTTCGCCGTCGCCGACGAGGGGCCGGTCGGGTCGGCATCCCTCACGGAGGGCGGTGGGATGCTGAGCACCGGGCCCCTCACGGCGCGGATCGCGGACGGCGCTCCCTGGGACCTGTCGTTCGAGGTCGACGGTGAGCGGATCACCGGCAGCGGCCCCCGCGCAGCGGGCTATCTGCGGCTCGACCCCGACGCCGCGGTGGACCACGGCGTGATCGGCAACGACCGCGCGGACAACGGCATCCCGCGGGAATCGACGTTCATCCACGAGCAGCTGGATCTCGGTGTCGGCGAGCTCGTCTACGGGCTCGGCGAGCGCTTCGGTCCGCTCGTCAAGAACGGCCAGAGCATCGAGATCTGGAACGCGGACGGCGGCACCTCGAGCGAGCAGGCGTACAAAAGCGTGCCGTTCTACCTCTCGTCCCGCGGGTACGGCGTGCTCGTGAACGACCCGGGCCATGTCTCGTTCGAGGTGGGATCCGAGGCCGTCGAGCGCGTGCAGTTCTCGGTGCCGGGCGAGGTGCTGGAGTACTTCGTCATCGCCGGACCGACGCCGAAGGACGTCCTGTCGCGCTACACGGCGCTCACCGGCCGGCCGCCGGTCGTCCCCGCGTGGTCGTACGGGCTCTGGCTCTCCACCTCGTTCACGACGGACTACGACGAGGCGACCGTCACGTCGTTCATCGACGAGATGGCCCGCCGCGAGCTCCCGGTCTCGGTGTTCCACTTCGATTGCTTCTGGATGCGCGAGTTCAACTGGTGCGACTTCGAGTGGGATCCGCGGGTCTTCCCGGACCCGGACGGCATGCTGGCGCGCCTGCACGCCAAGGACCTTCGGGTGTGCGTGTGGATCAACCCGTACATCGCGCAGCGCTCGCCGCTGTTCGCCCGGGCGGCAGAGCAGGGCTTCCTCGTGAAGCGCGCTGACGGATCGGTGTGGCAGTGGGACCTCTGGCAGGCCGGCATGGGGCTCGTCGACTTCACGAACCCGGATGCCGCCGCGTGGTACCAGTCGCAGCTGCGGGCTCTCCTCGACCAGGGCGTGGACTGCTTCAAGACCGACTTCGGCGAGCGGATCCCGACCGACGTCGTGTGGGCCGACGGCTCCGACCCCGCTCGCATGCACAACCTGTACGCCCAGCTCTACAACCGGGCGGTGCACGACGTGCTGGTCGACGCCCGCGGCGAGGGCGACGCCGTGCTGTTCGCGCGCTCGGCGACGGCGGGCGGCCAGACCATGCCGGTGCACTGGGGCGGGGACTCGACATCCACCTTCCCGTCCATGGCCGAGACGCTGCGCGGCGGGCTCTCGCTCGCCCTCAGCGGGTTCGCGCACTGGAGCCACGACATCGGCGGCTTCGAGGGGACCCCGGATGCCGGTGTGTACAAGCGGTGGACGGCCTTCGGCCTGCTCTCCAGCCACAGCCGATTCCACGGATCGCAGTCGTACCGCGTGCCGTGGCAGTTCGACGAGGAGGCCGTGGAGGTCACCCGCGTCTTCACGCACCTGAAGATGCGGCTCATGCCGTACCTGTACCAGCAGGGGATCGAGGCATCCCGGACCGGCATCCCGCTGATGCGGCCCATGGTGCTGGAGTTCCCGGATGACCCGGCCACCGGACACCTCGACCGCCAGTACATGCTCGGCCCCGACCTGCTGGTCGCGCCGGTCTTCTCGGCCACCGGGGACGTGTCGTTCTACCTGCCCGC
Source organism: Microbacterium rhizosphaerae (assembly GCF_034120055.1). NCBI lineage: Bacteria > Bacillati > Actinomycetota > Actinomycetes > Micrococcales > Microbacteriaceae > Microbacterium > Microbacterium rhizosphaerae. Next base: position 3,523,141 of record NZ_CP139368.1, on the reverse strand, counting down.
GGGGGAGTGGACGCATCTGCTGAGCGGTGAGGTCGTCACCGGCGGTGCATGGCGCACGGAGCGGCACGGGTTCGACTCGCTGCCCCTGTATGCGCGCCCCGGAGCCGTGCTCCCGTGGGGTGCGCGCGACGACCGTCCCGACTACGACTACCTGGACGGGCTCCGGATGCGGGTCTTCCGCGGCGGCACCGGCACCGCTACCGTGACGGTGACCACGCCGGACGGACGCGTGGAGACGTTCGACATCGACCGTGCGGAGGTCACCGGATGAGGTTCCCGGAATCGTTCCTGTTCGGATCGGCCACGGCCGCCTATCAGGTGGAGGGCGCGGCCGGTGCCGACGGGCGCGGCCCGTCGATCTGGGACACGTTCTCGCACACGCCCGGCAAGACGTGGAACGGCGACACCGGCGACATCGCCTGCGACCACTACCACCGGTGGGAGAGCGACATCGACCTCATGGCCGGGCTCGGCCTCCAGGCCTACCGCTTCTCGATCGCGTGGCCGCGCATCGTGCCGACCGGGCGCGGCGCCGTGAATCAGGCAGGGCTCGACTTCTACTCCCGTCTGGTCGATGGGATGCTCGAGCGCGGCATCGCGCCGGTCGCGACCCTCTACCACTGGGACCTCCCGCAGGTCCTGGAGGACGAGGGCGGCTGGGCGTCCCGGGGGACCGTGGCGGCGTTCGCCGATTACGCCCGGATCGTCGCCGAGGCGCTCGGCGATCGCGTCGCGATGTGGGGCACGCTCAACGAGCCGTGGTGCTCGGCCTACCTCGGCTACGGCCAGGGCGGCCACGCCCCCGGGCGCACCGAGCCGGCGGCCGCACTCGCGGCGGTGCACCACCTCAACCTCGCGCACGGTCGTGCGGTGCAGGCGCTGCGCGCCGCGTCGGATGCGGACGTGTCGGTCACGCTCAACTTCCACGTGCTGCGCGGGGCCGGCGAGGGATCGGAGGATGCGGTGCGCCGCATCGACGCGCTGGCCAACCGCGCCTTCACCGGACCGATGCTGCGCGGCGCCTATCCCGCGGACCTCATCGCCGACACGGCATCCGTCACCGACTGGGGCTTCGTCGAGGACGGCGACCTGCGCGACATCCGGCAGCCGCTCGACGTGCTGGGGGTGAACTACTACTCGACGGCCACCGTCCGGCTGTGGGACGGCACGGGCGAGATGCAGCACGCCGATGGGCACAAAGCCGCCGGCGGCACGGCCTGGCCGGGCAGCGACTCGGTCGTCGAGTTCGTCGAGCAGCCGGGGCCGTACACGGCGATGGGGTGGAACATCGCACCCGAAGGGCTCACCGAGTTGCTGGTCTCTCTGAAGGAGCAGTTTCCCGAGCAGACTCTCATGGTGACCGAGAACGGCGCGGCCTTCGACGACGACGTGTCCGCGGACGGCAAGGTTCACGACGAGCTGCGCGTCGACTATCTGCGGCGGCACTTCGCGGCGGCGCACGCCGCGATGGAGGCCGGCGTCGATCTGCGCGGATACTTCGTGTGGTCGCTGCTCGACAACTTCGAGTGGGGCTATGGCTACGCGAAGCGGTTCGGCATCGTGCGGGTGGATTTCGACACGCTCGAGCGGCTGCCGAAGGACAGCGCGCGCTGGTACGCCGAGCTCATCCGAACCCGCTCACTGGAACCTGCGCTCCCGGTGTGAACGGCCCGCGGGCCGTCGGCGCCGGGTTAGTCTGACGCCGTGGCACCGTTTCGATTCACGGACGAGAAGGATGCGTCGCGCTACACGCTGCACGACGGGGACGACCTGGTCAGCGTGCTCGACTACCGGGACGACGGGCGAACCGTCGTCATGACTCGCGCGTTCACCATCCCGACCTTCCGCGGACACGGGTACGCCGGTGAGCTGGTGGAACGCGCGGTCGCCCACCTCGAAGAGGCAGGCGACCGCGAGATCATCCCCATGTGCTGGTACGTCTCCGACTGGTTCGACGCCCACCCGGAGCGGGCGGGCATCCTGCACGAACGCCGGACGGCGTAGCCTCCCGCGCCCTACGACATCACGGAGCGACGGGCGCGACCGGAGTTGATGCCGATGGGACGTGCCCAGGCACCTTCGCTCGCGCGCAGCGCGCTGCGAACGACGCCGGCGCACGTGTGCATGCGCCGGACGATCTCCGGCACGAGGCGCAGCGCGCGCTGCTCGGCGATGTGGAAATCGTGGTCGCGGATCTCTGACTCGCGGTGGAATCGGACGTCGACCCCGTACAGCTCGAACATCATGTCTCCCTGGATCTTGCGTGATCTGCTGTATCTCAAGCTACGAGGGGGGTCGGACATTCCCAGGGTCTTCCAAGGCCCCCTTCAGCCCGCCGCGAGCGTAGCCTCGACGCATGTGCCGCAACATCCACACACTCCACAATTTCGAGCCGGCAGCGACCGATGACGAGGTCCACGCGGCGGCTCTGCAGTACGTCCGCAAGATCGCCGGGACGACCAAGCCCTCCAAGGCCAACCAGGCCGCCTTCGACCACGCCGTGGCCGAGATCGCGCATGTGACCCACCATCTGCTCGAGGATCTCGTGGCCGTCGCACCGCCGAAGAACCGCGAGGAGGAGGCCGCGAAGGCGCGCGCCCGCGCGGAGCGCTCGGGCCGCTACGCGCCGCGACCGGTGGCCGCCCAGGCGTAGCGCTCTCGCGGTTCCCCGCCTGTCGCCGGGGCGATGTCGGACACCGCCCATACCGTGGATCACATGCGGATCCTGCATACCGGCGACTGGCACATCGGGCGGACCTTCCACGGCCACGCGACGCTCGATGCGCTGCGCGGCGTGCTCGAGGCGCTCACGGCGCAGGTCCGGCAGCACGACGTCGACGTCGTGCTCGTCGCGGGCGACGTCTTCGACTCGGCCGCTCCGGCGCCCGCCTGCTACACGCTCCTGACCGACACCCTCGCGGCCCTGCGCGACGCCGGCGCGCACGTCATCGTGACCAGTGGCAACCACGACTCCGCCGCGCGGCTCGGGTTCCAGGCGAGGCTGCTGCGGGACGGCATCCACGTCCTGACCGACGCCCGTGCGGTGGGCGAGGCGATCGAGATCTCGGATGCCGACGGCCCGGTCAGGTTCTACGGCATCCCGTATCTCGAGCCCGCGATCGTGCGGAGCGTGTGGCCCGACGCAGGCCTGCGCACGCAGGCGCAGACGATGGCACACGCCATGGGACTCGTGCGCGCCGACCTCGCCTCGCGCGCCGGTCGCTCGGTCGCGATCGCGCACTGCTTCGCCGCGGGCGTCGAGGCGACCCCGGGCGTCGAGCGCGAGATCCGCCAGGGCACGCTGGATGTCGTCCCGCTGAGCGTCTTCGACGGACCGGACTACGTCGCCCTCGGACACATCCACGGGCGGCAGCAGCTGTCCGAACGCGTCCGGTACGCCGGCGCGCCGCTGCACTACAGCTTCGGCGAGCAGTCCAAGCCGCGCGGGTCGTGGCTCGTGACGCTGGATGCCGCCGGCCTCGCGGCCGCGGAGTGGCTCGAGCTTCCCGTCCCGCGGCCGCTGAAGACGCTGCACGACACCTTCGACGCCCTGCTCTCCGACCCGGCCTACGCCGAGTACGAGACCGCGTGGGTGGCCGCGGAGTACACGGATGCGACGCCGCGTCTCGAGCCCATGCGCGCGCTGCAGAAGCGCTTCCCGTTCTGCGCGATGGTCGCGCATACGCCGCCGGCGCGGGCGTCCGACGGCCGCTCTTCGTACGCCGAGCGGGTGAGCCGCGCCCGCAGCGATGCCGACCTGGTCGAGGCGTTCCTCGAGCATGTGCGAGCGGGCGAGGGTGCCACGGATGCCGAGCGCGAGCTCATCCGCGAGATCATCGATGAGCGCGTGGTCGCGGAGGCGTCGGCGTGAAGCTGCATCGCGTCGAACTCGAGGGCTTCGGGCCTTTCCGCGAGCGTCAGACCGTCGACTTCGACGCGTTCGCGGACGACGGCCTGTTCCTGCTGACCGGCCGCACCGGCGCCGGGAAGTCGAGCGTCCTCGACGGCGTGTGCTTCGCGCTCTACGGGTCGGTGCCGCGGTACGCCGACGGCGACAAGCGCCTGCGCAGCGACCACTGCGACCCCGACGACCCCAGCGAGGTCGTGCTCGACTTCGAGGTCGCGAGCGGTCGGTGGCGCGTGTCCCGCTCGCCGGAGTACCAGAGGCCGAAGCGCCGCGGCGAAGGCGTCACGACCGAGGGACAGCGCGCCCGACTCGACGAGTGGGGCGGCGGGGAGTGGATGACGCGGGCCTCCGGTCCGCGCGACGTGGGCCTCGCGCTGGACGAGATCCTCGGCCTCACCCGTGACCAGTTCCTGCAGGTCATCCTCCTGGCGCAGGGGCGGTTCCAGCAGTTCCTCCTGGCCAAGAACGACGAGCGGCAGACTCTGCTGCGCACCCTCTTCGGCACGCGCCGCTACGAGCAGTACCAGCAGGCGCTGGAGGACCGTCGCCGCGCCGCGGAGCGCGCGCTCGGCGAGGGCGGCGCTCTCGTGGGCATGCTCCTGGATCAGGTGGAGGGGCTCGTCGCGGATCGGGGCCTCGGCGATCCGCCTTCGGACGGCGACGAGTCGACGCCCGCCGATCCGGCCGAGCGCCTGGACCTCGTGCTGCGGGCGGTGGCTCGCGGGGCGTACCGCGCCGAGACGGCCGCACACGCGCGGGATGCCGCCGGCGCGGCGTTCGAACGGGCCTCGGCTGCGCACGCCGCCCTGCAACTGCGGCTGCAGTCGCGCGCCGCTCGCGATCGGTCGCGCACCGCGCTCGCGTCGATCGAGGAGCAGGGGCCCGCGATCGCAGCTGACCGGTCCGTGCTCGAACGGGCCGACCGCGCCGAGGAGCTGCGCGATGTGCTCGCCGCCGTCGGGCGGGCAGATCGCGCCCACGGCGCCGCCGAGGCGGCGCTGGCCGAGGCATCCCGCGTCTGGGAAGCCGCTGCGGGAGTCGAGGCGGATGGGCTGAATACCGCCGACACCGACGGGCTCCGTACGCACGCCGATCTGCTGACGGGTCGGATCGCCCTGTGGGACGCCGCGCTCGGAGTGGAGCGCGAGCTCGACGACATCCGGGCGGACGCACGAGCGGCAGCCGAGGCGGTCGCGGCAGGCGAGACGCTCATCGCGGCGATCGACGAGCGGCGTGCCGCCGTACCGGCTCGCCTTGCCGAGCTCGACGCCGGCATCGCCCGGCTCGCCGAGACGGCCGCGGGAGTGGCTCCGACCGAGGCCGCCCTCGCCGAGCTCGAGGCGCGGCTGACGGCTGCGCGGGAGGCCGAGTCGCTCGCGACCGCACTGCTCGCGGCCGAGCGGTCGTACACGACCCGCATCGAGGCGACCCAGAGCGCCGCCGCGGCGCTCGCCGCCCTCCTGCGCCGCAGGCTCGCCGGGCACGCGGCCGAGCTCGCCGGCGCCCTCGTCGCCGGCGAGCCGTGCGCGGTGTGCGGATCGCCCGAGCATCCGCAGCCTGCCGTGCCGGTGGCCGGCGCCGAGCCCGTCACCGACGCCGAGATCGCCGGCGCCGAGGAGGCGAGGGATGCCGCGGCCCGCGCCGAGGGCGTCGCCGCGACGGCGGCGCGCGAGGCTCGTGCGGCTCATGCCGAGGCCTCGGCGCGAGCGGGCGGCGAGCCGATCGCCGCGCTCGAGCTGCGTCGGGCCGACCGGATCCAGGCGCTCCAGGCCGCCGTTGCGGCACGAGAACTGCGGGATCGCCTCGTCCTCGAGCGCGCCGACCTGGTCACGCGCGACGCCGCGGCGGAGGCGGAGCGGGCGGAGGCCGCACGGCTGATGACCGAGGCGACGGCGCAGGCGGCGACTGCGCGGTCGCGGGCGCAGCACGCCGAGCAGACGGTGCAGGACGCGCGCGGCGACGCCCCGAGCGTCTCCGAGCGGATCGCGGCCGCGACGGCGGAGCGGGATGCGGCTCGCGCCCTCATCGCCGCGCTCGATGCGCGGGCGCTCGCGACCGCCGAGCTCGCCGCCGCATCGCGTGAGCGCGACGGGCGGATCGACGCATCCGTCTTCGGCGGCTCCGGTGCCGACGCGCAGGAGCGGGCCGCCGCCGTGCGGGCCGCGCTGCTCGACGAGGCCGTGCGAGCGGCCCTGGCCGCCCGCATCCGCGCCCACGAGATCGCCCTCGCGTCCGAGAAGGAGCGGCTGCTGCAGCTCGAGCTCGATCTCGCCGCCGACGACGGCTCCGAGCTCGACGAGCCGGCGTCCGCGCAGGCCGTGGCGGATGCGCGCGAGGCGTGGAATCTCGCCGTCGCGGCGGCCGCCGAGGCGAAGCAGACGGCGGCAGCGCTCACCGATCTCGTGCAGCGGGCGGACGCCGCGCACGCGGCCACCGCCGACCTCGCCGAGCGGCACACCGTGGTGCAGCGGCTGGCGCACACGGTCGCCGGTCGTCCGCCGAACACGCACCTCATGACGCTCGAGACGTTCGTGCTCGCCGCCGAGCTCGAGGAGATCGTCGAGCGCGCCAACCTGCGGCTCGCGGAGATGTCGGCGGGACGGTACCGGCTGCAGCACACCGACGCGCTCGCCCGCCGGCGCACGGCGTCCGGCCTCGGGCTCGAGGTCATGGACTCGTTCACGGGGCACGCGCGGTCGCCGCAGTCGCTGTCGGGAGGCGAGACGTTCCTCGCCTCGCTCGCCCTCGCCCTGGGGCTCGCGGAGGCGGTCACCGCGAATGCCGGCGGCATCCGTCTCGACACGCTCTTCATCGACGAGGGCTTCGGCTCCCTCGACACCGAGACCCTCGACCTCGCGATGCGCACCCTCGACGAGCTGCGCCAGGGCGGCCGGACGGTCGGCATCATCAGCCACGTCGAGACGATGAAGGAGCAGATCCCGGCGCAGCTGCAGGTCGAGGCCACGCCCCAGGGGCCGAGCCGCATCCTGCAAGGCGTCGCCATCCCCGGCTGATCGGGCGGCACGGACGCTCGCATCCCCTCTGTCGCCGGCCGATACACGGGTGTATTGTGCGGCGCAGTCCGCATCGCTCACTGGGGAGTCATCATGCGCATCTTGCGAGTCGTCGCTTCGTTCACCGCCGCCACCGCCCTCGCGGCGGGGACGCTCTTCGCGGCCTCGTCCGCCTCCGCGACGGTGACGACCGCACCGCCGCCCTCGACGATGGCCGCGCTCGGCGACTCCATCACGCAGGCAGCCATGACGTGCAGCGCGCTGACGTCGTGTCCCGCCAACAGCTGGTCCACCGGCACCACCGCATCGGTGCAGTCGCATTACGTGCGGCTGAAGGCGAGGAACGCGGCGCTCGTCGGCTACAACGACGCGGTGTCGGGCAATGCGTCCGCCCAGCTTCCCGGCCAGGCGGCCAAAGCGGTGAGCCAGGGCGCGCAGTACGTCACGATCGAGATGGGCGCGAACGACGCGTGCACGTCGACCGTCGCCGGCATGACGCCGACGGCGACCTATCAGGCCAACGTCCACAACGCCCTCGCGACGCTGGCGAACAGCGCGGCGCACCCGCAGATCTTCGTCGCCAGCGTTCCGAGCCTGCTGCGGATGTACAACCTCAGCAAGAACAACGCGACCGCCCGCTTCTGGTGGGCGCTGTTCGGCACGTGCAAGTCGATGCTCGCCAACCCGACGAGCACGGCAGCCGCAGACGTGGCCCGCCGCAATGCCGTGGAGGCGCAGGTCGTGGCGTACAACGCCGCCCTCGCCGCCGAGTGCGCCGCGGTCGCGAACTGCCGCTTCGACGCCAACACGGTCTACAACTACCCGTTCACGTCGTCCGACATCTCCACGCGCGACTACTTCCACCCGTCGCTGATCGGCCAGGGGCATCTCGCGGCGATCACGTGGGCCGCCTCCCAGTGGGCTTCGTGACTCCGGCCTGAACCGGGTCAGCGCAGCCGCGCCGGCCCGACCACCGTGCCTAGGCGCGTGCGGTCCCACCGCACCCGGTCGCGACGGTACTCGGCGTGCGTCGTGAATCGATACCGGTAGGCGACGGCGCGGACGAGCTGCGGCCGCTCGCCGTGGAACGGATCCCGCGCGAGCAGTCTGAGGGTCGGCGCATCGGCCGCCAGCAGGGCGCCGAGGAAGGCCTCGAACCAGGGCTCGTCGAGCCGACGCCAGCCGCCGAGCGGCAGGAACCACATGAGCCAGTCCAGCCGCAGGTGGTAAGGGGCGACCTGCGGCGGGAGGCGGCGCACATCCCCGGGCTTGCCCTTGAAGTCGTACTCGACCCAGGTCGCGGCATCCGGATCGCTGTCGAGCGTCCCCTCGACGACGATCTCGACGCGCTCCTTCGTGACCGTGCCGAAGGCGCCGTACGCGTTGGCCAGCTGCCAGCGGTTGAAGCTGGCGTTCATGAGCTGCCGGCGCGACAGCAGGTTCCGCGCGGGCCACCAGCTGAGCACCGCGTACAGCAGGAAGACCGCGGAGGTCACCACGATCCACCAGATCGGCAGCGCGCCCGCGGATCGGAAGAACGGCACCGGCGCCGACACGGCCGAGAACGCGAGGACGACCGTCGTCCAGTTCAGCCACGCGAAGTTGCCCGTGACGATGAGCCACAGCTGGGTGGCGATGACGATGGCTGCGGCGACATCCCCGACGATCGCGGGCCACGGTCCCGGCACCACCAGGCCGAGGATCGGCGCGAACAGGAACCACGGCACGACGAGCTGCGCGACGTGGTTTCCGAGCACCTCGCCCTGGTGGAACCACCGCGGCAGCAGGTGCGCCTGCCGGCTGAGGGGACCGGGCATCGGCTGCGTCTCGTGATGGTAGGTGAGCGCCGTGAGGTCGCGCCATTCCCTGCCCCCGCGGATCTTGATCATCCCGGCGCCGAACTCCAGCCGGAAGACGAGCCACCAGAACAGCACGATCACCACGGTCGGCGGCGCCTGCTCGCGGCCGCCGAGGAACGCGGCGAGGAATCCCGCCTCGAGCAGCAGCATCTCCCAGCCGAAGCCGTAGAACGTCTGCCCGATCGAGACGATCGACATGTACCCGAGGTAGATGGCGAGGAAGCACAGCATCGGCACCCAGGCGGGTCCGAGCTGAGGGATGCCGAGAGCCAGCGCCGCCGCGATGACCACCCCGGCCGCGCACAGCGCGCGCAGGCGGCGGTCGGTGAACCGGACGAAGCGGAAGAGGGTGGGGTTCAGGATCCTCCCGGCGCGTGTGCGGGAGTGCACCCAGCTCAGCAGGCGCGGCGCCGGCAGCAGACCCTTCTCGCCCAGGAGCGCCGGGAACTGGTTCCACGACGACACGAACGCGACGATGTAGAGCACCGCGATGCCGCGCTGCAGCACCTCGCGCGAGAACCCGAAGTCGACTGCCGCGAAACCGTCCATGACGTCACCCGAAGAGGTCCCCGAGCTCGACCTTGATGCCCGCGTCGTGCAGCGCCTGCCGTGCCGCGTGCCAGCCGGCGAGTCCGTTCACGCCGGGTCCGGGGGGCGTGGACGCCGACGCCAGGTAGACGCCGGGCAGGGGGGTGCGCCACGGGGTGCGCGAGACGACCGGACGGCGCAGCGCCTGGGCGAGGGTGAACGACCCGCCGAGGATGTCGCCGCCGATCTCTCCGGGATTGCGCTGCGCGCGGTCCGCCGCGGACGTCGCGTGCACCGCGATCACCCGGTCGCGGATGCCGGGCGCGAACCGCTCCAGCTGCGTCAGTACGAGCTCCGTCGGGTCGAGCCGGGAGTTCAGCGGCACGTGGATGTACGCCCACAGCGTCGCCGAGCCCTCGGGTGCGCGCGTCGGGTCCAGCACGGATGGCTGCACGACGAGCACGTACGGCTGCCCGGTCACGCGGCCGTGGGCGACCGCGCTCTCGCTCGCCTCGATCTCGTCGAGCGTGCCTCCGACGTGCACGGTGGGGGATGCCGCCACCTCCGGATTCGACCACGGCACCGGCCCGTCCAGGGCGAAGTCGACCTTGGCGACGGCCGGGCCGTAGCGGTACCGGCTGAGCGACCGTGCGTAGTCGGAGGGCAGGTCGGGGTCGGTGAGCAGGAGTCGCGGCGAGGTGTCGAGCAGGACGAGGTCGTCTCTCACCTCGGCGAGCGAGCGCACATCCCGGCCGGTCTCGACGTCGCCGCCGTGTGCGCGCAGGTCGGCGATCAGCGCGTCGGCGATCGCCTGCGCGCCGCCGCGGGGGTACGGCCAGCCTGTCGAGTGGGCGTGCGCGAGGAGCAGCAGCGCCGCTCCCGAGGCCGCCAGCGAGATCAGTCGGGTATTCGCGTGCGCGGCCACGCCGGCGTACAGGGCCGCGCCCTCTTCGGTGCGGAACGTCCCCCGGATGGCGGGGGTGCCCACTTCGAGTGCCCGCATCCCGAATCTCGCGGCCGTGAGGGGATGCCGGGGCATCCGCAGCAGCTGATGGCCCGTGAAATCGACGACTCCCTCGAGGTCGCGGTTCAGGGGGCGCATCACGGAGCGCCATGCCCTGCCGTCCGCGCCGAGGCCGTCGGCGGTGCGGTCGAGGTCGCGCCACGCGATGGCCGCCCGGCCGTCGTCGAGCGGATGTGCGAACGATATCTCCGGCCGGATCCACTCGATGCGGTCGAGACCGAAGGCGCGGAAGAAGGGCGAGCTGTGCGCCGCGGGGTGCACGGCGGAGCACACGTCGTGCCGGAATCCGGGGAGCGTCAGACCCTTGGTGAGCACGCCGCCGCCTGCGGTCTGCTGCGCCTCGAGCACCCGCACCCGGTATCCGGCGCGGGCGAGGGCGACCGCTGCGGCCAGTCCGTTGGGGCCGCTGCCGACGACCGTCGCACTCCGCGCCATGCGGCCAGTCTTGCACCCGCGCGCCGTCGCCGCCCGGGGTCTTGCGCGGTCCGCGCCGAGCGGCTACCGGTCAGACGGTCGGGACGTCGGCGGGAATGCCGTCGAGCTCGGCCAGCCAGGCCCGCGCGTTGCCGTCCGAGGGCGCACGCCAGTCGCCGCGTGGCGACAGCGAGCCGGCCGGCGACACCTTCGGGGCGTTCGGCACGGCTGAGCGCTTGAACTGCGCGAAGCCGAAGAAGCGGCGGAGGAAGACCCGCATCCACTCGACGATCTCGGCGCGGTCGTACGCGCGGTGGTCCTTCTCCGGGTAGCCGGGGGGCCAGTCGCCGGAGGTGGCATCCCGCCACGCGTGCTCGGCGAGGAAGGCGATCTTCGACGGCCGGTAGCCCCGGCGCAGCACGTGGAACAGCGTGAAGTCGTGCAGTGCGTACGGACCGATCGACTGCTCCGTGGACTGCACGGCGCCGTCCGGACCCGGGGGCACGAGCTCGGGGCTGATCTCCGTGTCGAGCACCGACTGCAGCACGGCGGCGGCCTCGTCCGAGACGCCCTCGCGATGCGCGACGACCCACCGGATGATGTGCTGGATCAGCGTCTTCGGCACGCCGGCGTTCACACCGTAGTGGCTCATGTGGTCGCCGACGCCGTAGGTCGCCCACCCGAGCGCGAGCTCGGAGAGATCGGACGTGCCGATGACGATCCCGCCGTTCTGGTTCGCCAGGCGGAACAGCAGGTCGGTTCGCACGCCGGCCTGCACGTTCTCGAACGTCACGTCGTACACCGGTTCGCCGCCGGCGTACGGATGGTGGATGCCGTGCAGGATCGCGGTCGCCGGCTCCGTGATGTCGATCGTCTCGATGGTCGCTCCCATGGCCTCGGCCAGGGCGATGGCGTTCGACTTCGTGTGCGACGAGGTCGCGAAGCCGGGCATCGTGTACGCCAGGATGTCGCTGCGCGGCCGGCCGAGGCGGTCCATCGCGCGGGCGACGACCAGCAGCGCGTGGGTCGAGTCGAGGCCGCCGGACACTCCGATGACGGGCTTCGGGTTGCCGATCGCGCGCATGCGCTGCAGGAGTCCCGAGACCTGGATGTTGAACGCCTCGTAGCAGTCCTGCGCGAGACGGGCCGGGTCGTCGGGCACGAACGGGAACCGGTCGAGGCGCCGCCGCAGTCCGACGTCGCCCGTGGGCGGGTCGAGGCGGAAGTGCACGGTGCGGGTCTCGGGACGGATCGTGCGGCGGTTGTCGTCGAAGGTTCCCGTGCGGATGCGCTCCTGCCGCAGCAGGTCGAGATCCACGTCCGCGACCGAGCGGCGCGGGCCGTCGGGGAAGCGCTCCGACTCGGCGAGCAGCCGGCCGGCCTCGAAGACCATGGTCTGGCCGTCCCACGAGACGTCGTTCGTCGATTCGCCGAGGCCCGCCGCCGCGTAGACATAGGCGGCGTTCGCGCGAAGCGACTGCGCGCGGCACAGGAGGGCGCGGTCGTCGGCGCGTGCGATCGTGATGGGGCTGCCGGAGATGTTCACGAGCACGGTGGCGCCCGCGAGAGCCGCAGTTGAGGACGGCGGAACCGGGACCCACATGTCCTCGCACACCTCGACGTGGACGACGAGCCCCGGGACATCCCGCGCACGGAACAGGAGGTCGGGGCCGAACGGCGCCTGCCGCTCGCCGATCGTGATGTCGTCGCCCGCCAGGTCGTCTCCTGGCGCGAACCAGCGCCGCTCGTAGAACTCCCGGTAGGTGGGCAGGTACGACTTCGGCGCGACGCCGAGGATCTCGCCGCGATGGATGACGACCGCGCAGTTGTACAGGCGATTGCGATGTCGCAGCGGGGCGCCGACCACGAGCACCGGAAGCAGTTCCGTGGATGCGACGACCAGGCGCTCGATCGCGGCCACCGTGGCATCGATCACGACGTCCTGCAGGAAGAGGTCCTCGATCGAGTAGCCGGTCAGGCACAGCTCCGGGAACACGGCGACGGCCACGGCATCCGCATCGCACTCCCGCGCGACCGCGAGCACGGCGTCGGCGTTCGTCGCGGGGTCCGCGATCGCGACGGGGATCGTGCAGGCCGCGACGCGGGCGAACCCGTGCCGGTAGGCGCTCTCGTACGCGAGGCTCATCCGTCCAGTCTGGCATTCCCGCCGGACGCCCCGCCGGGCACCGCCGCGCGGCGACCGTGTCCGCCACCCCGGATACTGTCGAAGCGTGAGATACATCGAGGCCGACCGCCGGATCGTGTGGAGCGCGAGCGACCTCAAGGCCGCCGCGGAGTGCGAGTTCGCTTGGCTGCGCGCGATCGACGCGAAGCTCGGGCGCGTCGCCCCGGTGGAGGATCCGGAGGATGCGACGCTCGCCCGCGCCGGCCGTCTCGGCGACGCGCACGAGCGGCGGGTGCTCGCCCGCTACGAGACCGAGTTCGGCGACCGCGTGATCGAGATCCCGCAGACGCGCTCGTCGGATGCCGAGGCCCTCGACCTCGCGGTGCGTCTGACGGATGCGGCGCTCGCCTCCGATGCCGCCGTCGTCTACCAGGCGGCGTTCGCGACACCGGAGTTCGTCGGCTTCGCCGACTTCCTCGTGCGCGACCCTTCGACGGGCTCAGGGACCGGGGTGGGCTCAGGGACCGGGGTGGGCTCAGGGACCGGGGTGGGCTCAGGGACCGGGACGGGCTCGCAGACCGGGGCGGGCTCAGGGACCGGGGCGGGCTCGCAGACCGGGCCGCGGTGGGTGGTCCAGGATTCCAAGCTCGCCCGTCATGCGCGGGTGACGGCGCTGATGCAGCTCGCGGCCTACGTCGACCAGCTCGATCGCCTCGGCGTGCCACGCGCCGACAGGGTCGAGCTCCTCCTCGGCGACGGCACCACGAGCGTCCACGAGGTCGACGACCTGCTGCCGACCTTCCGGCTGCGGCGCGCCCGTCTGCGCGCCCTCATCGCGGATCGCCGCATCGACCTCGGTGCGCACTACCCGCCGATCGCGTGGGCCGACGAGCGCGGCGAGCTGGGCGTCGTCGCGTGCGGACGCTGCGCGACGTGCGAGGCGGAGGTCGAGGCATCCCGTGACCTCCTGCTCGTGGCGGGCATGCGCCCGGTGCAGCGCGCGCGCCTGCGCGACGCGGGCATCACGACGATCGACGCGCTCGCGGACGCTCCCGCCGGACCCGAGCGCATGAACCCCGACACGTTCGCGATGCTCCGGACGCAGGCGCGCCTGCAGCTGCGGTCCGAGGCGACCGATGCGATCGCCCCCACGTACGAGGTCGTGCTGCCGCAGGCCCTGGGCGCGCTGCCGCGTCCCGACCACGGCGACATCTTCTTCGACTTCGAGGGCGACCCGCTCTACACCGAGAGCGACCCCGCGGTGTGGGGCATCGACTACCTCTTCGGGTGGGTCGACATGCGTGAGCAGTACACGGCGCTGTGGGCGCACACGTTCGCCGACGAGAAGACGGCGCTCGAGACCTTCGTCGAGATCGTGAATCTGCGGCGGCAGCAGCATCCCGGCATGCACATCTACCACTACGCGCCGTACGAGACGGCACACCTGGTGGCGATGGCCGCCCGGCACGGGGTGTGCGAGCGCGACATCGACCGGCTGCTGCGCGAGGGGGTCTTCGTCGACCTCTACCCGGTGGTGCGTCGCGCGCTGCGCGTCGGATCGCGTTCGTACTCGATCAAGAAGCTCGAGCCGCTCTACATGGGCGACGAGGTGCGCACGAGCGACGTCCAGAAGGGCGATGTGTCGATCGAGCGCTACGTCGAGGCGCGCGCTCTGGGCGAGAACGGGCAGGATGCGGCGGCCCAGGTGATCCTCGACGACCTGGCCGACTACAACCGCTACGACTGCGTCTCGACCCGCCGTCTGCGCGACTGGCTCGTCGATCGCGCCCGCGAGGCGGGCCTGCGTCCCGCCGGAGACGTCGATGCGGCCGAGCGCGTGTACGAGCCGTCGCCGCACGCCGGCTTCCTCGAGACCATGGCGCTGTCGGCGGATGAGCGCGAGGCGCAGGCGCTGAAGCTTGCGGCCGCCGCGATCGACTACTACCCGCGCGAGGCGAAGACGTTCTGGGCGAGCCACTTCCAGCGCCTCCGCGAGCCGCTGTCGGTGTGGGAGGAGACGCGCGACACGCTCGCCGTGGACGCGGCGCGCAGCCGCGTGGTGACCGACTGGCACGTTCCTGACGAGGGCCGGTCGCGCGCGCTGCGACGGATCGTCGAGCTGCGCGGCGAGCTCGCACCGGGCACGCAGCTGCGCGAGGGGGTGAATCCGTTCGCGGTCTACGAGCTTCCTGCGCCGTTCTTCGTGGATGCGTCGCCCCGCTGGATCCACGCGGCACACGGCGTCACCGTGGTCGAGGAGCTCGACGACGGGGCGGTCGTCGAGGAGTTCGCCGTCGACGGCGAGACGTGGAGCGACCTTCCCGTCGCCCTCGCACCCGCGGCCCCGCCCCAGGCGCTCAACCAGCAGAAGGCCATCGACGCGTGGGCGGACACGCTCATCCAGTCCGCGCCCGCGCTGCCGTTCGACCCGGCGACCGACATCCTCCTGCGCCGGCCTCCGCGAACCCGAAGCGGCGGCTTCCGCGCCACGGCGTACGACGGCGGCACGGCCGGAGTCGATGCGATCGTCGAGGCCGTCGCCGACCTCGACCACAGCTACCTGCCGGTGCAGGGTCCTCCCGGCACGGGCAAGACCTACGTCGGCTCGCACGTGATCGCGCGGCTCGTCGCCGAGCGGCAGTACCGCATCGGCGTCGTCGCGCAGTCGCACGCCGTGGTCGAGAACCTCCTCGACCGCGTGGTGGCGGCGGGCCTCGACGCGGGGCTCGTCGGCAAGGCGCCGAAATCGGCGCGGGCCGAGGGGGACGCACCGCTGTCGTTCACCCCTCTGCAGAAGAACGGCATCCGCGCCTTCGCCGAAGAGCGTGCGGCGACGGGGTTCGTCGTCGGCGGCACCGCCTGGGACTTCGCGCACGAGGGTCGCATCCCGCGGGGAAGTCTCGACCTCCTCGTGATCGACGAGGCCGGGCAGTTCTCGCTGGCCTCGACGATCGCGGTCTCGCTCGCCGCGAAGCGACTGCTCCTGCTCGGAGACCCGCAGCAGCTGCCACAGGTCAGCCAGGGGACGCATCCGGCCCCCGTCGACACGTCGGCGCTCGGCTGGGTGATGGACGGCGCCGACGTGGTCGCGCCGGACGAAGGATTCTTCCTCCCGCAGTCGCGCCGCATGCATCCCGCCGTCGCCGAAGCCGTGTCGCGCCTGTCATACGACGGCGAGCTCGAGGCGCACCCGTGCACCGCCCTGCGGAGCCTCGAGGGCATCGAGCCGGGCGTGATTCCGGTGCCGGTGCGCCACCACGGCAACTCCACCGCGTCGCCGGAGGAGGCGGCCGTCGTCGTCGAGCTCGTGCGCTCGGTCGTCGGGCGCGCCTGGACGGACGTCTCCGATGACGGCGCGTTGCCGCCGCGGCCGCTGGCCTCGAGCGACGTGATCGTCGTCACGCCGTACAACGCTCAGCAGGTGCTCGTGGAGCAGGCTCTCGCCGCCGCCGGATTCGGCGATGTGCCGGTCGGCACGGTCGACCGATTCCAGGGACAGGAGGCGGCGGTCGCGATCCTCTCGCTCGCCGCCTCGAGCGGGCGGGATGCGCCGCGCGGCCTCGAGTTCCTGCTCCTTCGCAATCGCATCAACGTCGCGATCTCACGCGCGAAGCACACGGCCTACGTCGTGTACGCGCCCGGGATCCTCGACGACCTGCCGCGCACACCCGACGGCGTGGCACGCCTGAGCGGGTTCGCGAGACTCGTCGACGAGGACGCCACGGGGGCCGCGGAGGCCGCGACATCGCTCCACCTCGGCGTCACCCTTCCCGCGTAGACTCTCGAGACCGACGATCCGAATTGGCGTTGGGTCACGTGCAGCGCAGCCCCGAGGAGCGGCCATGCCAGACGAGCTTCCCCCGCAGTTCGAGATCGACCTCCCGCCGGAGGTGGTGGCGGGGAACTACGCCGACTTCGCGAACGTGTGGCACACGCCTGCGGTCTTCGTGATGGACTTCGTCACGCTGGCCCAGCCGCCGCGGGAGCAGGACACGAGCGACGGCGAACGGGTCGCCGTCGTCCCGGCGCGGGTCGTGAGCCGCATCCGCATCCCGCCCGAGCAGGTGTTCGAGCTGGCGAAGGCGCTCACGCAGCAGCTCGAGTTCTGGGAGCAGGAGACCGGCCGCCGCGCCACTCCCTGACCCGTATCAGAGGGTGCGCGCATCCACTCTCCTCGATATCGCCGCGAGTCGGCGCGATCAGAGGAGACGCGATGCGCACATCGCCCGCCGCGGAGGCGGCATCGTGAACGGCCACGAGTGCCTGCTCGCCGTGCGCCGGCGTGAGGCGGCCGCCGTCCTCCACAGGTCGGCCCAGGCCCTCACCGAGTTCGGCACGCCGCTGCTCGTCCTGGATCCGCAGCGCGTGCGCCTCCAGCACCGCCGGCTGCGTGCCGCCCTGCCGTTCGTGCGCTTCCACTACGCGGTCAAGGCGCTCGCGCATCCCGCGGTCATCGACGCCCTGAGCGACGAGGGCGGCGGATTCGACATCGCCACGAGCGAGGAGCTCGCCGGCGTGCTGGCCCGCGGCGTCGAGCCGGGGCAGATCATCGACACGCATCCGGTCAAGAAGCCCGAGGAGATCGAACGGGCGATGGATGCCGGCATCCGCACCTTCGTCGTCGACAGCGTGTGCGAGCTCGAGAAGTTCCGCGGAGCCGAGGGTGTGCGGCTGCTGGTCCGGCTCGCGTACCGCAGCCCGCACGCGGGCAGCGACCTGTCGAGCAAGTTCGGGGTCGCGCCGTCCGCGGCCCGCGCTCTCGTCGAGCATGCGCTCACAGTCGGCGTGCCGATCGCCGGCTTCAGCTTCCATGTCGGCAGCCAGCTCGATGACGCCCGGCGGTTCGCCGGCGCCGTGGCGCAGACGCTCGACCTGATGGACGAGCTCGAGCGCGCCCTGCCGGTGCGCTTCGACGTGCTCGACATCGGCGGCGGGTTCCCCGTGGCCTACGACGCGCCGGTCGCGACACTGGAGGAGGTGGCCGCCGCCATCCGCCCGCTGCTCGAGCCCCGCGCCCACGAGCTCGACATCATCGCGGAACCCGGGCGGATCATGGTCGCCGAGGCCATGACGCTCGTCACGAGCGTCGTCGGGGTCGCCGACCGGCCCGACGGCCGCTGGTACTACGTGGACGACGGGCTGTACGGCTCGTACTCCAACGTGCTCACCGAGGATGTCCACCCGCCGGTGTTCGCCGTGCGCGACCTCGCGGCTCGGGACGCGGGAGCGCGCATGATCGCGACCGTCGCCGGGCCCACCTGCGACTCGTCCGACGTCATCGGTCGCGAGCTCGACCTGCCGGAACTCGCACCCGGCGACCTGCTCGTCAGCCCGGTGATGGGGGCGTACACCAGCGTCACGTCGTCCCGGTTCAACGGCCGACCGCCGACGCCGATCGCCGTGCTCGCCGACCGGCCGGCGCCCGTTGCGACCGTGCCGATCGCGCCGGTGCTGCAGCCCCCGCCTCAGACGGTGCCGTAGAGACGGTCGCCTGCGTCGCCGAGCCCGGGCACGATGTAGCCCTTCTCGTTGAGGCGCTCGTCGCGAGCGCCCAGGACGAGCGTCACGTCGCGGTCGCCGACCTGCCGCTCGATGGCGGCGATACCCTCGGGCGCGCCGAGGATGCAGATGGCCGTGACATCCTGAGCGCCTCGCTTGAAGAGGAAATCGATGGCGGCGCCGAGCGATCCGCCGGTGGCCAGCATCGGGTCGAGCACGAAGCACTGGCGGTCGCTGAGATCGTCGGGCAGGCGCTCCGCGTACGTCGACGGCTCGAGCGTCTCCTCGTTGCGCACCATCCCGAGGAAGCCGACCTCCGCGGTCGGGAGGAGCTTGACCATGCCCTCGAGCATCCCGAGTCCCGCCCGCAGGATAGGGACGACCAGCGGCCGCGGTTCCCCGATGCGCACGCCGGTCGTCGCGGTCACGGGCGTCTGGATGTCCACCGGCGTGACCCGCACGTTGCGTGTCGCCTCGTAGGCGAGCAGGGTCACGAGCTCCTCGGTGAGCTGGCGGAACACCGGCGACGGCGTGCGCTGGTCGCGCAGCACCGTGAGCTTGTGGGTGATGAGGGGGTGGTCGGCGATGTGGACGCGCATACGCACAGGGTATCGGCGCTACGGTCGGAGCATGGTGACCGATTCCACTGCCATGGATCGCGCCCTCGCCCTCGCGCGCGACGCCGGCGCCTCAGGGGATGTGCCGGTGGGCGCCGTGGTGCTGGATGCCGCCGGCGCCGTCGTCGGCGAGGGTCGCAACGTGCGCGAGGTCACCGGCGACCCCACGGCGCACGCGGAGGTCGTCGCGCTGCGGGAGGCCGCGGCATCCCTCGGCACCTGGAACCTCGAGGGCTGCACGCTCGTGGTCACGCTCGAACCCTGCCTCATGTGCGCGGGTGCGCTCCTGCAGGCCCGCATCTCACGGCTCGTGTTCGGCGCGTGGGACGACAAGGCCGGCGCCGCCGGCTCCGTCTACGACGTGGTCCGCGATCGCCGGCTGCCGTATCGGGCCGAGGTCGTCGGCGGCGTCGCCGAAGAGGCCGCGACCAGGCTCCTGCAGGAGTTCTTCACCGACCGCCGATGACCGCCGCCGGGTTCAGCGGGCGACCACCCGGGCTCAGCCGGCGAGCGCCTCGCCGAGGTAGGCGACCTGCTCGAGGTCACGGACATCCATGAGCTGGAAGTACACCCGCTGTGCGCCGAGCGCCTCCAGTCGCGCGACCTTCTCGCGGATCACGTCGGCGTCGCCGGCGATGTTGACGCCGTTGCGGAAGGAGTCGAGCGGCCTCCCCAGCGCGCCCGCACGACGCGTCAGGATCGCCTCGTCCGGCGCCGCGAGCGTCGGCAGCGCGACCGAGAGCTTGAGCGTCTCGGGATCGCGTCCGATCGCCGCGCAGGCGGCCCGCACGCGGTCGAACGCCGCGGCGATGACCTCCTCGGGCTGGAATCCGATGTTGTACTCGGTCGCGTAGCGCGCAGCGAGGGCCGGAGTCCGCTGCGGACCGTTGCCGCCGACGATCACCGGCACGCGCTCCTGCACGGGCTTGGGCAGCGCAGGGGAGTCCTCGAGCGTGTAGTGCTCGCCCTCGAACGAGAAAGTGCCCTCGGCGCCCCACAGCCCGGTGACGATCGCCAGCTGCTCCTCGAGGATGTCGAACCGCCTCGACGGGAACGGGATGCCGTACGCCCGGTGCTCCTGCTCGAACCAGCCGGTGCCCAGGCCCAGCTCGGCGCGACCGCCGGACATGGCGTCGACCTGCGCGACCTGGATCGCGAGGATCCCCGGCACCCGGTAGGTCACCGACGAGACGAGCGTGCCCAGGCGGATGCGCGACGTCTCGCGCGCGAGCCCCGCCAGCGTCGTCCACGCATCGGTGGGCCCCGGATGCGGGTCGCCCGGACCCATGCGCATGTAGTGGTCGGAGCGGAAGAAGCCGTGGAACCCGGCATCCTCGCCCGCCCGCGCGAAAGCCAGCTGCTCGTCGTATCGGAATCCCTGCTGCGGCTCGGTGAACAGGCAGTGCTCCATCGGCTCTCAGTTCTCCGATTTCACGACGAAGGCGTCGGTCGAGGGGGTGGGATCCAGGCCCGGACGGTAGACGTCCGGCTCGAGGTAGATCACACGAGCGGCCGGGACGGCTTCACGGATGCGCGCCTCCGCCGCGTCGATGTCCGCAGCGACCGCGCTGAGGCTGCGGTCGGCGGCGAAGCCGAGCTTCGCGGCCACCATCAACTCGTCGGGGCCCAGGTAGAGCGTCTTCATGTGGATGAGCTTGTGCACCTCGTCGCCGACGAGGATGGCGTCCTCGATGCGGGCGCGGTCCTGCTCGCCGGCGCCCTCGCCGACCAGCAGGCTCTTCGTCTCGATGCCGAGGACGATCGCGACGAGAACCAGCAGCGCGCCGATGAAGAGCGTGCCGAGGGCGTCGAACAGCGAGTTGCCGGTGATGACGGTGAGCCCGACGCCGAGGAAGGCGAAGACGAGGCCGGTGAGGGCGGCGACGTCCTCGAGCAGCACGACGGGCAGCTCCGGCGCCTTCGCGTGGCGGATGAACGCGAACCACGACTCGCCGTCGGCGCGATGCGTGTTGGATTCCTTCACGGCCGTGCGCAGCGAGAACGACTCGAGGATGATCGCGACGACGAGCACCGCGATCGGGATCCACCAGTTCTCCAGCGAGTGGGGGTGGATGATCTTGTCGATGCCTTCGTAGATCGAGAACAGACCGCCGACCGAGAACAGGATGATCGACACGAGGAACGCGTAGATGTAGCGCTCGCGGCCGTAGCCGAACGGGTGCTCGCGGTCGGCCGCACGACGCGAGCGGCGCCCGCCGAACATGAGCAGCACCTGGTTGCCGCTGTCCGCGAGCGAGTGGATGGCCTCGGCCATCATCGCGGCGGAGCCGGAGAGGAGCCACGCGATGATCTTCGCCACCGCGATGCCGATGTTCGCGAGGAACGCTGCCAGGATCGCCTTGCCGCCGCCGGAAGCACTCATGGAACGAGTCTAGGGAAGCCGCGGCATCCCTCTGTCGCCCCCGCCGTAGGATGTCGGGCATGCCCGCAGACACCCTCCCTCCCGTCGCGATCCTCGGTGCCGGCTCGATGGGCGGCGCCATCCTCCAGGGGATCGTCGCCTCCGGACTCGGCGGCGGAGTCACCGTGACCAACCGCACGGCCGCCAAGGCCGACGGCCTCTCCGGCCTGGACGGGGTCACGAGCGTGGCGCTCGAGTCGGATCCGGGTGCCAACGGGGATGCCGCGGCATCCGCCGATGTCGTTCTCATCGGGGTGAAGCCGGTCATGGTGCCCGACCTCTTGCGCGAGATCGCGCCCCGCCTGCGTCCGGGAACGGTCGTCGTGAGCATCGCCGCGGGCGTGACGATCGCGACGTTCGAGGGGATCCTCGGCGAGGGCATCCCGGTGCTGCGGTCGATGCCGAACACGCCGGCCCTCGTCGGACGCGCCGTGACCGGGCTCGCGGCCGGGTCGACGGCGTCCGCGGACGATGTCGCGCTCGTGCGGCGGCTCTTCGAGACCGTGGGGACGGTCGTCGAGGTGCCCGAGGCGCAGATCGACGCCCTCTCGACGATCTCGGGCTCGGGCCCCGCGTACGTCTACCTGCTCATGGAGGAGCTCACGAAGGCCGCGATCGGCAAGGGCTTCGCGCCCTCGGAGGCGCGCACGATGGTGGAGCAGACCTTCATCGGCGCCGCCTACCTGCTCGAGGCGACGGGGGAGGACCCCGCGGAGCTGCGCCGCCGCGTCACGAGCCCGAAGGGCACGACGGAGCGTGCCATCGCGGTGCTGCAGGAGGCGACGCTCGACGCTGTGTTCGCGAAGGCGACGGATGCGGCGCTGGCCCGCGCGAAGGAGCTGGCCGCCGGCGGCTGAGGCCGGCCGTCAGCGGTCGAGATCGGCGAAGCGCTCGATGTCGCTGTTGGTGCCCGACACGATGATGAGGTCGTGGTTGGTCACGACCGTGTCGGCCTCCGCGTAGCGGAACGGTCTGCCCGGGCTCTTCACGCCGACGATCGTGACGTTGTACTTCGAGCGCACGCCGGACTGGCCGAGGCCCACGCCGCGGAGGAACTTCGGCGGATACATCTTGGCGAGGGCGAAGTCGTCGTCGAACCGGATGAAGTCCAGCATCCGTCCGCTCACCAGGTGCGCGACACGCTCGCCCGCCTCGCGTTCCGGGTAGATGACGTGGTTCGCGCCGATGCGCGCGAGGATCTTGCCGTGCGACTGGCTGACCGCCTTCGCCCAGATCTGCGGCACCCGCAGGTCGACCAGGTTGGCCGTGATGAGGATGGATGCCTCGATCATCGAGCCGACCGCGACGACGGCGACCTCGAAGTCCTGGGCGCCGATCTGCTTGAGCGCCTCGACGTTGCGCGCGTCGGCCTGCACCGCGTGGGTCACCCGCTCCGACCACTTCTGCACGAGCTCGAGGCTGTCGTCGATCGCCAGCACCTCGCGGTCGAGGCGGTCGAGCTCTCCCGCGCACGCGGCGCCGAAGCGGCCGAGCCCGATCACCAGGACGGGCGCGTCACTGCGCAGACGGTCAACCAACGATCGGCCTTTCCACGGGCAGCGAGTAGAGCTGCGCTCGGTTCGACGCGGCCACGGCCGCAGCGAGTGTCACTGTACCAACGCGCCCCGCGAACATCGTGGCGGCCAGGACGTAGACGGCGAGATCGGGCATGTTCGCCGTGAGGCCGGTCGACAGTCCGACGGTGCCGAAGCCGGAGATGACGTCGAAGATCACGTCCTGGATGGGCGCCTGCGTGATCTGCGCGATCGTGATCGTCGAGACGGCGACGATCGTGGCGCCCCACGCGACGACGGAGAGACCCACGCGCTGGACGTCGCTCGGGATGCGGCGACCGAACGCCTGCACGGACGGCCGCCCCTTCGCCTCCGACCACACGGCGAGCGCCAGCACGGCGAAGGTCGTCACCTTGATGCCGCCGGCCGTCGAGGCCGAGCCGCCGCCGATGAACATGAGCATCGATCCGACGACGAGCGACGAGCCGTGCAGCTGGCCGATGTCGATCGTCGAGAAGCCGCCCGAGCGCGTCATGGCCGACAGGAAGAAGGCCTGGAACGCCGCCTCGACCGGGTTCATGGGACCGAAGGTCGCCGGGTTGTCGTACTCCAGCCCGAGGAAGGCGAGCCCGCCTGCGACGAACAGCAGCGTCGTCGTGATGATCGTGAGCTTCGCGTGCAGCGACCACAGCCGGGTGCGCCAGCGCCGCCGGTAGAGGGTGAGGATGACGGGGAAGCCCAGCTGTCCGAGGAACACGCCGATCATGAGCACGGACAGCAGGAAGTACTGGTCGATGTACGGCGCGAGGCCTGCGCTGTTCGGCGTGAAGCCCGTGTTGGTGAAGGCCATCGCGGCGTAGTACGGCGCCTGCCACAGCGAGTCGATCGGATCGACGCCGGCGACGAGCAGCGCGGGATACAGCAGGGCCGTGAGGGCGGCCTCGATCACGAGCGTCGACAGCGCGACGGTGACCAGCAGCTGGCCGACCTCGCCGAGCCGAACGGCCTGACCCTCGTTGACCGGACCGCCGTGCGCGCGCATCGGGTTGGTGTCGCCGGCCGCGATGAGCTTGGCGCGCAGCCCGAGGCGCTTCGAGATGACGAGACCCAGGATCGAGGCGAGGGTCAGGACGCCCATGGCGCCGACGTTCACGCCGATGTAGGTGACGACGTGCCCGAACGGCGACCAGTGCGTGTACATGTCGACGGTCGACAGGCCCGTCACGCAGATCGTCGAGACGGCCGTGAACAGCGCATCCGCGAACGGCGTGACCTGGTGATCCGCCGCCGAGATCGGCAGCGAGAACAGCACGGTGAACACTCCGATCAGGAGCGCGAAGACGATCACGGCGAAGCGCGAGGGAGACGACGTGGCGAGATCCCGGATGCCGGCGCCGGCCGTGACGACCCAGCGCCGGGGCCGCCCGCCCCGAGCCCCGCTGCTGTCCGGACGCGCCACGCCGTCATGGTACTCGGATGGGTGCGCGGCTAGTCTGAGCACATGGCCGACATCTTCGACGTGATCGCAGACGGTACGCGGCGCGACATCCTGCGCTACCTTCTCGAACGTGCGAACGCCGGCGACGACGGCACGAGCGTGTCGCACATCGTGCTCGAACTCGGGGTCAGCCAGCCGACGGTCTCGAAGCATCTGAAGGTGCTGCGCGAGGCCGAGCTCGTGTCGGTGCGCGAGGAGGGCCAGCACCGCCTGTACAGCCTCGTGCCCGGACCCCTCGACGAGGTGGACGACTGGCTGATGCCGTTCGTGGTCGACGAGGCGGAGGTCGTCGCCGCGGCGCTCGACTCGACCCTGCCCGAGCCGGCCGCGCACGCCGCGGAAGTGGTCGGCCGGGCCGCCGCGTCGGCGAAGCACGCTGTGGCGTCCGCCTTCCGCAAGCTGCCCGGCCGACCGTAGCCGGCGGTCGGCAGCGCCGCTCAGTGCGTGCGGCGCCTGCCGAACAGCCACGCGCCCCACACGGCCGAGACGGCGATGATCAGCACCGTCCAGCCGATCGCCCACAGCGGCTCGGTGCCCAGGTGCGTGCCCATGAGCAGTCCCCGGAGCGTCTCGATGATCGGCGTGATGGGCTGGTTCTGCGCCACCCACTGCAGCCACGACGGCATCGTGTCCACAGGCACGAACGCGCTCGACAGGTAGGGCAGGAACAGCAGGATGAACCCGTATCCGCTCGCTGCCTCCGGGCTGCCGGCCGCGAGGCCGATCGCGGCGAAGAGGTACGTGATGGCGAGGATGTAGAGCACGATCATGCCCGCGGCCGCGATCCACTCCCAGAGGTTCGCGGTCGGGCGGAAGCCGACGAGCAGAGCGACCCCGATGACCACCGCGGTGGCGACCAGGTTTCTCGCCAGGCTCGCGACGACGTGCCCGGTGAGCACGGCTCCGGCGCGCAGCGGCATCGTGCGGAAGCGGTCGATGATGCCCGTCGTCATGTCCTGCGCGACGTAGGTGGCGGTCGTCGCGGCGCCGAAGCCGGCGCACAGCAGGATGATGCCGGGCACGACGTAGTCGACGTAGCTGCCGTCGGACTCGAGGGCGCCGCCGAACACGTAGGTGAACAGCAGCATGAGCATCACGGGCAGCATGATCGACATGCTCAGCGACTCGGTGTCGCGCAGGCACTGCGTGAGGCTGCGCCGGACGAACACGCGCTCCGCCGTCACACCTCGCAGACGCGGGCGTGGCAGAGCCCGGGTGAGGGATGCGGGGACGGGGGCGGGGACGACTGCGGCGGTCATGCGATCTCCTGCGGGATGCGGTCGGCCCTCTGGGCCTGCGTGTCGGTCAGGGCGAGGAAGACATCGTCGAGCGTGGGTCGGCGCAGCGCCACGGAGGCGCCCGCATCCCGCGCGTCGATCGCGTCGAGGGCGCGGCGGAGGTCCGCGACCGTGCCGTCGGTGGGGAACTCCTCGACGGGCTTGCCGTCGGCGCCGAGCAGCACGAGGGTGTCGGAGCCGACCCGGGCCTTGAGCTGCGCGGGCGTCCCCGTCTCGACGATCCGGCCGCCGTCGAGGATCGCCACGCGATCGGCGAGGAGGTCGGCCTCCTCCAGGTACTGCGTGGTGAGGAACACCGTGGTGCCGAGGTCGGCCAGCCCGCGGATCACGTCCCACAGCTCGAGGCGGCTGCGCGGGTCGACGCCGGTCGTGGGCTCGTCCAGGAAGAGCACCTCGGGCACCACGACGAAGCTGAGCGCCAGGTCGAGGCGCCGCCGCATCCCGCCGGAGAACGTCTTGACGCGCCGCGATGCGGCATCGGTCAGCGAGAACTGCTCGAGCAGCGCGCCGGCGCGCTCGCGTGCCTCGCGCGGAGAGAGGCCCGAGAGGCGGCCGAGCATCACGAGGTTCTCGGTGGCGGTCAGCATGTCGTCGACCGCCGCGCTCTGGCCGGTGAGGGCGATGCGCCGCTGCACCTCGACCGCATCCGTCGCGACGTCGAAGCCCGCGACCGTCGCGGAACCGGCCGTCGGTGCCGAGAGCGTCGTGAGCACGGAGATCGTGGTGGTCTTGCCGGCCCCGTTCGGGCCGAGGAGGGCGAACACCTCACCGGGGGCGACCGTGAGGTCGAGTCCGGAGAGCACGGTGTTCGCACCGTAGGAGACATGCAGATCTCGCACGTCGATGGCGGGAGTCATCTCGGCATCCTTTCTGTATACGACCGAAACTGTTTATGACGGTAACATACTGTTTACGACGTACACAACCCTAGGATGGCGAGCATGACCGAGTCCGATGCCGACGACCTTCCGCGCGGGATCGCCCTCGCGTGGGGGGTCGCTGCGAGTCCGCAGCGCGGGCCCAAGCGCGAGATGAGCGTGGAGGGCATCGTGGACGCGGCGGTCGAGCTCGCCGACGCCGACGGTCTCGGGGCCGTCTCGATGGCCGCGGTCGCCGCGCGCCTCGGCTACACGCCGATGTCGCTCTACCGCTACATCAGCGCGAAGGACGACCTGATCCTGCTGATGCAGGAGTCCGCCATCGGCGCTCCGCCGGCGATCGAGGGGGAGGGGTGGCGGGAGCGGGTCGTCGCGTTCCACGACGCGCTCATGCGCTCCTACCTCGCCCACACGTGGGTCATCGAGATCCCGATCACCGGGGTCACCGCGACCCCGAATTCCGCCGCGTGGATGGATGCCGGCATCCAGGTCTTCGACGGCACGCCTCTCGACGACGACGCCCGCCTCTCGCTCACGCTGCTCCTCACCGGCTACGCGCACTGGAATGCGACCGTGATCGCGGGGATGTCCCGCCGGGCCGCGGCATCCGGTCGCGATCTGGACGAGGTGAGCCACGCCGAAGACGACCTGCTCGCCCGGCTCGTCACCGCCGACGCGTACCCGTCGCTGCACCGTGCGGTCGCGGCCGGGGTGCTGTCGTCCGGCACGGATCCCTTCCGGTTCGGGCTCGGCGTCATCGTGGACGGCATCGCCGCGCACCTGGATGCACTCGCGGCAGGGACGTACGTCCCCCCGAAGCCGCCGCCGCCCCCCGAGGCGCCCGAGGTGCTGGCCGACAAGAGGTACCGCGAGTCGCAGAAGAAGGTGCGCGAGGCCGAGAAGCTGCTGCGCGCGGCACGCCGCGAGGAGCGGGCCGGCCTGAGGGAGGCCCGCGAGCGCGCACGGCAGCGCGAGGCCAAGGAGCGCGGGCGCGCATAGTCACGGCAATCACAGAAGCCACATGGGTTTACACCCGTCCCGCGCGGGCCCTACAGTATGGAGATACATCGCCTGG
Organism: Microbacterium rhizosphaerae; assembly: GCF_034120055.1. Lineage (NCBI taxonomy): Bacteria > Bacillati > Actinomycetota > Actinomycetes > Micrococcales > Microbacteriaceae > Microbacterium > Microbacterium rhizosphaerae. Next base: position 3,495,469 of record NZ_CP139368.1, on the reverse strand, counting down.
GGATACGCGGAGGACCAATGGCCGAGCTGCCGGACGTGCGCTTTCTGACGGTCGCCGAAGTCGCCGAGCTCATGCGCGTCTCGAAGATGACGGTGTACCGCCTCATCCATGCGGGCGAGCTGCCCGCGGTGCGCTTCGGGCGGAGCTACCGGGTGCCGGAGGCCGCCGTCACGGAGGCCCTCCAACGGCCCATCGCCGATGTCGGCTGAGGCCGGGGCCGACGTCGGCTAGACTGGTCCGAGGCATTTTTTTCCTTTGCCCGATCCCGGACGCGTCCGATGTCGCGTCCAGACCCCGACATTGTGAGGTTTTCCGTGGGTTCTGTCATCAAGAAGCGCCGCAAGCGCATGGCGAAGAAGAAGCACCGCAAGCTGCTTCGCAAGACTCGCCACCAGCGCCGCAACAAGAAGTAAGCGGCTCCGACACAAGCGCCTGTCCGTCCGGATGGGCGCTTCGTGTTTCCCACTCGCATCCCGGAGGAACCCATGAAGTCGATCACCGTTCAGCAGCGGCGTGAGCGCGCCGACATCCCCCTCGTCGACGTTCGCGAGGAGCACGAGTTCCGCGCCGGACACGTCCCCGGCGCCGTCAACCTGCCGATGTCCACGCTGGGCGAGCAGCTGCACTTGCTGCCCGAGGGCGAGTTCGACGTCATCTGCGAGATCGGCGGCCGCTCGGCACGCGTCGCTCAGGTGCTGGAGGCGCGCGGTCACGAGGCCGTGAACGTCGACGGCGGCACGCGGGCGTGGATCGAGGCCGGCTACGCCGTCGAGCACTGACCCGAAGCCCGGAGCCGCTCGTAGGATGGACCGGTGACGACCCTCACCCTGATCGGCAAACCCGACTGCCACCTCTGCGATGTCGCGCACGAGATCGTCGAGCAGGTCGTCGCGGAGCTTCCCGAGGAAGCCGACGTCGAGATCGTCGAGACGTCGATCCTCGACGACCCCGCCCTCTACGACCTGTGGTGGGAGAAGATCCCGGTCGTCCTGATCGACGACCGCCTGCACGCGCACTGGCGACTGGATGCGGCACGCCTGCGCACCGCGCTCGAGGAGGCCCCGCGCCTCTCCGCCCCGAAGGAGGCATCATGGCCCTGAGGCACGTCGTCGCGTGGAAGGTCGCGGCATCCGACCCGGAGACCCGCGACGCGCACGCCCGCGAGATCTCGGATCGACTGCGCGCGCTCGTGGGAGTGGTCCCCTCGATCGGCGCGCTCAGCGTCGGTCCGAACGTGATCGACGGCAACTGGGACGTCGCCCTGGTCGCCGACTTCGAGGATGCCCAGGCCCTCGACGCGTATCAGACGCATCCGGTCCATCAGGAGGTCGTCGCGTACGTTCGCAGCGTGGTCAGCGACCGGGTCGCCGTCGACTTCGAGCTCTGACCGTCGCACACGAGAACGGCCCCCGAGGACGGGGGCCGTTCGTTGTGAAACCTATTTCTCGATCTCGACGACCTCGGCTCCGGGCGCGTTGGCCTTGACCGACTCGATGCCGTTGACGGCGCTGGCTTTCGAGGAGTAGCCCTGGCTGGTGGCGATCACCTGGCCGTTGCTCGCCTTCAGGTTGAAACGCCAGTCGCCGCCCTTGTCGACCCAGAGTTCGAACTTACCGGCCATGCTCTTCCCTTCGTCGCTGCGATGCGTCGGTGCGCGCACCGACGCTCACGCTAGCGATCGACCGGGACAGGCGGAAGGGACCCTTCGGCGAGGGCGTCCTCGGAGATCAGGGTGCGAGGCGCGTGGGGCCCCTGAAGAGGAACGTGACCTCGCGGATCGAGGACTCGCCGAGCATCAGCATCAGCAGGCGCGCGAGGCCCATCCCGAAGCCGCCGTGCGGGGGAGCGCCGAAGCGGAAGAAGTCGACGTAGTGCTCGATGCCCGCGGGGTCGAGGCCCTTCTCGATCGCCTGCTCCTCGAGCACCTCGACGCGGTGCTCACGCTGTGCGCCTGTCGTGATCTCCACGCCCTTGAACAGCAGGTCGTAGCTCTTCGTGAGCCCGGTCTCGGGATCGCGCATGTGGTAGTACGGCCGGATCTCGGGGTGGTAGTCGGTCACGAAGACGAACTGGTGGCCGTACGTCTCCTCGACGTACGCGGACACCTGGCGCTCGCCCTCGGGGTCGAGGTCGCCGTCGGTGCGCGGGATCTCGTAGCCGCGCCGCGCGACGATCTCGCGAGCCTCGGCGAGCGGGATGCGCGGGAAGGGGATCGAGGGCACGACGACCTCGATACCGAAGAGCTCCTCGATCTCGGCGCCGTGCTTGTCCTTCACAGCGGTGAAGGCGACCTGCAGGAGCTCCTCCTGCATCTTCGCGACGTCGTCGTGCGAGTCGATCCAGCTGATCTCGGCATCGATCGAGGTGAACTCGGTCGCGTGGCGGCTCGTGAACGAGGGATCCGCGCGGAACGCGTCGGCGATCTCGAAGATCTTGCCGAAGCCCGCCGCCTGCGCCATCTGCTTGAAGTGCTGCGGGCTCTGCGCGAGGTAGGCCGTCTGGTCGCCGAAGTACTCGAGCTGGAAGAGCTCGGCGCGCGACTCCGACGGGCTCGACATGAGCTTCGGCGTGTGGATCTCGATGTAGTCGCGCTCGACCCAGTAGGTGCGCATCGCGTGTTCGAGCGTCGTCTGCACGCGGAAGATGAGGTTGTTGCGGCGCTGGCGGAGGTCGACGACGCGGTAGTCCATGCGCTTGTCGAGGCTGCTGTCGGCCGCGATGGGCAGCTCGGCGGGAGCGGCGCCGGCGACGGCGAGGTCGTCGATCTTGATCTCGACGCCGCCGAGCTTCACGCGCTCGTCGTGCTTGAGAGTGCCGGTCGCCGTCAGGAACGTGCCCGTGGTCAGGTTCGAGATGAGGTCCGTGAGGGCGAGGGCCGCCGACGCTTCGACAGACTCAGCGACCGCGGCGTCGTCGGCGGCGGGACGCGTCGCAGGGTTCACGAGCTGCACGGCGCCGGTCTCGTCGCGCAGGATGACGAACTGCACCTTCTTCTGGTCGCGGACGGTCTCGACCCATCCGGACACCGAGACGGCACCGTCTTCCCGGGCCTGCAGCTGCTTGACGAGGACGCGTTGACTCACGAGGGAACAGTCTACGGTGTGGGCTTGCGGCCCTTTGCGGCGGCGGGATGCCGTGACCCGGGCTCGTGCCATCAGGTGACGGCGGATGCGGCGACCGCTCTCGCATACCGCTCCGAGAGCACCTGCAGTCGGGGGACGAGCTCGGGCGGGGACTCGACGGTGAAGTCCATCATCAGCATCCCGATGTACGCGGCGACGGTGTCGAGGCTGTCCGCCCCGGTGACGAGCACGCACGTCTCGGAGTCGATGGGCTCGACGACGCCGACGCTCGGGTTGATGCGGTCGAGCACGGTCTGGGCGGATGCGTCGATCCGCAGCCGCGCGTGCACGGCCCACCCGCTCGCGGCGATGGTACGCATGGCGAACGCCGTGTAGTCGCCGCCGGGGAGGGGCTGAGGCGAGAACCTGCGGCGGGTCGGCATCCGCAGCGACATCCAGTCCACCCGGTACGTGCCCCATGAGTCGTCCCGCGGATTTCGGGCGACCAGGTGCCAGCGCCGCTGCCAGCTGAGAAGGCGGTAGGGCTCGACGAGACGCGGCACGTCGGCGTAGTCGAAGCGCAGCCACTCGACGTCGCGGATCGCGGCGGCCACCTCACGCAGCACCTCCGCATCGACCTGCGGGTCGGGAGCGTCGGTGCCGGTGTTCTCCTGCCCGCGATCGATGGTCGAGCCGAGCGCGTCGACGATCGGGCGCAGGTGGGCCGGGAGCACCTGCTCGATCTTCGCGAGCGCGCGTGCTCCGGTGTCCTCGATGCCGGCGATGCCGGCGGCGACCTGCAGGCCGATCGTGACCGCGACGGCCTCCTCGTCGTCCAGGAGGAGCGGGGGCAGCGTTCCGCCCGCGCCGAGCCGGTACCCGCCGACGTTGCCGCGGAGTCCGTGCACGGGATAGCCCAGTTCGCGCAGCCGGTCGACATCGGTGCGGATCGTGCGCGCGGTGACGCCCAGCCGCTCGGCGAGCTCGCGTCCGGAGCGCTCGCGACCCGTCTGCAGCAGGCCGAGGAGGGCGAGCCGACGGGCGGTCGGCCCGGTCCACTTCATCCACGTCCGCTCCGCCCACCCCGAAGCGACGCCCCTCCTGCTCGCCCACACGTATCCGGGCTCGTCGGTGGACTATCTCGACGTCATCGACCGGCTCGTCGATCCCGTCGCGCACGGCGGCCGCGCCGAGGACGCGTTCGACGTCGTCATCCCCGATGCCCCTGGCTACGGGTTCTCCCAGCCGGTGGCAGACGGCGGATGGACCACGGGGCGCGTGGCGCAGGCCTATGACACCCTGATGCGCGGGCTCGGGTACGACCGCTACGGCATCCACGGCTCGGACAACGGCGCGATGGTCGCCCGCGAACTCGGGCTGCTGCACCCCGAGGGCTTCCTCGGCCTGCACGTCCTGCAGCTGTTCTCGTTCCCGTCGGGCGACCCGGCCGAGTTCGAGCGCCTGACTCCGCAGGACTACGCCGGACTCGAGCACATGCAGTGGTTCCAGTCGGTCGGGGGCTATAACACGATGAACGCCTCGCGGCCGCAGACGGTGGCCGTCGGCCTGAGCGACTCGCCGGTGGGGCTTCTCGCGTACAGCGAGCTGTTCAACTCGTTCGGCAACGGGACGTCGCTCGTGCCGCCGGAGAAGATCCTGCTCGAAGTCTCGGTGAACTGGTTCGCCAACGCCGCGGCCGGCATGAGCCGCAGCTACTTCGACAACGCGCGGTCGGGCGCCGAGCCGCAGGTGAACCACGCGCCCACCGGTGTCGCCGTCTTCGCGGACGACTTCCAGACCATCCGCGTCTTCGCCGAGCGGGACAACGACGACATCGTCCACTGGAGCCGCTTCGAGGAGGGTGGCCACTTCGCCGCCCTCGAGCGGCCCGACCTGGTCGCCGGCGACATCCGCGCGTTCTTCGCCGGGCTGCGGTCGGCGTGACGTCTCGGGAGTGATCGGGATGCCGCGGGCCGGTGCCCGCGGCATCCATCGCTCGTCCTTCAGGCGGCCAGTCCGCTGCCGGTCTCGAGGACGGACTTGAGGCCGCTGAGCACCATCATCCAGCCCGCCCCGGCGACGTTGTGCGCGGTGATCGGCGACTGCTCGAGATGGTCGTGCGTCGCGGTCAGGAGGCAGAACCCGCCGTCCTGGGGTTCGATCTCCCACGTGATGCGGCTCGCCGGCTCGGCCGCCGCCTGCTCGTCGTACAGCGACCGCCAGCCGACGACGAGCCGGCGCGGCGGATCCGACTCGAAGACGGTCTCGTCGCCCCACAGCGTCTCGCCGTCCGGGGCGCGGTAGCGGAAGGGCGTGCCGACCTCCGCGGTCGTCTCGACGCGCGAGCCGTAGAAGTACTGCGCGGTGAACTCGGGTCTGGTGATCGCATCCCAGATCGCCTGCGGCGTCGCCTTGATGAAGATCTGGTAGACCTGGACGGCCTCGCGGGCTGCGTCGGGGTGGATGCTCATCGCATCATTGCTCATTCGGATTCCTCCAGCCGTGATCTGAGGTCGGAGAGCGCGGAGGCGGGCCCGACCGTGTACTTGTCGATCCAGCGGTCGTGGATGACGCGGATCGGCACGGGATTGAGGTAGTGCAGCTTCTCCCTTCCGGATCTGCGGACGACGACGAGGCCGGCCGCCTCGAGGATCCGGAGGTGCTTCGCGACGCCGAAGCGTGTGAGCGGCAGGTCGGACTCGAGCTCGGTCTGCGTGCGTCCGCCCTTCTCGAACAGCCGGTCGAGCAGGTGGCGGCGGGTCGGATCGGCGAGAGCCTTGAACACCGCGTCGTCGTCCATTGCCGCCAGGATAGGTGACCATTTGGTCACGTGTCAAGAGGCCCCCCGGGTCGCCTCGACGCTCCGAGCCGGGAGTCCGTCCGTGCGCCAGACTGGGGGCATGACGTCAGCCTCCCCGTCGGCTCGATCCACCGCGCGGCGAAGCAGCAGCCGATGACCGCGGAGCGCAGGGCTGTCGTCCTGACCGGAGCCGGACGCGCCAACAGCATCGCGAACGCGATCGCCCTCGCGCTGGCGGACGACGGGTGGGATGTCGCCTTCACGACATGGACCGCGTACGAGACGCGCGTCCCGCTCGGTGCGGACCCCGAGGAAGGCGCGAACGCCCTCGCGGCTCAGCTCGCACATCGGGGTGCGCGCTGGCTGCGCATCGAGACCGACCTCGCGGACCCGGCGACGCCCGACCGGGTGCTGGCCGAGGCCTCCGCCTCCCTCGGTCCGGTGCGCGGGCTCGTGCTCTCGCACTCGGAGAGTGTGGACTCATCCATCGCCGACACGACGGTCGAGAGCTTCGACCGGCACTTCGCGGTCAACGTGCGTGCCGCGTGGCTGCTGATCCGCGCGTTCGCGGCGCAGGTGCCGTCATCCGGGGGCCGCATCGTGGCGCTCACGAGCGATCACGTCGCGCACAACCTCCCGTACGGCTCGAGCAAGGGCGCGCTCGACCGCATCGTGCGGGCGGCGGCGGTCGAGCTCGGACCGCAGGCGATCACCGCGAACCTCGTCGATCCCGGCCCCGTCGACACCGGCTGGATGGATGCGTCGACCCGCGAGGCCCTCCTCGCCCGTCAGCCGACCGGTCGCCTCGGCGTGCCGGGCGACACGGCGCGGCTCGTCCGCTTCCTGCTGTCCGACGAGGCGGAATGGGTCACCGGGCAGCTGATCCACAGCGACGGGGGCTTCAGCTCCTGACGTGTCAGTGCGAGGACGGCGCCAGCGTCGCGACGATCCGCTGCGCCTGGCTCCAGAACTGGCTGTAGTACCCGGCATCCTGGTTCACCTGAACGGTGTGCGCGAGCGCCGTCGGATCCATCGTCTGCCAGCCCGGGACCTTCGTGAGCTTCGTGAAGAAGGTGCGTGCCGCGATGTAGGGGTCCATGCGCTGCGAGAGCGTGCCCCACGCGCCGTTGTCGCGCTGCTGGAACACGCCGCGGCTGTCGGGCCCCGCCGCGTCGCCGTAGTCGAGGTTCCGCAGCTTGGACTCGCCGATCGCGGTCATGACCCCGACGGTCTGGGTGCGCGTGCCGATGCCCATGTCGCGCGCCGCGGTCATGATCTTGGCCGCGTTCACGAGCTCGGACTGGCAGTAGCCGGCCACCGGCCCACGGGGGACGTCGATCGCGCCGATCGTCGTCGGCGGCACGTCCGGGCACGGATTGGCCGACGCCGAGGTCTGCACGATCCCGGCGACCACTCCGCCGAGGAAGATGACGCCGACGACCGCGGTCAGCCACCCGACGATTCTCCGCACGACGATCACCTCTTCTCCTCGACGGCTCTCCCGAGCCGGGACGGCGCCCTCGGGATGCACCCCTCTGCGCCATTATGCGCGCGATCGGGCTCCGCGGAACCCGTCGGCACGCGGCCGGTCAGGCAACGCTCAGGGGATCCCCGCCGCATCCGGAGCACGTGGACCGGTGCACGCTCAGCCTGCCCACAGAACCCTCCCACGTAGACTGGGGTCGTGCCCGCCGATCGCCTCCATCTCGTGCGTCATGGGGAGGTCCACAACCCCGACCGCGTGCTCTACGGGCGACTCGCCGAGTTCCGGCTGAGCGTCGAGGGACGACGGATGGCCCGGCAGACGGCCGACTACATGAAGAGCCTCGAGCGCCCTGTCGGAGCTCTCGTCTGCTCGCCGCTGCAGCGTACCCGGGAGTCCATGGAGCCCTTCGTCGAGATCTTCGGCATCGAGCCCGTCGTCGACGACCGGGTGATCGAGCCCACCAACGTCTTCGAGGGCAAGCGCATGAAGCTCGCCGTCGCGAACCCGCTCAACTGGCATCACCTCCTGCGGCCGTCCGTCCCGAGCTGGGGCGAGCCGTACGCCGAAGTCGTCGCCCGCATGCGCGCGGCGATGGCGGATGCGTGGACCCGCACCCGTCACGGCGACGTGATCGTCGTCTCCCATCAGCTGCCCATCTGGATCACCCACCTCGCCATCGCCGGCGAGCCGCTCAAGCACAATCCCGCGAAGAGGCGGTGCGCGCTCTCGAGCGTCACGAGTTTCGAAGGCGGTCCCGACCACTGGGTCGAGGTCGGCTACGCAGAACCCGCGGTCACCGCGGGTGCCGTGGATGTGGGGGCGGTATGAGCAGGTTCGGGTCACGCAGGGCGAGGGTCGCGGCATCCGCCGCGCTCGCCCTCCTGCTGGTCGGCGGTCTGGCCGCGTGCACGTCCGACAACCCGCTCGCGGCCCAGTACAAGAGCGGCGACAACAAGGGCTATGTGGCCGGCGACTTCCAGACGAAGGAGATCGCACCGGCGGACCGCGGGGCGCCCGTCGTCTTCGCCGGCACCACCGACGAGGGCAAGAGGGTCTCCAGCGGCGACTACAGCGGCGACGTGCTGGTCGTCAACTTCTGGTACGCCGCGTGCGGCCCGTGCCGCGCGGAGGCGCCGCGTCTCGACAAGGCGCTCACGGAGCTGAGCGGCAAGAGGGTGTCGTTCCTCGGCGTCAACACGCGCGATCAGGCCGCGACCTCCGCGTCGTTCGCGAAGACCTACAAGGTCGCGTACCCGAGCATCATCGCGGTGGATGACGGCCAGGTGAAGTTCGACTTCTCCCAGGCGACGCCGCTCAGCGCGACGCCGACGACGATCGTGCTCGACAAGCACGGGCGCGTGGCCGCCCGTATCATCGGCGAGCTTCCGGATCCGTCGATCCTGACGTCGATCGTGAGCACGGTCCTCACGGAGAATTCGTGAACATCAGCGGCCTCATCGCCGATGGGGCCCTGTGGCTCGCCCTGCCGATCGCGCTCGCGGCGGGCCTGCTCTCGTTCCTCTCGCCGTGCGTGCTGCCCCTCGTTCCGGGGTACCTGGGCTACATCGGCGGCGCAGTCCAGACCCGCCCCTCGACAGGCTCGGGGACCATGGACGCGGCGACCGAGACGGGGATGCCTGCGCGCCGGCGTCTGCTGCTCGGCGTGCTGCTGTTCATCGCCGGGTTCACGGTCGTGTTCGTCTCGATGACGATCCTGGGTGGGACGGTCGGCCAGTTCCTCCAGCTGTACTCGGACATCATCACGCGCATCCTCGGCGTCGCCGTGATCGTGCTCGGCCTCGTGTTCATCGGCCTGTTCGGGTTCGCGCAGCGGACGGTCCACCCGCAGGTGCGGGGCGAGATCGGCCTCGTCGGCGCCCCGCTGCTCGGCCTCGCGCTCGGCATCGGCTGGACCCCCTGCATCGGCCCCACACTGGGCGCCATCATGGCCCTCTCGTGGAACGCGGCCGACCCGCTGCGCGGTGCGCTCCTCGGTCTCGCCTACTCGCTGGGGCTCGGCATCCCGTTCGTCCTCATCGCGCTCGGATTCGGGTGGGCGACCCGCTCGCTGACCTTCCTGCGCCGTCACATCCGCGCAGTCAACCTCATCGGGGGTGCGCTTCTGGTCGCCCTCGGCGTACTGATGGTGACCGGCGTGTGGACCGCGTTCATGTCTCAACTGCAAGGGGTGATCGGCAGTGTCCCGCTTCCGCTCTGACGAGCCGTCGACGAGCTCGGGCGCCGACTCCGACCCGCTCCGGCCGTCCGACGCGATCGACGGCATCGAGATCGACGACTCGGTGACCTCCCCGAAGCTCGGCTTCGCGGGGTGGATGCGGTGGGGCTGGCGTCAGCTCACGAGCATGCGCACCGCGCTCGTGCTGCTGCTCCTGCTCGCCATCGCCGCGGTGCCCGGATCGATCGTGCCGCAGCGCAGCGCCGACCCGAACGGCGTCGTGCAGTGGAAGCAGGACAACCCCACGCTCTTCCCGATCCTCGACCACATGCAGATGTTCGACGTGTACACGTCGGCCTGGTTCTCGGCGATCTACATCCTGCTGTTCATTTCGCTCATCGGGTGCGTGATCCCGCGCACTCGGCACCACTGGCAGGCTCTGCGCGCACGGCCGCCGCGCACGCCGGCGCGCCTCTCGCGGCTGGCCGATCACCGCGAGGAGGTCGTCGACCTCGCACCGGGAACGGATGCCGCGATCGCCGCCGAGCATGCGATCGACGTCGCGCAGCAGCAGCTGCGGCGCGCCGGCTACCGGGTCGAGCGCTACGACGGCCGGGGCGTGTTCTCGGTCTCGGCCGAGCGCGGCTACCTGCGCGAGACCGGCAACCTCGTGTTCCATGCATCCCTCGTCGGCGTGCTGCTGGCCGTCGGCATCGGGGGCGGACTCACGTACACCGGCCAGCGCGTCGTGGTCGAGGGACAGACCTTCGTCGACGCACTCACCGACTTCGACTCGTTCAACCCGGGACGCTTCGTCAACTCGGACACGCTGATCCCCTACACGCTGTCGCTCAAGAAGTTCGACGTCACGTACCAGCCGTACGGCAAGCCCGGATCGGGGCAGGCCGGCGACTTCGTCGCCCACGTCACGACCCAGATGGAGGGCGGCCAGCCGCACAGCGACGAGGTGCGCGTGAACCACCCCCTCGAGCTCGCGGGCGACCGCGTCTACCTGCTCGGAAACGGCTATGCCCCGACCGTGACGGTGCGCAACGCGAAGGGCGACATCGTCTTCCACGACTCGATCCCGTTCCTGCCGCAGGACGCGAACCTGACGTCGCTCGGCGTCATCAAGATCCCGGACGGTCTGCCCGAGCAGCTCGGGCTCGTGGGCTTCTTCTACCCGACGAGCGTCAAGATGAGCACCGGGGCGTTCACGTCGGCCTATCCCGCGCTCGTGAATCCGGTGCTGACCCTCAACGTGTACGGCGGCGACCTCGGCATCGACAACGGCACGCCCCGCTCGGTCTACGCACTCGACCAGACCGGCATGACGCAGCTGACCGGCGGGAAGACCGGCGTCGACTCGATCGAGCTCGAGCCCGGCAAGACGGCATCGCTGCCGAAGGGGATGGGCACGATCACGTTCGACGACATGTCGCCCGCGGGCTCGAGCGACGGCAGCCAGTCGGTGAAGCGCTTCGTGTCGCTGTCGATCCACCACGACGCCGCAGGACCCTGGGTGCTGCTGTTCGCCGCCTTCGCGGTCGCGGGGCTCGTGGTCGCCCTGTTCGTGCCGCGCCGGCGCATGTGGGTGAAGGCCCGGCCGGATGCAGCAGCCGTGCGGCTCGAGTATGCGGGGCTCGCACGCGGCGAGGACCCGACTCTCGGCGCGGCCGTCGACACCGTCGCGGACAGGCACGCCGAGGCGCTGCGCGCCGAGGCGGCGGGGACGATCGCCACCGCCTCCGGAGCCCCGGAAAACCGGGCGTAGACTGACCTCATGCCCTCGCTCGACTCGATCTCGATCCTGCTCGTCTGGACGGCCGTCGCGATCTACGCCCTCGCCTTCATCGCATACGCGATCGATCTGTCGAAGCGCTCGGCGCTCGCGATCGAGGCGAAGGATGCGGCGGAGCGCGAGGCTGCCCGGGAACTCGTCGCCGCGGGCGCCGCCGGCGGTTCGACGACCGCCTCCGGGGACGCGGCATCCGTCATGCGCGCCGAGGAGCGCGCCGCGGAGAAGGAGCTGCACGCGCCCATCGCGGAGCGCTCGCGGCCGGTCTGGGCCCGCATCGCCACGTCGCTGGTCGTCCTGGGCCTGCTCTTCCACATCGGCGCCGATGTCACTCGCGGCATCGCCGCGGGACGCGTCCCGTGGTCGAACATGTACGAGTTCTCGCTCACGGGGACGATGCTGATCGTCTTCGTGTATCTGATCGTGCTGATCCGCTACGACCTGCGATTCCTCGGCGCTTTCATCACGGGTCTGGTCGTGCTGCTCATGGGCGGCGCGATGGTCGGCTTCTACGTGCCGATCACCCCGCTGATGGACCCGCTCAAGAGCGTGTGGCTCGTCATCCACGTGTTCGTCGCATCGCTGTCGACGGCCCTGTTCGCGATCGCGTTCGGCCTGTCGGTCGCGCAGCTCATGCAGGCGCGGCGGGAGCGCAAGATCATCGAGGAGTCCGCGGCCGGACCGGACGCGAAGCCGGTCAAGACGGGCCCGGGCTTCCTCCGCACCCTGCCCGGGGCGGACGCGCTCGAATCGCTCGCCTACCGTTTCGCGATCATCGGCTTCATCGGCTGGACCTTCACGCTCATCGCCGGATCGATCTGGGCGAATGACGCGTGGGGTCGGTACTGGGGCTTCGACACCAAGGAAGTGTGGACCTTCGTCATCTGGGTGCTGTACGCGGGCTACATCCACGCCCGTGCCACCCGGGGCTGGCGGGGCACCCGATCGGCCTGGCTGTCGATCGTCGGCTTCGCCGCCGTCATGTTCAACTTCACCATTGTTAACATGTTCTTCAAGGGCCTGCACGTCTACAGCGGCCTGCAGTAAATCCCCGGTCAGAGCCCGTATGCCGGGTTCGGCATGTCGCTCTTTCCTGAGTGTTCACCCAGATCCGCTGATGAAAGCCCTTGACGTCCGCGTGACGCGCGGGCTACCTTCGGCCTCGGATCGTTCCGCTCATCCGTCCGCTGGGGGTATGAGCAGACGCCGACCGTGAAGCTTGGGGGAGCTGACCTGGTCAGATGCTTCTCGCGTCGTCGTACGGATTTTCGGATTCTCGTACCGACGGGTGAGGAACTTTGAACGCTGGGACCGTGTGGGGACGCGGCCGTGGGACGGGGTGGTTCGCCGCCGTGACCATGGTCACGTCGGTGGCGCTCGCCGTGACGGCGATGGCGCCCAACACCGCGACGATTCTCGGCGCGACCCCCGTCAGCGCGCAGGCCGCACCCGCGGCCGCGCAGCCGGACCTCTCGCTTCCGGCCGCCGATGCGGCTCCGCACGGCGCTCCCGTCGGCGATGTCGTCGGCGAGGCCGCCTTCCTGGACGTCCACCCGTTCGACGTCGGCTCGGACCCGTCGGCCGCGCCGACCGATCCCACGGCGCCCAGCGATCCGACGATCGTGACGAGCGACCCCGCACCGACTCCGACCGACCCCGCTCCGGCTCCCACCGACCCGGCTCCCGCTCCGTCGGACCCGGCTCCCGCGCCCGCCCCTGCTCCGTCGGACCCGGCTCCTGCGCCCGCTCCGGCCGACCCCGGACCGGCTCCCGTCGACTCGAGCGCACCGGCGCCGGCGGCTCCCGCGCCCGCGCCGTGGGTCATCCAGATGACCTCCGCGAACGCGACGCTCGTCGTCCACGCGGACGGCACGGCGACGTTCGACGGCGAGACCCGGAACCTCGTCGATGTGACGCGCATCGACGTCGTGGGCACCGGCGGCGATGACACCCTCACGATCGTGTTCGAGGGCGCAGCGCCGGCGATCGCGATCTCGTTCGACGGTGCCGACGGCTTCGACACCCTGAAGACGCAGGGAGGCTCGGGCCTGTCGTCCCAGCCGGCCGACGGACACTCGGGAGTCCTCAACATCGGCGCGACGGCGATCACGTACGCCAACATCGAGCCCATCACGGACACGGGCAGCGGCGGCGACGTCGAGTTCACCCTCAGCGACAGCGATGACAACGCGGTGCTCGAGGCGGACGGCGCGCAGCTGCGGCTGCGCTCCACCGACGCGAGCCCCACGTTCGAGCAGACGTCGTTCAACGGCCCGACGGCGGCCGGAACACACCTGCGCCTGCTCGGCGGCAAGGGCCACGACAAGCTCACGATCACGACGAACGTGACCCTCGCGCTGGCGGCGCTCTTCGCCTCCTTCGAGGAGATCACCGTCGCCCCGGGCATCACGATCGCCGCAAGCGCCATCGACCTCGAGGCCGCCGAGGACATCACCGGGGCCCCGTCGCTGACGTGCCTGGCGTCGCTGGTCACGCACTGCGCGGTCGCCACCATCGAGGTCACGGGCTCGACGCTCACCGCCGATTCGGTCACGTTGAATGCCGCGGCATCCGTCACTCCCGACGCCGGCCACGCGACTGCCTACGCCGTGAACGTCACATCGAACGCCAGCGTTCACGCGGGCACAGGCACCGTGATCACCGCGACCAACGGGGACGCGACTCTGACGGCGTCCTCGACGGTCGGAAAGTTCGTTCTGAACAAGAAGTACGGCGATCTCGCCATCGTCGACTCGGAGGCCTCGGCACTCGTCGACGGGAACGCGGTCATCACCTCGAGCGGTGCGACGACCGTATCGGCGACCTCGACGGTGGATGCCGAGGCGAACGTCGGATCCGACAGCAGCAAGGATGAAGGCGGCTCGACCGGGGGCAACACCAGCGCGAGCAGCTTCGACGCCGCCGTCGCCATCGTCACCGTCACCGCGGGGGCCCTCGCCACGCTGGCCGGCACGGCCCGCATCGCAGCGGGTGGGGCACTGTCGATCCTCGCGACGAACACCGCGACCCTCATCGGGATGGCGGATGCGAAGGACGCGACGAGCGGTGCCGGCATCGCGGTGCTGCACCTCGACCAGACGACGACCGCCGCGGTCGACAGCACCAGCACGACGGCGACCACCGGGTCGTCCGTCGCCGTGACCGCGACCCAGTCGTCGACGATCACGCCGGGCGCCACTGCCGGCAAGGGCGGTGCGACGCAGAACGAGAAGGACGCGAACGACCCGAGCCGTGCCAACGGGCAGGCGAACACGTCCGACGGATCGATCGGCGTAGCCGGCGCGCTCGCCGTCGCGGTCCTCACGGCCACCACGATCGCCCGCATCGTCGGCGCCCTCATCTCGAGCGCCGGGGCCGTGCAGATCCACGCGGCCGGCACCAACACCGTCGCGACGACCGCCGACGGCGGGACGACCGACGGCACCGGTGGCAGCACCGGGTTCGGGCTCGGCATCGGCATCGCGATCAACATCATCTCGGCCCTCACGCAGGCCTTCGCGCAAGCGGCCGACATCGCCGCGACCGGCGGCGTCGACATCTCGGCATCCAACCCCGCGACCGGGGACTCGACCTACAACGCCACCGCCACCTCCGGCAAGAAGGGCTCGGGAACCGTCACGATCGCCGGGTCCCTCGCCGTCAACAAGATCGACTCGACCACGCAGGCCTACCTGCGCGGCACCGGCCAGTACCACGGCAAGAACGTCGCCCTCAGTGCACGCGGCAGCTCCAAGAGCCACGCGTCGGCCACGGCCAAGTCGGATGGCACCGGTGCTGTCGGCGCGGGCGCATCCGTCGCCCTGACGCTGGTGACGACGCTGGTCGACGCCGATGTCGACGCGGACGCGGCGCCGGCGGGCATCGCTGCACTGACCCTCACCGCGACCGGCGCCGACGAGGCCACCACCGAGACGACGGGTGGCGCCGACGGCGGCACCACCGCGACGCTCACGGGCGTCGCGAGCATCGCCATCCACAACGTCAAGACCACGGCATCCGTCCTCTCCGGAGCCACCGCGCTGACGCTCGGCGGCGGACTGACCGCCCACGCCGACCAGACGGCGAAGGCGACGACCACGGCCAAGGGCGCGACGACCGCTGGTTCGGGTGCGACGCTCGCCGCGACGATCTCGTTCGCGCTGACCTCCGCCGACCACGAATCCGACTCGTCGCTCAACCGCGACGTCACCGCCGGCGGCGACATCTCGATGCGCGCCGACGGCACCTCGACGACCTCGACGACCGCCGAGGCGAGTGCCCAGGGCGCGCCGGACACGAACGGCGACACGACGGGCAAGGACGCGAACACGAAGTCCGACGACAAGCTCAAGAACGCGTCGAGCAAGACGAAGGGCGGCGCGGGCGGCGGCACGGACACGCCCAAGGCGCAGGACGAGAGCGGAGCGACTCTCTCGGTCGCCGCTGCGATCGCGTTCGACCTGGTGAAGTCCTGGACGACGGCCATCGTCGCCGACGGCGCGCACATCGTGACGACGGGCGCTCTGCTGCTGACGACGACGAACAACACGGATGCCTCGTCCTCCGCGAAGGGCACGGCGACGAACTCGACGTCGATCGGCATCGGCGCGGCGCTCGCGGTCACGAAGGTCATGCTGCGCAACCTCGCCGAGGTGGGCATCGGAGCCTCGGTGCAGGCCCATGCGCTGACCCTCAGCGCGACGGTCAAGACCGTCGGGGCCGACGACGCGCACGCGTTCCAGGCGACGGCGGAGGCGGGCGCCGGCAACACCGGCGGCACCCTCGGCCTCGCGGGCGCGTTCGCCCTCGACATCGTCGATGAGCAGACTCGCGCTGACCTGCGTTCCGACCCGGCCGTGGGGCCCGCACCGATCCCGCCGGGCGTCGCGATCGCCGGCGGTGGCGCGGTGTCGATGACCGCCCAGTCCAAGAGCGGCGGCAAGGCCTCCGGCAAGGCGACCCAGGACGGCGACGCGACCGTCGGGATCGGCGCATCCTTCGCCCTCACCCTGGTGACGCAGATCGTGTACGCCGGGATCCAGCAGGTCGCCGACCCGACGCGCGGGCCCCCGCTCACCGGAGCCGGTGCAGTGAGCCTCACGGCGACGCAGGTCGTCACGCTCACGACGGAGGCCACCGCCGGAGGCAAGTCCGGATCCGTCACGATCGTTCCCGCGGTCGCCATCACCCTTGCCACCCTCCACTCGAGCGCGTCGATCGGCGCAGCCGCCTCCGCGCTCACCGCCGCGAGCGTCACCGCCACGGCCTCCCAGACCGTCACCGCGACCACCACGGCAGAAGGCTCGGCGACCGTCGGCGACACCGCCGGATTCGGCATCTCGCTCGCCCTGGCCGTCCTCGACGACATCGTCGCCGACTCCGGCAGCGCGCGGAGCATCACCGCCACCGGGGCCGTCGCCTTCCAGGCCGACCAGGCCGTGAAGGTCGAGACCACCGCCAAGGCCGCCGCGAAGGGCGCCGACAAGTCCGAGGGCAAGGACGCCGGCGGCAAGGATGTCAACAAGAAGGCGGACGACAACCTCTCGAAGGCCTCCAGCCAGAAGCAGTCCGAGACCGGCACCGGATCGAGCACGTCGTCGACGCCGAAGGCGGCCACGAACGACAACGGCGGCGCATCCCTCTCGATCGCCGGCGCCATCGCGATCAACGTGGTCGCCACCACCTCGAAGGCATGGCTGGCAGACGGCATCACGATCACGTCGGGCGACGTGGTCACCCTGAAGTCGCAGGCGAACACGGATGCCACGGCCACCGCCCGCGGCGACTCGGCGACGAAGGCGTCCGTGGGCATCGGCGCGGGCGTCGCGGTGCAGAAGGTCACCATCGTCAACCGGGCGACGACCGGGGCGAGCACGATCAACGCCGCAGGTCTCGCGGTCATCGCCACCATGAAGACGACCGACGACAGCGATGTGGTGCGCCACTGGACGGGCTCCGACTGGGAGATCGTCGAGTCCGGCGAGCAGCTGCCCGGACCGTCGAAGGACGACATCTACTTCGTCAAGACGACCGACGGGTCCGATCACAACGGAACCTACACCTTCGACGGCTCCAGCTGGACGATCCAGGACGACGCGGCTCTCCAGGGCACCGTCGACGAGTTGCCCGCCGACGCGGCGACGGACGGCTACTACCTGCTGACCTTCGCCAAGGACGGCCACCCGGCCGGCAGCGTCTGGAAGAAGGCGGGCTCCACGTGGACGTTCGTCACCAAGTTCACGGCTGAGACGAAGTCCGAGCTGCCGACCGACGAGATCGCCGAGAACACGTGGTTCCACCTCACCACCGCGGACGGCTCGAACGTGGTCGGGTTCTACAAGCGCAACGGCAGCCACCAGTGGGTCGTCCAGCCCGGGGCCACCGTCGTCGCCACCGACACGTATCCGGCCTCGCCGACGACGGACGAGCTGATCCGGTTCCCGGAGCACGAGATCGTCGCCACGGCGTACGCGGGCTCGAGCGACGCGACGAGCGTCGGCGTCGCGGGCGCCCTGGCGCTCAACATCCTGAGCAACACGACCGAGGCGCTCGTGCCCAACGGCGCCCACGTCACGCTCACCGGCGCCGGCGGCAAGGGCGCCGAGGTCACGGCGCGCAGCATCGAGTACGACTCGGCCACCGCGACCGCCTCGGCCAAGGTCGGCAACGCGGTGGGGGTCGGCGCATCCTTCGCCCTGCAGGTCATCGACGGCAGCAGCGTCCGCGCCGAGATCGCCGACGGCGCAGCCTTCACCGGCGGGGCGGGGCTCACGGTGCAGGCGTGGGGTCAGCGCGAGATGGCGACCACCGCGAAGGGCGGCACGGCATCCAGCGGATCCGTCGCCATCACCCCCGTCGTGCCGCTCGTCGTCAGCGTCGACGACACTGTGACCGCGCGCATCGGCACAGGCGCCGCGCTCTCGAACACCGGTGAGGTCAAGGTCACTGCAGACCACCAGCTGCGCGTCAAGACCACCGGCGACGCCAAGGCCGCGGGCAAGAAGGCCGCGATCGGCGTCGACCTCGCCGTCAACGTGATCATCGGCTGGGCGACCCTCGCCGAGATCGCCCGTTCGGTCACGGGCACCGCGGTCTCGGTGATCGCGACCTCGCTCACGCACACCGAAGCCACGTCGACGGCGAGCGCGTCGGGCGCCGACGAAGGCGGCAAGTCGGGCGACAAGGAGTCGAAGGACCAGGTCACCGGTTCCGACAACAAGAACCCCAACACGCAGGGCACGGGTGGCGCGACGTCGGGGATGCCGTCGTCCAACGGCGGCACGAACGGCTCCAACGGCGCCAACGGTGCGAGTTCGACCTCCGGCAGCCAGTCGGGCACCGGCAGCGGCTCGACGGGCGTCGCCGCCGCCGTCGCGGTGAACTGGCTTTCCGCGACGAGCACGGCGCGCATCGCCGCCGGCACCACCGTGATCGCCACGACGGGCACCGTCGTGGTCCGCAGCTCGTGGGATGCCACGGCCAACGCCTTCTCGATGGGCTCGGCCATCAACCTGAAGTCGGACAGCGCCCAAGTCGGCGCCGCGATCGGCCTCAACGTCCAAGACCTCACGAACCTCGCGCAGGTCGGCGCCGGTGCGCACATCACCGGTCAGACCGGCATCACTGTCGAGGCCACACAGCCCGCGGCGGGGACCGGAAAGTGCGACGCCGCCGATACCCTGCAGTGCGGCACCTACGTCGTCTGGGGCTTCGCCGCGGGCGGTGGCAAGAGCACGGCCTTCGCGGGCAGTGCAGCCGTGCAGATCCTGCTGCTGAAGACGTACGCGCAGGTGGATGCGGGAGCCGTCCTTTCCGCGCCCGCCGGCGGCATCACGATCAACGCGCAGCGGTACTTCGGCATCCAGGCGCTCGCGATCGCCGGAGCGCTCTCGACCAACGACGGCGCCGCCATCGGCGGATCGTTCGTCGTGAACTACTTCGAGATCACGACGTCGGCATCGTTGGGCGCGAACGCCGCCGCAGATGCCTCGGGCGCGATCGCCCTGACGGCGAACACGAAGCTGATCCCGCTCGTCCCGAAGGTTCCGAAGCCGCTCGACGGCAAGGTCGACTGGCTCAAGCTCTCGAACGTGGCGCTCGCAGGCGGTGCCAGCAGCGGTGGCGTCGCGGTCACCGGTGCGTTCATCATCAACATCCTCAACGTGACGACCCGGGCATGGATCGGCGACGGCGCCCAGGTGAACCAGGTGGTCGCGGTCGGCGGCTCGGGTCAGACGGTCGCCGCCAAGGCCTCGGACGACCTCCGGCTCGTGGATGTGGGCGGCTCGCTGTCGCTCAGCAAGAGCTCTGCCAGCGTCGGCATCACCGTCGTGGTGGAGGTGTCGAACTCCGATGTCCGCGCGTGGATCGGTGACAACGCCGCCGTCCGCGCGGGCGGTGCGGTCACCGTCGAGGCGACCTCGGCCGAGGACTGGCTGGTCCTCGCCATCGCGGGCGGCGCGAGCGCAGGCTCCGTCGCCGCCACAGGCGCCGTGCTCGTCTTCGTCGCCGGTCAGGGGGGCTCCGGACCGAAGACGAGCGCGCGCATCGGCGACTCCGTCGTCGACGTAGCCGGCGATGTGACCGTGCACGCGAAGAAGACCGTGACGGCCAAGCTCTCGAGCGGCAACCTCGCGATCTCGACCAGCAGCGCCGGTGTCGGCGCCTCGGTCACCGTGGCCGTCCGCGACACGGTCGTGACGGCATCCATCGCCGACGGCGCCGACGTGCGCGCCGGCGGCGACCTGACCGTCAACGCCGAGCAGACCGGCGACTACCTGCTGCTCGCGGTCGGCGGGGCGGGCGGCGACTCCGCAGGGGTCGGCGGCTCGGTCACGGTCGATGTGCTCACCGACACCACCACCGCATCCATCGGGGCCAACGCCAAGGTCAACTGCGCGGGGGTCTCGTGCACGAACTCGCCCGCCGGCCTGACGCAGGACGTGATCGTCCTGGCCTCCGACCACACGACCGTACTCGCACTCGCCGGCATCCTCGCGATCGGCGGCACGGCGGGTGTCGGCGTGGGCGTCGATGTCGAGGTCATCCACAAGACGACATCCGCCTCCATCGGCGCGGGCACCACGGTGCGCGCGAACGGCGACGTCGTCGTGCAGGCGATCTCGAGCGACGACATCAAGAGCATCTCGGTGGGCGGGGCCTTCGGCGGCACCGCCGCGGTCACCGTCAACGTCACCGTGCCCGCCGTCACCATCACCACGACCGCGACGATCGGCAGCGGTGCCGACGTGCGGGCCGGCGGCAACGTGATCGTCTCGGCGGACGAAGCCATGACCCTGTACTCGATCGCGGGCAACATCTCGGTGGGCGGTACCGGAGCCGTCGGCGCGGGCGTCGCCGTCCCGGTCGTCACGAAGACCACCACGGCGCTCATCGACGCGAACGCCAGGATCACGGCGCTCGCCCTCGCGGGCCACATCAGCCACTCGGTCGTCAACGCAGGCACCTACGCCACGAACGGCGTCGACATCCGCTTCGATCCGCGCGGCCGGCTGGGCGGCTGGCCCACGCCGTACCCGACGAGCCCGCTCGACCCGATCAACGGCACCGGCCTCGAGGCGGACCACACGATCCTCAACCTCGGCTACAACCACGGCTTCAAGAACGGCCAGCAGGTCCTCTACGACGCCGGCGGCGGCGCGGCGATCGGC
Organism: Microbacterium rhizosphaerae; assembly: GCF_034120055.1. Classification (NCBI taxonomy): domain Bacteria; kingdom Bacillati; phylum Actinomycetota; class Actinomycetes; order Micrococcales; family Microbacteriaceae; genus Microbacterium; species Microbacterium rhizosphaerae. The sequence goes on along the minus strand of NZ_CP139368.1, from coordinate 3,474,476 downwards.
AACCTGACCGACGGAGGCACCTACTACGTCTTCGTGGTGTCGCCGACCGAGATCCGCCTGTGCTCGGGCCTGGACCCCCCGATCGCGCCGAACTACGACGAGCCCCAGTGCCAGGGCGGCTACATCACGATGTTCCTGCCGGCCGGCGCGAAGATGGGCGAGAACCAGCGGTTCGTCTCGACCACCGACCCCGGCGTCAAGGCCGACCAGAGCCCGCGTTTCACCGCGGAGCACGCGGTCAGCGTCGCCGGCGACTACCTCGTCCTCCCGTACGTCCTGTACAAGGACGACGGCACCACCCCCATGACCCTCCACAACGGCGACCCCGTCGTCTACAGCGCCGGTGGAGGCGCCCCGATCGGCGGACTCGTCGACGGCCAGACGTACTACCTGTTCACGCCGGGCAACGTGAACGGCATCGTGGATCTGAACCACGTGCAGCTCGTGAAGACCAAGTGCGAGGCGACGGGCAAGGCCAGCGACTGCAACACCGCGAGCGACATCCCGCAGGCGTCGAACCCCATCGACTTCACCTCGACCGGCAGCGGCCGCTCCCAGAGCCTCGTGCCCTCGGGCATGCTCCCCGCCGGCCCCGCCGCCGACCTCGGCCCGCAGACCATCAGCGCGCCCACGCGTCCCGGGTTCACGGGCGTCGCGGTCACGGCATCCAACTCCGACTACCTCGGCTCGATCGGCATCGCCGCGGGCGGCAGCGGAACTTTCGCCGTGAGCATCTCCGGCGCGATCGCGGTCGTCACCGTCCACACCTCCGCGACCGTCGGCGCCGGCGCGAAGATCAACTGCGGCGACGTCGCGTGCACGACGAACGACGCGGCCGCCGCGACGACCCAGTCGGTGCTGGTCTCGGCCGTCAACAACTTCCGCACCCTCGGGATCGCGGCATCCATCGCCGTCAGCGGCAGCGCCGGCGTCGGAGCATCCGCCACGGTGCGGGTCGTGGAGCTGCACACCGACGCGACGATCGCGGCCAACGCGATCGTCAATGCGGCGGACGACATCGAGATCCACGCAGACGCGCTCGACTCGGTCATCTCCGTCAACGCGGCGGCCGGCGGCGGAACGGTCGGCGTGGCCGGCACGGTCGGCGTCAGCGTCATCCACGAGTACACGAACGCCACGACCGGCAACGGCGTGACGCTGCGCGCGGGGAACAACATCGGCGTCTTCGCCCACTCCGACTCGAAGCTCATCCTCATCACCGCTTCGATCGCCGCCGGCTACGTCGGCGTCGGCGTCGGCGTGGGCGTCGCCGTCGTCGACAAGACGACGGATGCGCACCTCGGCCAGAACAACGTCGTCATCGTCCTCGCGAACGGGGCCGGGCTCTCCGGCGTCGACAGCGGCACGATCTCGGGCAGCGGCTTCCCGCAGGGCACCGGTCGCGGACTCATCGTGCAGTCGGACAGCCACGAGAAGCTGTTCGGCCTCGTCGCAGGCGTCGGCGCCGGGTTCGTGGGCGTCACGGTCAACGTCGGCGTCAACATCTTCACGGTGACCACCAGGGCGTTCATCGACCTCGGTACGACGGTCAACCGCGACGACCACGGCACGCCGCTCGTGACGGGCGACGACACGATCGTCGCGGGCGTCAACAGCGCGCAGGACGTCATCGTGACGGCCACCGACCGGTTCGAGTCGCTCACCTTCGCGGGCGGGGTCGCGGGCGGCTTCGTCGGCGCGGCGGGCGGCGTGGACATCGGCGTGGCATCCATCACCGCCAACGCGTACCTCGCGGTCGGCACGGATGTGTGGGCCGGACACGACGTGTCGGTGACCGCGCTCGGCATCAAGAACGTGCAGTCCTACGCGGTGTCGGTCGGCGGCGGGTTCGTGGGTGCCGCGGGCGCCGTCTCGGTGTGGTCCATCGGCACCGCACCGACGTCGTCGTACTCGTCGGATGCGACGGGTCCCCAGCGCGGAGCCTGGAGCCCGACGGAGCACTACTCGACCGGCGATGTCGTCACCACGCCGGGCGGACACACCTGGATCGCCAAGCAGAACTCCACCGGCGTGGCGCCGGTCGAGGGCGCCACCTGGCACGAGGACCACCCGCAGACGGCCACGGACGGCGGCGGCAGCGACAGCGGCCAGCAGGTCGCCGACGACACGGCATCGGGCGGCGGCACCCAGGGCTGGAAGTCCGCCCTGGGCGGCGCCCCGACCGACACCTCGACCGCGTTCGTGCTGCACGGCGCCTACGCCGCCAACGCCTATGTCACCTTCGGCGGCCACCACTACCGCGCACTCGTCGCGATCGCCGACGCCGACCAGACGCCGAACCTCGACACCAGCCGGTGGCAAAACGCCGACGACGACTACCGCTTCCGCGTGACGTCGGGTGCCTCGCAGTCGAACTCGACGGTGGGCGGCTCCTACGGCGACAGCAGCGCGGTCTCGCAGCAGTTCACCCAGCCGGCCCCCCCGGCGGGCATCACCTCCGGCATCTACGGCCGGGTGCACGCCAACCAGGGCGTGGCCGTCACCGCGCGCGAGAGCGTGGACGTCTTCGTCATCGCGGGGGCGGTCGCAGGCGGCGCCGGGGCGATCGGCGTCGGCGTCGCGATCCTCAACGTCAAGGGCAACGTGGATGCCGGCATCTACGGCACGGCGTACGTGTCGGCCGGCGCGGGCGGCGTGAGCGTCGTCGCAGACCTCGACGAGACGATCACGATCATCGCGGTCACGGGCTCCGTCGGAGCCGTCGCGATCGGCGGGCAGATCCTCTTCCTGACCGACACCAGCGCCACGAAGGCGCACATCGACGGCGGTGCGGCGGTCGCGAAGGCCACCGGCGGCATCACGGTGACGGCCGATTCGAACAAGACGGTGTCGGGCTACGCGATCGGCATCACGATCGCCCTCGGCGGCGCGGGTGCGGCCGTCTCGGTCATCGACATCTCGGGCGACACGCTGGCGACGATCGGATCGGTGCCGCTCGGCGCCGAGGGCGCGATCGGCGCGATCACCGTGACCGCGACCGACCACTTCACGCCGACGTCATGGGCCATCGGCGTGGTCGGCGGCGTCGGTGTCGGCATCAGCGGCGTCGTCGCCATCATCAGCTACACCGGCACGACCCGCGCGGCATCGTTCACCACCGGCGGGGGAGTGCTCACCGGCGGTGTGACGGTCAAGGCCGTCGGCGACCGCAAGCCGATCGCACCGGTGACTGTCAACGCGACCAGCGGCATCGGCGCGGCCGGCGTCACGTACAACTCGGCCACGAGCGACCGCGACACCGAGGCCGAGCTGGGCGGCTCCGTCAACACGAGCGGCGCTGTCCTCGTCCAGGCCGACGCGCACAACGTGGTCGACGCCGAGACGATCGGCGTCTCGCTGGCGGGCCTCGGCATCCAGGCGATGATCGCCGTCGCGACGGTCTCGGGTCACACCACGGCGACGATCTCCGGCATCGTGTCCGGCTCGACCTCGATCACCGTCGACGCCGTGGCCGAGAACCGCACGAATGCCAACGTGATCGTGGTCGGGGTGTCCGCCGTCGGCGCGAACGTCGCCTTCGCGAAGGCCGAGATCGCGGCCGGCGCCGACATCGTCGCCGCCGTGACGAACACGGCCTCTCTGACGAGTTCCGGCTCCATCAACGTCACGGCGCGCATGAGCGGCGCCAACCAGCGCAACGAGGCGATCGCCCACGGCGAGAACGTCGGAGCGGCGCTCTTCGGCACCGCGGCCATCTTCGCGGCGCAGGCTCTCATCTCGGGAGCCACCAAGGCGCAGCTCGACGGCAACGTCACGTCGTCGGCATCCGTCTCGGTCACCGCGAACGGCGCGAACGACGCGAAGGCCGACCTCGTCGTGGTCGCAGCCGCAGGCCTCGCCGGTATCGCGGTCAGCATCGCCGACGCCGAGGTGCGGTCGGGCGCCGTCGTCTCGGCCACGTCGTCCGACGCGGACAACAACCAGAGCATCTCGAGCAGCGGCAAGATCCAGTTCACCGCCACCTCGACGAACACGGCGACGACCACGACCGGCATGGGTGCGGGCGGAGCGCTCTTCGGCGTGAGCGTCGCCGTGCCGTCCGCTCTGGTGGCGGGCGCCACGACGGCGAGCGTCGAGGGCAACCTGACCGCAGGTGCCGCCGGCGTCGAGGTCGGCGCGACGAGCCGCAACACGGCGACCGTCGACATCATCATCGTGTCGATCGGCGGCCTCGGTGCCGCTGCCGTGAACATCGCCGACGCCCAGATCACCTCCTCGGCCACCACGCAGGCGCTGGTGCTCTCGAACTCGTCGGTCTCGGCACCCGGCGGTGCCGTCGACATCCACGCGACGGCCACCAATGTCGCCGAGGCATCCGCCACGTCGCTCGCCGTCGGCGGGCTGAGCGTCAGCGCCCAGAAGAGCCTCGTGACGATCGCCGGCTCCACCAAGGCGTCCTTCGGCGGCAGCATCCCGTCGACGCCCACGAAGACCGCGAGCCTGTCGGTCACCGCGATCGCCAGCAACGACGGGCTCACCGACACGAAGGTCGTCTCCGCCGGGCTCGTGGGCTCCGTCACCGTCGTGGTGTCGCAGGCCACCGTCTCGAGCGACACCGATGCCGTCATCGAGTCGACCGCGAACACCGCGCTCTCCGGCGCCGTCAGCATCGACGCGCACCTCGTCAACGGCGCGCGCGGCGGCTACCAGAACGTCGCGGAGGGGAAGATCCGCGGCGGCGGCGTCTCGCTCGGCGGATCCTTCGCCCTCATGAGCGTCACGGCCACCGTGTCCGGAGCGGTGCGCGCGAAGCTCAACGGCTCCGTGACGTCGGCATCGTCGTTCACCATCAACGCCGACGCGCACATGGATGCCCTGGCCACGAGCGACTTCGCGAGCTTCGGCGGCGTGGCGATGACCGGCACCGAGACGCTCGCCACCGTCAGCGGCGACACCATCGCCGGCGGTGACTCGGGCAGCGCCGGCGGCAGCGGCTCCTTCACCGTGACCGCGGACTCGACCGACAACGCCACGGCGACCTCGGACGGCCCGACCATCGGCCTGCTCTCGGTCGACGTCAAGCTTCCGAGCGCCACCGTCTCGGGCGGCACCAAGGCGAACTACCTCGGCCAGGTGACGAGCGGCACGACAGCGTCGGCGACGTCGAACTCGCACAACACGGCGACCGCGGACGCATCCAAGATCATCGCGGTCGGCATCATCGCCGTCTCGGTCGCCTACGCGCTCGCCGTGGTCAACGCGGCCACGGAAGCCGCCCTCGGCGGCGCGACGGTGTCGGGGACGGTCTCGGTCAGCGCCACCTCGGACGACGACGCCACCGCCATGGCGGGCGGTGCATCCGGCGGGGCGCTCGGCGTCCAGCTGCTGCAGCCCGACGCCCGCTCGCAGGGCACCACGCGCGCCTTCGTCGGCAACGGCAAGACCGTGTCGGGCACCGGCCTGACGATCACCGCCATCGCAACGCCCGATGCCACGGCCACGGCCAAGATGGTGGGCCTCGCCGCGGTGGCGGACATCCTGATCACGAACCCGACCGCGACCGTCTCGGGCACCACGGAGGCCTACATCGGCTTCGACGAGACCGTCACCCTCGGCTCCGGGGCCGTGACCCTCACTGCCACCCGGACCGCCAACGCCGGTGTCACCGGCACCGCGGTGCAGGTCGCGCCCATCTCGCTGTCGGGCGTCACCCTCGAGGCCACCACGACCGGCACCATCGCGACCCACATCGACGACCGTGCGCACGTCACCGCCGGCTCGCTCTCGATGACGGCAGGCGGAACGAGCACGCCGACCGCCTCGAGCACCAACGTCGGGGTGTCGCTGCTCGGCGGGTCGCTCGTCTTCATCCACACGACCGACAACACCACCGTCGCCAGCTACGTCGGTCCGAGCGAAGGCAACGCCGCCGCCAACGCGAGCGACCCGGCCTACGTCGCGACGACCGGAGGCGGCATCACGATCGCCACCGACTACACCGCGCACGTGTACGCGGATGCCGTCGCCGCCGGCTTCGCCCTCCTCGCGAGCGGCTCCTACACGCAGGGCACCGCGACGGCGACGCCGACCGTCGACGTCTACCTCGGCGACCGCGCCGAGGTGCGTGCGACGGGCGGGAACGTCCTGCTGGATGCGGCGGCCGTCGTCACGGCGATCGCGGATGCCGTCGGCTTCGGCGCAGCCGTGGGCGTCACGGTCGGCTTCATCGAGACGACAGCGGACCTCCGTCCGACCGTGCGGGCCCGGACGCTCGGCAACGGCGTGCTCAGCGGCCCGGATGTCACGGTGCGCGCCCGCTACAACACCGACGCCGCCGGCGCGGCGATCCGCCCCACGTACGTCTACAACTCCATCATCGGCGACAACTCGCCGACGGTCGTGGCGCCCGCCTTCGCCCGCGCCTCGCTCGGCAGTGCGGCACTGGGGGCCGGCATCTCCGGGGCCAAGGCCAAGGCGACCAACTCGCCGACGATCGTGGCATCGGTCGGATCGGGCACCTCGACCTCCGCCTCCGGCACGCTCAACGTCATCGCACGCTCGCTCGGCGACTCGCAGGTCGACGGGTACTCGCTGGCGGCGGGTCTCGGCGTCGGCGTGGGCCTCGTCTCCGGCACCGCCGAGAGCAAGGGCAGCGTGTCCGCCGAGTTCAACGGCACGACGGGAACCATCGGCGCCGCGAACGTCCTGACCTTCGTCGACGCGCGGGCGCTCGCAGAGGGCCGCGGCTTCAGTGGCGGCCTCGGAGCCGGCGTCTCGATCGGCAGCCAGGACGCGACCGTCTCGCCGAGCGTCAAGGCCCTGGTGGGCGGCACGCTGACGACGTCCAACGCGATCGTCGTCCGCAGCGACGTGCGCACCTCGGCCGCCGGCATCTACCGGGCACTTGCTCTCGGTCTCGGGGCCGCGATCGGCAGCGCGACCGTGACGGCCACGGACGGCTCGCAGATCCGCTCCGCGATCGTCGGCTCGGGCTCGGCGCGCAGCACCGACTCGAACGTCACGGTCGAGGCCTGGCACAACTTCGACGGCACGACCTTCATCACGGCGAACACGGCCGATGCCTCGGTGGTTCAGGAGAACTTCGCGCTCGGCCTGTCGGTCGGGTCGGCGGACCTGACCGCGACGGCGCAGGCATCGACCAAGGCCGAGGTCGAGGCGGGCGCCACCGTCGCCGCACCCAAGGGAACGGTGCTGCTGCGGGCGCTGGCCGGCAACTACGCCGACTCCTTCTACCGTCGCACCGGCGGCGCGATCATCAGCGCCCAGCCGAACGCGAACCCGACGGCGATCGCATCCGGCGACACCGAGGTCAATCTGCTCGGGCACGTGCGCGTGTTCGACGGCGTGAACTCGACGACGGGCGCCGCGACGCTGACGCTCCTCGCCCAGAGCAACGACCTGTCCGAGGCCGGCATCAGGAACATCGGCGGCGGACTCATCGAGATCGCGAGCTCGTCGTCGACGGCGCACGGAACGCCGACCGTCGGCGTCACTCTCGGCGGCCCGTCATCCGTCATCCGCGTGAGCGGTGCGATCTCGGCCAAGGCGATCAGCTCGTACGACGCCGACGCCAGCACCTACAGCGCCACCGGCGGTGCGCTGAACGTCTCGTCCTTCAGCGCGACGGCGTGGATGAAGCCGACGTCGACGGCGAAGATCACGGGCGGCGCATCCATCGTGGCCGGCGGCCTCGTGACGCTCTCGGCGCAGGCCAACCCGCCGCTGCCGGCGGCATCCGACGGCACGTTCGACGCCGTCGGAGGTGTCGACGGCACGGCGCACACGATCACCTTCGGCGCCAACCACAACTCGAACACCGGCGACACGGTCACGTACAACACGCTCGGCCAGCCCACGATCTCGGGTCTGACCCCGGGCCGCACCTACTCGATCATCGTGATCGACGCGACGACGGTGCAGCTGGGCGTCGTCTTCTCGGACTCGAACGTCGACACGACACTCGACACCATCAGCTTCGGCACCCGCTCGCACGGCCTCAACACGGGCGACGTGCTGCTCTACCAGCTCGTCAGCGGAAGCCCGCTGTCGGCGATCGGCGGCCTGACGGCCAACACGCTGTACGAGGTGTACAAGGTCGACGACCACACGATCAAGCTGCGGCCGGTCGGCGCGTCCACGACGACGGACAACGTCAACGCCGGCGATGTCTCCGGCGGCAAGGTCACCGGCACGAGCGGCTTCCACAACGGCGACTACGTCACCTACCACGCCCCGACGACGAACGCGACGTTCACGTCCGGACAGGTCGACACGCAGTGGAACGGTAGCGCGTGGGTGGCCACCACCGGCACCGACACGAACAACGTCTACTTCGCGGTGGATGCCGACAGCAACAACTCGTTCGACGACATGGGCTTCAGCTCGGGCCAGATCGTCCGCTTCTACACGTCGAGCGTCGCGCTCGGGGTCACCACGAGCATCGGCCTGGTGAACGGCGCCTACTACTGGATCATTCGCAAGAGCGGTCAGAGCTACCAGTTCGCCGACACGAAGTGCCACGCGACCGCGAGCGCCGCCGACTGCGGAGCCGGCAGCCACAGCGTCACCCCGCTCTCCATCTCCGGCAGCGGCAGCAGCAGCATCATCTACACGATCACCGCCGCGAACCAGGCACCCATCACGGGCCTGTTCGACGGCCACGGCTACTACGTGGTGGGCTGCCCGGTCTCCGGCTGCGACTCCAGCGGGTACCAGTTCTCGAACACCTCGGGCGGCAGCGCGATCGCGATCTCGAACAGCGCCACGACGGTCGACGGCGTCAGCTTCACCTTCAGCGGCGGGACGCACACGTTCCGCACGGAGGGCATCGACTTCACCAGTGCCGGCGCGAACGTCCAGAAGCTGATCTTCGCGATCGCCCCGGTCGCCGGCCCCGGCCCGAAGAACGAGAAGCTCGACGGCATCGGCGCGACGGTCCCCTTCTCGGCGATCGGCGGCGACCAGGTCGTCTCCGCATCGGCCACGGGCGGCGGCGGCGGCGCGATCAGCGTCAGCACGGCGGCCTCGTTCGCCTGGGTCGACGCCACCGTCACGACGACGGTCGGAAGCGGCGCATCCGTCACCGGCGGCAGCATGCAGGTCTCCACCGACGGGCACGCCAACGCGAAGGCGATCTCGTCGAACGACAGCGGCGGTCTCATCTCGGTCAACGACGCGCAGGCTCGGGCCGACGTCCGGATGACGAGCACCGTGTCGGTCGAATCCGGGGCGACGCTCACCTCCCTCGGCGCGCTCACGATCTCCGCGAACGGCGCACTCAACCCCTATGTGAAGGCGTCCTCGGACTCCGGCGGGCTCTTCGCCGGCGGCTCCGGAGGCGAGACCGCGCACATCGACTACACGACTCTCGCAAGCATCGCCGGGGCGCTCGTCTCGCAGAACGGCACCGCCACAGTCGAGGCGCACACCGCGCTCTACGGCTATGCGCAGGGCACCGCCGAGCTCGGCACCTTCGCCGGGGCGGCGAAGACCTACACCGACATCCACGTGGGCGAAGGCGCACCGTCGCTGTGGGGCGCATCCGCATCGACCCGGGTGCTGCTGTCGGGCACGGTGACCGGCCGCCAGGTGCTGCTGCACTCGTTCGTCGACCCCGTCTCGATCGAGGCGCGCTCCGACACGGGGGTCTCGGCCTTCGGCGCCGGATCCAACGCGAAGACGTTCGTCTACGTCCGCGGCACCACGGATGTGGTCCTCGACACGACCGCCGACATCGAGGGGCAGGTCGCGACGCAGCTGATCGCCGAGTACCTGAACTGGAACGTCACGTCCCACGCGCACGCTCGCTGCTCGTGCTTCGGCGGGGCATCCAACGCGGACGCCACGATCGACGCGACCACCCTGGCGAAGGTCACCGGCCGCAGCGGTTCGCTGATCCGGACGGCGGACCTCACCGTCACCGTCAACCAGCAGAACGGCACGTTCAACCGCGACGACTCCCGCTCCCGCGGCTTCCTGGACTTCGGCGACGCGAACAGCCACGGCGCCACGTCGCTGTCGCGCCAGACGTTCTGGCAGGTGCGCGTCATCATGCTCGGCGAGCCCAACCCCGTGCTCGAGGTGGACTCCGCCGGCAACATCACGAACATCGTCAACGTCCGCGTGTGCGACGACAACGGGCACTGCTACGAGGACAACCCCTTCACCAACACGCACACCACGGGTCAGCTGACCGGCACGACGTTCACGGTCGACGACATCATCTACGACCACGGCGCACAGGCCCGGTTCCTCACGAACGACCTCAGCGGACTCGGCGGCCCCGACGGCAGCACCGACGGCGGCGTGATCTGGGGCCGCGGCGGCAGCTTCGAGTTCCAGCAGACGTGGGATTACGTGAAGCTGCTGAACGCCTCGAACCTCAACATGGTGACGAACATCATCGATGTGGTGAACACGGCGAACTCGCCGCGCATCGACATCCGCGTCGACACCATCCCGCCCGGGACCGGCGTCAACTCGCCCGGACTCAACGAGGCAGGCCCGGCGTCGTCGTTCGACTTCGACATCCACTACCGCTTCCCGACGACGCTCGTGAAGATCTACAACTCGTGCGCCCACACGTGCTCGGTGCGCCAGCCGTTCATCCGGCTCGACGACTACATCGAGAACCCGATCGGCACCACGTGGATCCACAACGAGTCCGGCGACATCCTCTCCGGCTCCGGCCACGAGCTGATCCGCACGAACGTCCTCGATCTCAGCGCCCCCTTCGGCGACATCGGCCACCAGAGCCCGACGCACGCGAACCCCGACCCGGAGCGCAACCCGATCGAGGTGGAGCTCGTGAAGTTCATCCACCCGGATCCCGAGTTCTGCGTCGGGTACGGCTCGGCCCCGTGCCTGCACGACGTGGTCGTGACGGTGGATGCCGGCAAGGACGCGGTGCTGGACATCACGACGTTCCGCCGCACCGACGAGGCCTTGACGAACGCCATCACCGTCGTCATCGACCACATCAACGCCGGCGACGACATCGACGTCGTGATCAACGACAGCAAGGCCGGCAACGACACCGGGGCACTCGTCCTCGTCGAGGTGGACCTGTACAACCCGGGGACGTCGTACTACGGCTACACGTACTACAACCAGTACAACCCGGCGCTCACCGACTCGGGGCCGTTGCCGCCCGACTCGCACACCTACCAGACGCACTTCCGTCCGGACGGCACCGATGCCAACCTCGCGCACATCCTCCGCGCCCTCGGCACGGTCGCCGCGAACGAGATCGACTCGACCTACGAGATGACCCTCCGGGCGGGCGACGACATCGACGTGTGCCACGTCTCGGTCGGGGGCGAAGAGCCGAAGACCTGCTTCACCTCGTCGATCGACAGCGGCACCCACGTCGTCTCGGCGGACACGACACCCGACACCACGGTGAACATCGTGGCGCACACCGACGTCGCCTGGACGGGCGGTGCCGCAGCCGGGCCGGTCGACGACCCCGGCATGGCCGGCGACGTCCCGCAGATCTTCCTCCGCACGAACGGCGACATCACCGCCGACGAACTCGTGGGCGACATGCTCGTCGGCAGCATCATCTCGACGCAGGGCGACGTCATCCTGCGCTCGCTCCTGCGGATCCTGGATGCCGACGGCCGACCCACGATCGACGTCGCGGGCCGCAACATCACGATGTACGCGGGCCTCGCCGGCGGTCTCGGCGGTGTGGGCCTCCCGACGGACTTCCTCGAGGTCGACACGGCTTACGGTCACCCGACGGGCATCTCCAACGGCGTGCTGACGGTCGATGACACGGCGGGCGACGGCACGACGCAGGGCGTCTACATCGACGAGTTGACCGGCGACATGCCGATCAACACGATCTACACCTTCGGCACCACGAGCCTCTCCACCGGCAACGTGTCGCTGCGCACCACGGGCGGCTCGGTGCTGAACGCCCGGGCAGACTCGGTGGACAACGTCCGCGGTGACAGCGTGGACATCGACGCCAACGGCGGCTCGATCGGCCTGCTCTCCAAGCACGTCCTGGTCGATTCGAACCGTGCGCCTCCGTTCGAGTGCGTGAACCTGTACTGCGGCAACAACGCCGACGGCACGTCCGACGCCTCCCTCGCGATGGCGGGCGACGACGTGGGTCTCGAAGCCACCGGCGGCATCTACTACACCGAGACCCAGAAGTACCTGCGCCTCGTACTGGCGCACTCCCTGACCGGGAACATCGTCCTGACGGTGGCCGAATCGACGGCCCTGGGCGAGGACCTCTACCTCATCAAGAACGGCAGCGCCCGCTTCGCCGAGTCCGGCACGCGGCTGCCGAACCAGGATGCGGACGCCCCGCGCATCGTCCCCAACGGCACCGTCTTCGCCGAGCAGGGCTCGGTGGAGCTCCAGGTGGCCGACGACGTCGTCACCCACCAGAACTCCCAGATCCTGGCCGCGAAGACCATCGACATCCGCGGCGACTACGGCAACCTCGACACCGGCGGCACCCTGGCGAACCCGACCCCCGAGTGGGGCACCACGATGATCCTCCGCGGCAAGATCATCGCCGGATGCGTCGTCACCGCAGGCGGCCCGGGCGACGAGCCGATGGGCTCGTGCGCGCCGTCGACGAACACCGCCAACCAGACGAACATCTGGGGTGGCAGCGACGCCGATACGATCACCCTCGGCGACCCGTCGGGTCTCGACCTCGTCCAGACGGATGCGGGCTCGAAGACCCACTGGGGCGACCAGGGCTACATCTTCCTCGGCTCGAAGACGACGGTCCACGGCAACGCCACCTCGGCGTCGAACACCGCGGACGGCGAGGACCGCATCACCGTCTGGTACCTCCAGTCCATGAACGTCCTGACGAGCCCGGCGGGACTGACCGCCCCCGCCGGCTACGGGGTCGGCGCCGGCCACGTGCTGAACCTCGACGGCCAGGGCGAGAGCGACCACTACGTCGTCTACACGAACGGCAGCCACGGCAACATCCGCAACGACAACATCGAGGTGCTCGACACGGGCGCTCCGAACGACGGTGTCGATGACCTGGCGGTGTACGGCTACGACGCCCCCGTCTCGGCGAACGGCGCGGGCAAGCCGACGGACGACATCTTCCTGATGCGCGCCCTGACCTGCATCGACAACGAGACGCCGTTCACGACGTCCGGTGTGCCGGCCGTGTGCGGCACGCCGACCGAGACGGCCGACCAGCCCGCGTACATCGCCCTGCTCGCCGGCTCGGGCGCCGCCGACGGCGGAATCGGCGCCTACCGCGATCGCACCGTCGGCAACGAGCCGAGCTGGATGGTCCAGCGCATCACGTACGACGCCGCAGTCAACGGCCGCATCACGGTGTACGGCATGGGCGGAAACGACGCCTTCTACGTCGACGACACGCGGGCGACGATGACCCTCGACGGCGGCGCGGGCGACGACACGTTCCAGATCGGGCAGATCTTCGGATCGAAGCGGGATGCGACCGAGGGCGCACTGCTGCCCGCCGACACGTTCCCCGCCCTCGTGCCGACCACGCGCGGCTGGCTGAGCCCGGGCCCGCACGCCCCGCTCCTCGCCTCCGGCGGCACCGGGAACGACTCGTTCACCGTGTACTCGAACCAGGCCGAGATCCAGCTCAACGGCGACGACGACAACGACCTGTTCGTCGTGCGCGCGTTCGCGATCGCCGCGGTCTGCGACACGGATGCGAACGGAGACGGCATCTGCGACATCAAGGATGTGACGTTCACCCCGGCGGGCGGAGTGTTCCCGATCGACGGTGGCGCCGGCGACCTCGACGGCGTCGTGAACGGCATCTGCACCCTGGCGAGCGGCATCCGTCTCGACAACAACGGCGACAAGGTCTGCAACAACGCCGATGCGCACATCACGTACAACCACCTCGTGGGCTCGAACATCGACCTCGACAACACGATGTGGCAGGACGACGTCATCCCGCGCGACGCGAACAATGTCGCGGTGCCGGTCATCGGGCTCGGCTTCTCGACCTCGCGCCCGCTCGACATCCGCGCCGGCGGCGGCGACGACGAGGTGCAGTACAACGTCAACGCGCCCGTCAACGTCGACGGAGGCACCGGCTTCGACAAGCTCGTCGTGCTCGGCACGGAGTTCGCCGACGACTTCGTCATCACGGACAAGGCGATCTACGGCGCGGGCCTGAACGTCAAGTACACGACCGTCGAGGTGGTCGAGGTCGACGGGCTCGAGGGCGACGACCAGTTCTTCGTCCTCTCCACGGCCTACGGCGTGGCCTACCGGGTCATCGGCGGCCTCGGCAGCGACCAGATCTCGGTCGCCGGCGACGTCACGACCGACATCGTGACCCGCGAGCTCGAGGGGCTTTCGGGCTCGGTCAACCACATGGTCACCTCGCTCGACCCGCGCTACAACGGCATCGTCGTCGACGGCGTGGCCTACAACCTCGCCACACCGGACAAGGGCGTCGTCGTCATCACCGAGACGGGCAGCTCGACGAGCGTCCGCGAGGGCACCACGACCGGACCCATCACCCAGGTCGACAGCTACAAGGTGCACCTGAGCCACGCCCCGGCCGCGAACGTCTACGTGACGGTCTCGGCCGCCGGATCGCCGTCCGAAGAGGCGAACAACACGCTGCAGAACCCGACGGGCTACGGCCTGACCGACGGCATCGGCGACACGATCTGGCTGTGCGTCGGCACCGGAGCACTGGGCGAGTGCTCGCAGAAGAGCGACTTCCAGCGCCACTACGTCCGCAACGGTCAGATCGTCGACGATGCGGGCCGCGCGGTCGTCCTGACCTTCACGAACGGCGACTGGGCCGCCGACCAGTACGTGTACATCTGGGCCGTCGACGACCCGCGTTCGGAGGGCGACCGGACCGTCGTCATCCAGCACTCGGTCATCTCCGCCGACAAGAGCTTCGACGGCGCCGCCGTGCGCCAGGTGAACGTCACCGTCTACGACAACGACACGCCGGGTGTCTACGCGGTGCACGTCGCTCCGTCGCCGACGTGCACGGCCGCGACCCCGAACCTCTGCGCACTCGACGACCGCGGCATCGTGATCGAGGGCGACGCGACCACGCGCCTGAACGACCAGGTGCTCGTGCAGCTGGCGAAGGACCCGGGTGCCCTCACCGTGACCGTCAAGATCACGATGGATGCCGACTCTCAGCGCCTGCTGCAGATCCTCGACCCGGGCCTCGGCTCTCGCTGGGTGAAGCACACCGACACGACCGGCACCTGGTACGAGCTGAGCTTCGACGGAACCAACTGGAACAGCCCGGTGCTGCTGACGCTCCAGGCGCGCGAGAACTCGGTCGCCGACGACCCGACGGTCGCCGTCATCAACTGGGGCCAGGGCGGAACGATCACGACGTCCTACAGGTTCCCGAACCTGCGGTCGGGCAACCAGCGCAGCGACGTGCTCGTGTACGACGACGAGAGCGCGAACGTCGTCATCATCCCGACCGGCACCGACACGGTCGTGCAGCAGTGCGGCAACGCCGCGTGCACGATCCCCGGCCCGAGCGACGGCTACTTCATCCGCCTGACGACGCAGCCGCACCTGCCGGTGCCGAACACGCCGCCGTACACGCCGACAGACGTGAAGATCGCGATCATGCCCGACGGGCTCGTGGACGTCACCGCGATCTGCGACGCGAACGGCGCGAACTGCACGCCGATCTCGCCGGCCCAGTACGCGATCATCGGCGGCGACGTCCAGTCGCGGGTCTTCCTCGGCAACCTGTCCTTCTCGGGCAGCACGGTCACTCGGGTGAACGGCAGCGACACCGGCAGCTTCATCGACGAGGGCCTGAAGGCCGGGATGCGGATCAGCCTCGGCGCCTGCGGCGGCACGATCTACACGATCCTGTCGGTGGCCGCGGACGGCAAGAGCTTCACCACGACGACGCCGCTCGTGGGGTGCACCGGCACGGTGTCGGGCACGACGGTCAACGCCGTCACGCGCCAGGGTGCGTGGGACGGCGCGGGCTCCATCGCCATCACGCTGGGCGATGACGGCAAGAACCACTGGCGCCTCACGCGCAACGCCGGCAGCTGGCTCGTCGACGGCTTCCTCGAGGGCCAGTGGGTGAAGGTGTGCGACGCCGCGAACAACTGCGTGCGCGTGAAGATCCAGAACATCCGCGGCACGAACGCGACCCTCGACAACGAGCTGGAGTTCCGACCGACCGATTACGACAGCCTCGTGGGGCTCGGCGCCGGTCCCTACACCGTGACGCGCATCGCGGCGCAGATCACCTTCACCGGCGCGAACTGGTCCACGCAGCAGTTCGTCCAGCTGACGGCCGACCTCGGCTACTACCAGCCGATCACGCGCACGGGCGTCAAGACCTTCCCGGCCAGTCAGCATCTGCTGAACCGCCTGCGCGGCCCGCTCGCCGTCGAGGGCGGCCCGTCGGGTGCCGACCGCTCGCTGCAGCTCGGCCTCAAGCTGCCGGGGGAGAAGGACACGCAACTCTTCGCCATCGCGCAGCAGGCGCCGGAGTCGACGCAGATCGACGTCCTGAACATCTACAACGACGACAGCGTGGCCAACACGTGGGGCGCGATGACCTCCACGACGCTCCGCGGCTTCGGTATGGCACGCGACCTCGACTTCGGCGTCGTCACCGGCCCGACCTTCGGCGAGCCGGTCGTGAACGGACACGTCGTCTTCCCCGGGGGCATCAGCTTCGGCAGCGTCGCGGTCGTCGACGGCCAGTACACGACGGATGGCGGCAAGAGCACGATCGAGGTGCTGAACCTCTTCCTCGGCTCGGGCAACGACCGCCTCGACATCCAGGGCACGCTGCAGCCCGACGTCGCGGTGAAGCTCACCGGCACGGTGGTGCTCGCCGTGCAGGGCGCGGGCGCCGGCATCCCGTCCGGCACGACGCATCGGCTGTCTCGTCCATCGCCGTTCGACTTCAAGGCGCAGGGCTTCCTCGCCGGGCAGACGGTCATGATCGGGGCGACGAAGTTCCTCGTGACCGGGTTCGGCGACGACGACCCGAGCGACACGACCGACAACACGGTGATGTACCTGAAGCTGGTCTCGGGTGTGGCGCCGACGGGAACCTCCGTGCAGACGGTCACCGCCAGCGACGCCGTGGTCAAGGGCGGCATCGCCGCCGGCAACGCGACCGGCGCCCTCACGATCACACCGAACGCCCAGGGCGACGGCGGCACGGTCACCCGCGCGAGCGGCAGCTGGATCCTCGACGGCTTCGTCGTCGGCCAGCTCGTCATGATCGACGGCCTGCCCGGCTCGTGGCGGCTCACCGCGGTCACGGCCCTGACCCTCACGCTGCAGCGCGGCGACCTCGTCGCGGGCACGATCGCCTTGCCGGTGGCTCTACCCGCGTCCGCGAGCGTGTTCGTGCCCGGCCCGCACGGCGGCATCACGACCGTGCACGGCGGTGGCAACACGCCGCTGCAGAACGTCTTCTCGATGACGCGCTCGAGCATCGGCGGCCAGTTCGCCCTCACCCGCCTCGACGGCCTGCCATGGGCCTTCAACGGGATGCTGCCGGGCAGCGGCTTCGTCGCCGGCGACCCGTACCTGCACCAGTACCAGCACGTGCAGCTGATCGGCGAGAACTTCACGCGCATGATCCTCGGCTTCGCCGACGTCGATTGCCTGTCGCTCGGAATCACCGACCCCTACCCCGGCTGCGGCAAGGGCTCGGTCATGCTGCTCTCCGGCCCGCTCCCGGGCACCGGCGGCGCGCTGCCGGCGGCCACAGCCCTCACCGACGCGCGCATCGCGGTTCCGACCCCGATCACGGTCACCGCGCAGATGAACGTGCACACGTCGAGCCTCGAGCTGAAGACGGGGACGTGGGCCGCCCTCGGCTTCACACGCGCGGGCATGCAGGTCAAGGTCAGCGCCTTCGCCGGTCCGTTCACGATCTCCGGGTTCTCCGCCGACGGGCGCACGATGTTCTTCGCGAACACCGCGTGGGCGCCCAGCATGCACCTCGTCGGCGGACTGCAGGTGTGGGAGTGGCCGACGCTGACCGTCACCACATGGGACGAGACCCTGCCGACGACGGCGATCATGATCGGCGGCGACGTCATCACGGTCTGCAACCGCGCCGCATCCACGCTGCTGTTCGGCATCGATGTGAACGGCGACGGCACGCCGGAGAGCCGTGTCGCCTGCGACCAGACGCACACCGCCGGTCCCGGATCACCGCTCGTCGTCTACGGCGACACGTCGCAGGACGGCATCTGGTACTCCGGCATCCCCGGCGACACCCGCGGCATGGAGTTCGGACCGAAGCCGTTCGATCCGTTCACGAACATCCCGGATGCGCAGAACGAGGATGACGAGTGGGTCTTCGGTCTCGCCCACTGGCACGGCGTCGCCGGCAACGACATCATCGACGGCTCCGGCCTGTTCGCCGAGCTCGCGCCGACCAACCTGCCGACCGTCGGGTTCACCGCCTACGGCGGCCTCGGCGACGACCTCATCATCGGCAGCCAGGCGGGCGACTACCTCGCCGGCGGCTCGGGCGACGACGAGATCCGCGGCGGGCGCGGCGCCGACCAGATCTACGGCGACTCGGGCGTCAACGTGAACGTCCTCACCCGGGCGCTCGACATCGCGATCGTGAACCGCAGCCCGCTGCCTTCGGTCACGGGCGCCGGCGTCATCCCGAACGGGACGACGATCATCCCGGTCGCGGGCGGCATCCCGGGTGTCGTCGACGATCTGCTCGTCGCGGGCTCCGACCTCATCTACGGCGAGGGCGCGCCCGGCCTCGGTCTCGGCTCGACGACGGTCGTCGCCGGACCCGACAGCGCGAACGACGACATCGTCTTCGGCGACCACGGCGTCGTCGTCCAGAACGTCGCCGACCCGAATGAGCCCGACCCGCGCCTGCAGCGGATCCAGACGACGGACATCTCGACTCTGATCTCCATCGCCAGCGCGAACCTCGACAAGGGCGCCGACGACGTCATCTTCGGCGGCCTCGGACGCGACGTGCTCATCGGCGGCGCGGGCAACGACATGATCGACGGCGACCAGGCCGACGACCTGGTGCTCGGCGATGCGGCGGCGCTCCTGCGCACCGACTACCTGAGCCTGCGCTTCCAGACGCTCTGCGGCACGCTGATGTACAGCCGCAGCGACTTCCCGAGCATGTGCGGCGGCAGCTGGAACGAGGCCAACTCCGGTCAGCTCCTGGTCGACGGCATCCAGCGCACCTACCGTGACCCCGACGGCGCGCCGTGGTGGGCCGAGTACGACGTCACGAACCTGTACCACGACCTCGCGTCCGACCAGGGCACGAAGTGGGCGGCCACCTTCGGCAACGATTACCTCGCCGGCGGCGAGGGCAACGACATGGTGTTCGGCCAGCTGGGCAACGATGTCATCCAGGGTGACGGCGGCATCGACAAGGCGTACAAGCGCTGGATCGATGCGGCGGTCATCGCCCCGACGGATGCGGTCGCGTACCACGTGGGCGCCTCCCGCACACCCGACGGCTGCCTGGGCACCGCAGGCCACCTGGTCTGCGACTACACCGGCCTGCTGGTGGTCGTCCCGTCGGCGGAGGCCGCCACGGACGGCGAGGACTACATCGAGGGCAACGCCGGCAACGACGTGATCTTCGGCAACCTCGGCCAGGACGACATCGTCGGCGGCTCGAGCGACTTCTTCAGCCTCACGACGCCCGACCTGCGGCCGGACGGAGTGCCGTTCCTCGACGCGCTCGGCAACCGCGTCCAGTCCCTCGCGTACGTGCCGGGCCTCAGCGACCGCGGCGCCGACATCATCTTCGGCGGCGCCGGCAGCCAGGTCGGCATCGACAACCAGGTCTCCGGCACCGCATCCACACCGTCGACGGCGGGCGGCATCCTGGGCGACGGCACGCTGCCGAAGGACATGCACGCGCGCGACGCCGACACGATCGTGGGCGACAACGGCGACATCATCCGCATCGTCGGCATCAACCACAACGACATCAACCCGAACGGCGTCGTCGGCCAGGCGAACTACGTGACCTTCGTCTACGACAACTACGGCGGTCAGCGCCTGGTCGTCCGCGGCGTGACGCTGCTCGACTACACGCCGGGCGGCCCGGACTTCGTGCCCGCCAACTTCGGCCTCCCGGCCCAGGGCACCTGCAACGGATCGCCGACGCAGCCGACCTGCTCGGTACCGCTCGACACGTCGTACGGATCCTGGAAGACGAGCCAGATCGGCGGCCGCGACGAGGTGCACGGCGAGTCCGGCGACGACACGGTGTACACGGGCGCCGACAGCGACATCATCTACGGCGACGCGCAGAACGACGACCTCATCGGCGGCTGGGGCAACGACTGGATCTCGGGCGGAACAGGGGATGACGGCATCCTCGGCGACGACGGACGCCTCTTCACGAGCCGCAACAGCTCCACCGGGGTGGGCGGCTGCACGGGCAACGCAACGGGAACCTGCTACAGCGAGCCGCTGTACGGCATCTCGGCGCTCCTGCCGACCGACCCCGACACCAAGGCCAGCAACGGCAACGTGCTGAACGAGTTCATCTACACGCCGGGCCAGGTGCAGGCGGCGATCATCAACGTCAAGGACGCGCTGAACAAGGCCGCGGACCTCACGCCGTACAACCTCGGCAGCGATGTGGATGCGGGCCTCCACCACGTGGCCGACCAGCCGCTGTTCGACGCCAACAACTCGGACGACATCATCTTCGGCGGCTGGGGCGACGACGCGATCCACGGCGGCGCCGGCGATGACGCGATCAGCGGCTCGGAGGCGATCGGCGCCGGCCAGGCGGGCTACACGGCGGGCGGCTTCATCCAGCACTTCGACGTCACCTACAACCCGGACGGCATCGTCTACATCGACTTCGCCCACCCGTGGAACCCGGGCGACGTGCTCCACTTCGGCGACGACACCAACCCGTGGCACGCCAACAACCACAACTCCGTGCGCTTGGGCGAGTTCTACCTGTACAACGAGTACGACCCGCGGCGCGAGATCCGGTTCGACACGACCGGCGCGGTGTGGGGCTGCACCGCTTACACGCCGAGCGGTCACACCTGCACGGCGGCGCCGCCCGCGACCTCGTTCCCGTACCTGTTCTTCCTCAACAACGAAGACCTGACGGGCAACCTCTACACCGGCGCCACCGGCCAGGGCGCGTGCGTCGCGGTCGACAACCAGGGCAACTGCACCGCGTGGAACGCGAACCAGCGCACGGACGGCAACGACGTCATCTTCGGCGACCTCGGCAACGACTGGATGGTGGGCGGCACCGGTCAGGACACCATCTGGGCCGGCTGGGGCAACGACCTGTCGAACGCCGACGACGACATGCACTCGGGATGCGCCGTCATGGCGAACAACGGCACGTGCACGACGCCCGGAGACACCTACCTGAACGACGTGCCCGACGGCGTGAACTCGAGCTTCCAGGACCGCGTCTTCGGCGGCGCGGGCCTCGACATCCTGATCGCCAACACCGGCGGCGACCGCCTGATCGACTGGGTGGGCGAGTTCAACAGCTACCTCGTGCCGTTCTCCACCTTCGGCATCGCGACCGTCAGCCGCCAGGTCGACCCGTGGCTGCCGGAGTTCCTCTACGCGCTCAGCCGCAGCCAGGGCGCCGACCCGACGCGGGCCACCGACACCGGCGACGATCCGGTGCGCAACGGCGAGCCCAACGGCGAGCTCGGGCTCATCACCCAGCACGATCACGGACAGTGGCAGACGCAGACCGGCGGCCCGACCGACCCGCAGGCGGGCAACATCCCGGGCGGCCGGCGTGACACGGTGCGCGGGGCGGACTTCAACGACGGCACGCTGCAGGGGTTCGCCACCGCATCCGGCACCTTCACGGTCTCGAGCGGGCAGCTGAAGGTCACGGCCACCGACACCACGTCGGATGCCGTCGCCGTCTGGTACGACGACGTCTACAAGACGGTCTACTACGAGCTGTCGGCGAAGATCTCGATGGACAAGCCCACGGGCGGCTGGAAGGGCAACGCCTTCGTCATCTTCGACTACTTCGGCCCGACCGACTTCAAGTTCGCCGGTGTCGACCAGTCGATCAACAAGATGGTGATCGGCCACCGCGACGCGAACGGCTGGTGGTACGACGCGCAGGGCACGGTGCCCGGCGGCGTGAAGTCGAACACCTTCTACGACCTCAACGTCATCGTCAACGGACTCGTGGTCACGGTGACGCTGAGCGGGCAGAACGCGTTCTCGTACACCTTCGCGCCGCGCGTGATGCCCAACGGCGACAAGGTGGCGCTCAACAAGGGCCTTGCCGGCTTCGGATCCAACCAGGCGCACGGCATCTTCGACAACATCGCGCTCACGGTCATCCAGCCCGCCATCACGATCGACCGCACCGACTACTTCGAGGGCAGCGGCGGCACGATCCAGACGGCGGTGTCGGGCACCTTCGCGACGACGGCGGGCCGCTATGAGGGCACCGCCGGAGCGGGCGGGGTCGCCGCATCCCTCGTCGGTGTCCCGACCACGGGCGGAACCGTCCCGAAGGCGTTCGACCCGAATGCCTACGTCAACCTGACGTCGACGTTCCGCGCGACCGGCTTCAGCGGCTTCATGTTCGACTGGTACAGCGCGGGCGACTACAAGTTCGTCGCGATCGACGTCGCCGGTCAGCGGATCGTCATCGGCCATGTCAGCCGGGGTACGCGCGTCATCGACGCGGCGATCGCCCAGACGATCACGGCCGGCACGAGCTACGTCCTCGACATCGTCCTGAAGGCGACCGTCGTCACCGTGACCTTCAACGGTCAGGTGCTGACGTCGTACGTCTTCAACTCTCCACTTGCCGACGGCCTTCAGGGCGTGTTCGGCACGGGCACGGGCACCGTCGTCTCCATCGACGACTACCGCCTGCGCACCGATGAGCTCGCCTACGCGGGTGCGCCTCCCCCTGCGCCCGCGTTGGCGATCACGTCCGCGACCTCGGTGAAGAAGCCGACGAGCGGGACCACCACGGCGACGTTGACCGTGACGCTGTCGGCCCCGGCGACGACCGCGACCAAGGTCTACTGGTCGATCGACCCGACATCCACGGCGGTGGCCGGGATCGACTACACCGGGCCGACGTCGGGCTACGTCATCATCCCGGCGGGCTCCACCACCGCGACGATCACGTTCACGATCCCGAGCACCGCGCGGTCGGGCAGGTCGTTCATCGTGCGGCTGACGCCCGACCCGGCGTACAACATCTCGAAGCCGGTCGGCACCGTCTCCATCACGTGACGCGCCGTCTACGCGGACGCGCCGCCTCGACCCAGCTCGAGGCGGCGCGTCTCCACGTTCTGCGGGGAAGGCTCAGGCCACTTGGACCCGGAGGACCTCGCGTGCCGACACGGTCCTGCGGCGGGTGACCGCGACGATCGTGGCGACGAAGGCCAGGCCGCCCCACACGACGAGTCCGACGATGGCGCCGCCCACGCCGCCGGAGGTGCCGAGGACGCCGAGCATCGCGGTGTAGGCCGGAGCCGTCGGCATGATCGATGCGATCGACAGGAGCACCGCCGGCACGGTCGAGACGATGCCGGTCGCGATGACGAGCACGCCGACGAGCGCAGCGAGCCAGCGGCCCGCACCGCCGAAGACGGCGACGAGCGCCTGGTTGACGGCCGCGAACGCCAGCCCCGCGACGACGCAGACTGCGGCGAACAGCGACCAGGTGCCCCAGTCGTACGACGCCGCGAGCTGCACGACCCCGGCGACGAGCAGGCCCTGGACGGCGCCGATCGCGGCTCCCGGGCCGTACGCGCGGAGCGCCAGCATCGCGGACGACCGGCGCGACGTGAGCGACCCCCGCGGAACCGCCTGCACGGCGATGAACGTGCCGATGGAGCCGACCCACAATGCGAGCGTCGCGAGCAGCGGAATCGCGGATGCGCCGAACAGCGACGACGAGCCGCCCTTGGTGGCGACGGGCGTCGCGACGACGGATGCGAGGTCCTTCGCCTGCGCATCGGTGTAGCGCGGGATGGAGGAGGCGGCCTTGTCGAGACCGCTCGCGAGGGACGACACCCCGCCCGCGAGCTGTGTCGCACCGCCCGCGAGTTGGGACGCCCCGTCAGAGGCACCGGATGCGCCGACGGCCAGCTGGGATGCGCCACCGGCGAGCTGGGATGCGCCGCCGGCGAGCTGCGAACCGCCGCCCGCGAGCTGCCGCGCGCCTGCGGCGAGCTGATCGACTCCGGATGCGGCGCCCTGAGCCCCGGTGGCGAGCTGCTGCATTCCGCCGGCCAGCTGCCCGGCGCTGGCCGCCATGGTCGCGATCCCGCCCTGCAGGGCGGGAAGCCCGTTGACGACCGCCGCCATCTGACCGGAACTGTCGATCATGCTGTTGAACGTGGGCAGGGCCTTCTGGGCGTTGTCGGCCGCGACCTGGAGTTCTTGGCAGAATTGACTACCCTGCGGCGTGCACGACGAGGCCAGCTGCTGCAGATCGGCCGCCGACGCGGCCGCCTGGTCCTTGTACTTCTGCGGGTTGCCGGCGACGGCGTTGATCGCATCGACGGCGCTCGGCGGCACCGCCGGGATCTGGGCCAGCTGCTCCGAGGTCTTGGTGAGGCCGCCGGCGAGCGCGCTCGTCCCGTCGGCGATCGGCTGTGCGCCGGCTGCCCATTTGTCGAGGCCCGCGGCGGCCTTCGCCGCGCCGTCGGCCCACGCGTTCAGTCCGTTCGAGAGGTTCGCGGCACCGCCGGATAGCCCGCTCGCCCCGCTCGAGACTCCGGAGGCTCCGCTCGACAACCCGGCGACGCCCGCGGCGAGGCTGGTCGCGCCGTCAGCGGTCTGCTTCGCGCCGTCCGCGAGCTGCGACGCTCCGCCGGCGGCGCTCTGCAGGTTGTCGCCGAGCGTCGTGAACCCGAGGAACACCTTGTTCAAGTAGGTCTCGGTCAGGGTCGTGCCCATGACGGATGCGGCGGTGGTCGCGACCTGCTGCGAGATCGCCTCGTCGACCACGAGCGCCTGCGGCGATGTCGTCACCCGGATCGTCGCCTGCTCGGGGGTCGTCCCGCCGATGGAGGTCGCGGCGGCCGAGAAGCCCTTCGGGATCGTGATGACGGCCTGGTAGGTGCCGTCCTTCAGCCCCTTCGCGGCATCCGACGTGTTCGAGATCGTCCAGTCGAGGTTGCTGTCGAGAGTCGGCGACCCCTTGACGAGACCCGCGGTCAGCTGACGCCCGAGCGGCACCATCTGCCCGTTGATCGTCACGGGCTGGTCGTTGTTCACGATCGCCGCGTGCATCGAGTCGAGGCGCGACGTGGGGTTGTACAGCGCCACGACGAGGATGCCGCCGACGACGACCGGCAGGAGGATGGCGCCGACGATCGTCAGCCATGTCACGGGGCGGCGGGAGCGGGCGCGCTCGATGTGGAGAATCATGCGTTCACCTCTGCGGACGGAGAATCTGCGGGTTCGGAAGCTGTGGGCCAAGCACCTGCGAGCGGGCCGGTGTCGTCGGCGCCCTCATCCGGAGCGGGGTCGCTCGAGACGGCGAGCACCGGCGCATCCACCCACCCCGCGTCGTGCAGCAGGGCCTGTACGGGAGCCGGGTCGGTCGCCGACACGATCAGGGCCAGGGGAGTCAGGGATGCCGCATCCCGCAGCAGCTCGACGGCCTGCGCGCGCACCTCGGGCGCGCAGAGGGCCTCGGCGCCGTCGACGACCACGATGCGCGAGCCCCCGCGCAGGGCCTGCGCGAGGTCGGGCAGCGGGCGGCGCGTGCGCTGCAGGAGCGCCACGCCGACGCGCCGCCGCACCCACGAGCCGCGGGCCGGCAGCAGGTGCCCGTCGACCTTGAGCCGCCCGTCGCCTGCATGCAGTCGTCCGGCGAGCGTGAGCAACAGCGCCTCCGTCGATCGCGGATCGGCCGCGGTCGTGATGAGAGCTTCGCCCGGTTCGACGCGGAGGGCGACGTCGCTGTAGAGCGTGCGCTCGTCCTCGACGAGCCAGAGGCCCTCGGCGACGACCGCCGCGGTCGTGTGCGGCTCGGGCCACTCGGCGAGCGCGCGTTCGCGCTCGACGGCCTCGCCTTCGATGTCGAAGTGCGGGAGGACGCGCTCGAGCCAGCGCGGCATCCACCACACCCTGTCGCCGAACAGCGCCATGACCGCGGGGATCAGCGTCATGCGCACGACGAAGGCGTCGATCGCGATGCCCGAGGCCAGGCCCAGGGCGATCGGCTTCAGCGACGAGTCGCCCTCGGGAACGAACGCCGCGAACACCGAGAACATGATGATCGCAGCCGCGGTCACCACGCGCGCCGAGGCAGTGAAGCCGCTGCGCACGGCGTCGATCGCCATCGGGCGATCGCTGTGCCCGTGGCGGGCGCGTCGCGCATGGACGTAGTCCTCCCGCATGCGCGTGACGAGGAACATCTGGTAGTCCATCGCGAGGCCGAAGAGCACGCCCATGAGGATGATCGGCATGAAGCTGATGATCGGCCCGACCCTCGTGACGTGCAGCAGGTCGGCGCCGACGCCGTGGATGAACACGGCCGACACGATGCCGAACGCGGCCGCGACCGAGAGCAGATACCCGAGAGCGGCTGTGATGGGCACCCACACCGAGCGGAAGATGATGGCGAGCAGCACGAGCGACAGGCCGACGACGAAGATCGCGAACGGCAGCAGGGCGCCGCCGAGCCGGTCGGAGATGTCGATGCCGACGGCCGTGAATCCCGTCACCTTGATGTCGACGCCGTACTTCTTCTGGATGTGATCGTGCTGGGCGCGGATCTCTCGCACGAGGTTCGCCGTCGCGACCGAGTCCGGCGCCGAGTCGGGGATGATCTGCACGATGCCGGTGTCGGCGGTCTGATTGGGCGTCGCGAGGGCGACGGCCTTCACCCCGGGGAGCTTTCCGAGCTCATCGCCGAGATCCTTCATGAGGGTCAGCGGGTCGTTCGACGTCACGATCGTGCCCGTGACGATGAGCGGGCCGTTGAAGCCGGGGCCGAAGTGCTCCGCCACGAGATCGTACGACTGGCGCGCCTGCGACTCCTTGGGCAGCTGACCGGCGTTCGGCAGGGCGAGGGCGAGGCTCAGCGCCGGGAGGGCGAGGAGGCCGAGGCCCACGACGACCGACACGGTCGTGACGATCGGATGCCGCGTCACGAGCACGACCCAGCGGTTCTGCCGCTTCGGCCTCGCGCGGGCGCCCTCCGGAGCGGGGCGGTGGCGCCAGCCGACGACGCGTCCCTTGACGAACCCGAGCAGCGCCGGAGTGAGCGTCACGGCGACGAGCACGGCGATGGCCACGGCGACGGATGCGGCGATGCCCATCGTGGTGAGGAACGGGATGTTGGCGAAACTCAGGCCGATCAGGGCGATGAGCACGGTGATGCCCGCGAAGACGACGGCCGAGCCCGCCGTGCCGGTGGCGCGGGATGCCGACTCCTCCGGATCCATCCCGGATCTCACCTGGTCCTGATGTCGGGCGGTGATGAACAGGGCGTAGTCGATGCCGACCGCGAGTCCGAGCATGAGCGCCAGCAGCGGCGTGGTCGACGAGACCGATGCGAACGCGGTGGCGATGAAGATGAGCGCCATCGACAGACCGACCCCGAGGAGCGCGGTCGCCAGCGGCAGCCCTGCGATCACGAACGAGCGGAACGTGGCGATCAGCACCGCCAGGGCGACGAGCAGGCCCACGGCCTCGATGAGGGAGACCCCCGGCACCGACGTCGCGAAGAGGTCTCCGCCGAGCTTCACGGTGCTGCCGGAGGGCAGCTGCGAGGCGAGGGCGTCGACCTTCGTCTGGAGCGTCGCCTTCGTGTCTTTCGAGATGCTCGTCGACTGTCCCGCGAACTGCACGCGGACGATCGCCGCGCTCTTGTCGTCCGAGATGAGCCCGGTCACGTGCTCGTCATAGGGGCTTGTCGCCGCGTTCACGCCGTGGAGCTTCTCGAGATCCTTGACCGAGGCGATGATGTCGCCCTTGTACGGATCCTCGGTGACGGTGTCGCCGGGCGCGGCGACCACGATGTACTGCGCGCTCGTGCCGCTCGCCTGCGGGAACGTGCGGCTGAGCTGCGCCAGACCGGCCTGCGCCTCGGTGCCGGGGATCGAGAACGAGTTGTCGGTGCCCTTGGCGAAGAGGGCGACGCCGCCGAGGGCGAGCACGAGCAGGAGGATCCACGACACGAGCACACGCCACGGGTGGCGGAACGACCACCGGCCGAGCGTGGAGAGGAGAGTGGACACGATGCCTCCAGGAGAGCGGAGCGGGCTCCGCGTCGTTTCAGATCAGTTCGATACGACGCTGTATCCGATACATACGTGTATCGTAAAGGAATCGGGACCTGCAAATCTGAGTGCTCCGTGTGAGAATCGCGACCGAGAGGAGAAGCCCCGATGACCGACGCGAAAGTGGCGACACGCAGCCGCGAGAACACCCGCGCGCGACTGATGGAGGCGGCCTTCGAGGTCTTCGCCGAGGTGGGGCTGGACGCCGCATCCGTCGAGGCGGTCTGCGAGCGTGCGGGGTTCACCCGCGGTGCGTTCTACTCCAACTTCGACTCGAAGGACGAGCTGTTCCTGCAGCTCGCCGCCCGCGTCGCATCCGATCGCGTCGAGGCCGTGCAGGCCCGCATCGACAGCCTGGTCGCGGATCGCTCGGAGGCGTTCGACGAGAGCCAGATCTCGGAGATCCTCGAGCAGGTCCTCGACGTCGGCGCAGACGACCGGCTCGGGGTGCTGCTCATGAGCGAGATCCGCATCCGCGCCCTGCGCGACCCCGATGTCGCGCGCGCGTTCCTCGACCAGGACGCCGCCATGCAGCGCAGCGTCGCGAAGATCATCACCGACATCGGTGCGCTGAAGGGCATCGAATTCCGGGTGGATGCCGAGCAGGCCGCGCGGCTCATGCTCATCGTGTGGGAGTCCTCTGCGGTCCGCGCGCTGATCCGCGGCGTCGCGGACGAGTCGCTCGAGGGTGAGAAGGCGCTCCGTGCTGCCGCGAGCGCGCGTCTGAACGAGGTCGCCCGCCTCATCCTCTGCTGATCAGTCGGTCTCTTCGAGGACGGCCCAGCAGCGCTCGAGGCGCGCGATCCACCAGTCGCGACGATCGGGGGATGCCGCGAACTCGTCGAGGCGTGCCGCATCCGGAGTCACTCGCGCCACCGGCAGCGACCCGGCGACCACGCCGTAGTCCGCGACGTCTCCGGCGAAGAGCGACCCCGTGCCGAGCCCGCAGCCGTAGTCGAGGTCCGGCAGGGCGGCGGCCAGCGCGACTCCCATCGAGATGCCGACCGCGGTGTCGAGCGCGCTCGAGACCACGGCGGGGAGCCCGGCCTCGGCGACGATCTGCAGCGCGCGGCGCACGCCGCCGAGCGGCTGCGCCTTCACCACGAGCAGGTCGGCCGCCCCCGCCCGCGCCACGGCGAGCGGGTCGGCGGCCTTGCGCACGCTCTCGTCCGCCGCGATCGGCACACCCATGTACTTCACCCGACGCCGCAGCTCGGTGAGTTCGTCCACGGTCGCGCACGGCTGCTCGGCGTACTCGAGGTCGTACTCGGCGAGGGCGTGGATCGCGCGCTCGGCCTCGTCGACGTTCCACCCGCCGTTGGCGTCGACGCGCACACGCCCCTCCGGACCCATGACCTCGCGCACCGCGCGCATGCGCGCCACATCGTCGGCGAGGGTCTGCCCGGGCTCCGCGACCTTGACCTTGGCCGTGCGGCAGCCGTCGAAGCGGGCCAGGACAGCTGCGACGCGATCGGCCGGCACGGCCGGCACCGTTGCGTTCACACGGACGGCGTCGCGCACCGCCGGGGGGCGCGGCATCCATGCGTCGTCGATGGCGGCGGCGAGCCAGGCCGATGCCTCGGCGTCGCCGTACTCCGCGAAGGGCGAGAATTCCGCCCATCCTTCCGGGCCTTGGAGCAGCAGGGCCTCGCGCACGTCGACGCCGCGGAAGCGCGTCGCCATCGGCAGTGCCACCACGCGTGCGGTGTCGACGAGGTCGGAGAGCGGAGGCAGGTCGCGCGGCATGACCCCATGATGCCCCGTGCACCGGCTTCGCGGCGGCCGCCGCCGCCCCGACGTTCGGGATTCAGTCCGCGCGTCCGCGGCCGCACGTGAACGGGGCGTGCGCGCGATGCGCCCCCCGCGGTGAGACTGAATCCCGAACGCCGGGCACGCGTGAACCGAGCGGCACGACACACGGGACCCTGCGGGATCCCGCGCCTCTAGGCTGGTCGCATGCTTCTCGACACCCCCGTGCGCCTCGGCGTGCAGATCGAACCGCAGCACGCCACCTACACCGAGATCCGCGACACCGTCCGGCGCCTGGAGGACATGGGCGTCGACATCCTCTTCAACTGGGACCACTTCTACCCGCTCTCGGGTGAGCCGGACGGGCTGCACTTCGAGTCGTGGACGATGCTGGGCGCCTGGGCCGAGCAGACCGAGCGGGTCGAGTTCGGCGCCCTCGTCAACTGCAACAGCTATCGCAACCCCGACCTGCAGGCCGACATGGCCCGTACGCTCGACCACATCTCCGGAGGCCGGTTCATCTTCGGCACCGGCGCGGGGTGGTTCGAGCGCGACTACGACGAGTACGGCTACGAGTTCGGCACGCCCGGCTCGCGCCTGAACGACCTCGCCGCGGGCCTGGAGCGCATCGAAGCGCGCTGGGCGAAGCTGAACCCGGCGCCGACGCGGCGCATCCCGGTGCTCATCGGCGGGGCGGGCGAGCAGAAGACGCTGCGCCTCGTCGCGAAGCACGCCGACATCTGGCACTCCTTCGTCAAGCCGGATGCGATCGCCCACAAGGTCTCGGTCATCGAGAAGTGGGCCGAGAAGGAGGGCCGCGACACGTCGAACCTCGTCGTGTCGAACGAGCTCGCCCGTCGCGATGTCGAGACCGCGGGAGCCCTCTACGATGCGGGCGTCCGCCTGTTCACGCTCGGCATCTCGGGCCCGCACTACGATCACGACCTGGTGCAGCACTGGGTGAACTGGCGCGACGCGAAGAACGGCTGAACGGATGACGCAGCCCCGCTTCGCCCTGGACATCGACGGCGTCGAGCGCCCGGCGCGCTCGCAGGCATTGCTGGATGCCGTCCACGAGCGCGTCGTCATCGCCGACGGTGCGATGGGCACGATGCTCCAGCGCCACGACCTGTCGGTCGAGGGCGACTTCCAGGGGCTCGAGGGCTGCAACGAGATCCTCAACATCACGCGGCCGGACGTGGTCGGCGGCATCCATGACGCGTACTACGCGGTCGGGGTGGATGCCGTGGAGACCAACACGTTCGGCGCCAACTGGTCGAACCTCTCCGACTACGGCATCGACGACCGCATCGCCGAGCTCGCCGCTGCCGGCGCGGCCATCGCCCGGGAGCGGGCGGAGGCGGCCGAGGCGGCGGACGGACGGATGCGGTGGGTCCTCGGCTCGATGGGGCCGGGCACGAAGCTGCCCTCCCTGGGTCACACCACGTACGACCACCTGAAGCAGACGTTCGCGCTGCAGGCCGAGGGACTCATCGACGGGGGAGCGGACGCGTTCCTCGTCGAGACCTCGCAGGACCTGCTGCAGACGAAGGCGGCGGTCAACGGCTGCAAGCAGGCGATCGTGGCGCGCGGCATCCGGCTGCCGATCTTCGTCGAGGTGACGGTCGAGACCACCGGCACCATGCTCATGGGCTCCGAGATCGGCGCGGCGCTGACCGCCCTCGAGCCGCTGGGCGTCGACGCGATCGGCCTGAACTGCGCGACCGGCCCGACCGAGATGAGCGAGCACCTCCGGCACCTGTCGAAGCACTCGACGGTGCCGATCGCCTGCATGCCGAACGCCGGGCTGCCCGTGCTCACGGCGGACGGCGCGCACTACCCGCTGTCACCGGCGGAGCTCGCCACCGCGCACGAGCAGTTCGTGCGCGAGTTCGGGCTGGGCCTCATCGGCGGATGCTGCGGCACGACGCCCGAGCACCTCGCCGCCGTCGTCGACCGTCTCGCCCCTGATCGGTCCCCGAGCCTTGATCGGTCCCCGAGCCTGTCGAGGGGCGGCACATCCGATCGGCGTCTGTCCGACCCCTCGACAAGCTCGGGGACCG
The DNA here is from genome assembly GCF_034120055.1 of Microbacterium rhizosphaerae. Lineage (NCBI taxonomy): Bacteria > Bacillati > Actinomycetota > Actinomycetes > Micrococcales > Microbacteriaceae > Microbacterium > Microbacterium rhizosphaerae. The sequence goes on along the minus strand of NZ_CP139368.1, from coordinate 3,442,429 downwards.
GGGCGGCCTCGGGGACCGGGGCGGGTTCGGGGACCGGGGCGGGCTCGGGGACCGGGGCGGGATCGCGGACCGGGGCGGGTTCGGGGACCGGGGCGGCGGCGCGGGTGATCGAGATCGATGCGGGCGTCGCATCCCTCTACCAGCACGTGTCGTTCGACCAGGATGCGTCGTACCTCGCCATCGGCGAACGCACCAATGCGAACGGGTCGAAGGCCTTCCGCCAGGCGATGCTCGAGGAGCGCTGGGACGACTGCGTCGAGATCGCGCGCGAGCAGATCCGCGTCGGCGCCCACCTCCTGGACGTCTGCGTGGACTACGTCGGACGCGACGGCGTCGCCGACATCCGAGAGGTCGTCTCCCGGTTCGCCTCGGCATCCACGCTGCCGCTCGTGATCGACTCGACCGAGCCGCCGGTCGTGCAGGCCGGCCTCGAGCTGATCGGCGGCCGCCCCGTCGTCAACTCGGTGAACTACGAGGACGGCGACGGCCCGGACAGCCGCTTCGGCCGCATCATGCCGCTCGTCAAGGAGCACGGCACCGCGGTGGTCGCCCTCACGATCGACGAGCACGGCCAGGCCCGCACGACCGCCGACAAGACTCGCATCGCGAGTCGCTTGATCGACTCCCTCGTCGGGGAGTGGGGGATGCGGGTCGAGGACATCATCGTCGACTGCCTGACGTTCCCGATCGCCACGGGCCAGGAGGAGACCCGCCGCGACGCCATCGAGACGATCGAGGCGATCCGCGAGATCACGCGGAAGTATCCCGGCATCCACACGACCCTCGGCGTCTCGAACGTGTCGTTCGGCCTGAACCCCGCCGCCCGCGTCGTGCTGAACTCCGTGTTCCTGCACGAGGCGGCGGAGGCGGGCCTGTCGAGCGGCATCATCGACGCCGCCAAGATCGTGCCGCTCGCCTCCCTCCCCGACGAGCAGCGCCAGGTGGCGCTCGACCTCGTCTGGGACCGCCGCGAGTACGACGCCGACGGCAACGTCACATACGATCCGCTCGCCCGGATGCTCGATCTGTTCGCCGGCGTCGACACCGCGGCGCTGCGCGACCAGCGCGCCGCGGAGCTCGCCGCGCTCCCCGTCGGCGAGCGCCTGGAGCGCCGGATCATCGACGGCGAGGGCAAGGGGCTCGAAGCCGACCTCGACCTCGCGCGTGCCGAGGGCATGGCGCCCCTCGCCATCATCAACGACCACCTGCTCGAGGGCATGAAGGTCGTCGGCGAGCGCTTCGGCGCCGGCGAGATGCAGCTGCCGTTCGTGCTGCAGTCGGCGGAGGTCATGAAGACCGCCGTGGCCCTGCTCGAGCCGCACATGGAGAAGGCGGATGCCTCGGGCAAGGGCCGCATCGTGCTCGCGACGGTGCGCGGCGACGTGCACGACATCGGCAAGAACCTCGTCGACATCATCCTCACGAACAACGGCTACGACGTCATCAACCTCGGCATCAAGCAGCCCATCGCGGACATCATCGCCGCCGCCGAGGAGCACGACGCCGATGTCATCGGCATGTCGGGCCTGCTCGTGAAATCGACGGTCGTGATGAAGGAGAACCTCCTCGAGCTTCAGGCTCGGGGTGTCGCGAAGCGCTGGCCCGTCATCCTCGGCGGCGCCGCGCTCACCCGAGCCTACGTGGAGGACGACCTCGCCGGGCTCTTCGACGGCCAGGTGCGCTACGCGAAGGATGCCTTCGAGGGCCTCGCCCTCATGGAACCGCTCGTGCGCATCGCGCGCGGCGAGGATCCCGATGGCGTCGGCCTGCCGCCCCTGAAGAAGCGCATCCACCGCGCCGGATCGACGCTGACGCTCACCGAGCCCGAGGCGATGCCGGCCCGCTCCGACGTCGCGGCCGACAACGTCGTGCCCACGCCGCCGTTCTGGGGCACGCGGATCGTCCGCGGCCTCGCGCTCGCCGACTTCGCGGCCTTCCTCGACGAGCGCGCGACGTTCATGGGGCAGTGGGGTCTGAAGCCCGGCCGCGGCGACGACGGTCTCACGTACGAGCAGCTCGTCGAGCGCGAGGGCCGGCCGCGACTGCGGTACTGGCTCGACCGCATCCTCTCGGAAGGGATGCTGGACGCCTCCGTCGCGTACGGGTACTTCCCGGTGGTCTCCGAGGGCGACGACGTCGTGGTGCTCCACCACGCCGACGACCCGACGGGCGTGCTGGGCACAGCCGGGCTGCTCGCCCCCGACGGAGGTTCAACCCCTTCGACAGGCTCAGGCCCTTCGACAGGCTCAGGGGCCGGGGTCGACACCGGCGGGATCGGGACCGACCGGCTGCGCTTCTCGTTCCCGCGCCAGCGGCGCGACCGGCACCTGTGCCTCGCAGACTTCGTGCACTCCCGCGAATCCGGGCAGGTCGACGTGCTGCCCGTGCAGCTCGTCACGGCGGGCGCGAAGATCGACGAGGTGACCGCGAAGCTCTTCGCCGAGGATCGCTACCGCGACTACTACGAGCTCAACGGGCTCGTGATGCAGCTGACCGAGGCGCTCGCCGAGTTCTGGCACTCCCGCATCCGTTCGGAACTCGGCTTCGCCGCCGAGGAGCCGGTCGAGAAGGCCGGGCTGTTCAAGCTCGAGTACCGCGGCGCGCGCTTCTCGCTCGGCTACCCCGCGTGCCCCGAGATGGAGGATCGCCGCAAGGTCGTCGAGCTCCTTCGTCCCGAGCGCATGGGCGTCGAGCTCAGCGAGGAGCTGCAGCTGCATCCCGAGCAGTCGACCGACGCCTTCGTCTTCCACCACCCCGAGGCGAAGTACTTCTCTGTCTGAGCCTCCTGATCCGCCCGGTCCGAGCGGCACCTGCATAGGCTGGAATCCGTGGAAGACCCGCAGACGATCGGCATCCTCGGCGCCGGCAAGGTCGGGCTGGTGCTGGCCCGGCTCGCCGTCGCATCCGGTCGTCGCGTGCTGGTGGCCGGGTCCGGGGATTCCACGCGCATCGCCCAGGCGGTCGAGGTGCTCGCTCCGGGCGCGGAGGCGACGACGGCGCTGGATGCGGCGACCCGCGCGGGCGTCGTCATCCTCGCGCTGCCCCTCGGCAAGCACCGGACGATCCCGGTCGAGCCGCTGCGCGGCAAGCTCGTCATCGACGCCATGAACTACTGGTGGGATGTCGACGGCTACCGTCCCGACTTCGAGGACCCCCTGACCTCGACGAGCGAGACCGTCCAGGCGTTCCTCGAGGGCGCGCGGGTCGTGAAGGGGTTCAACCACATGGGCTACCGCGACCTCGAGGAGGAGGCTCGGCCCGCGGGCGCGGAGGGCCGCAAGGCGATCGCGATCGCCGGCGATGATCCGGATGACGTGGCGGCCGTCGCCCGGCTCGTCGACGCGTTCGGCTTCGATCCCGTGATCGCCGGTCGCCTCGCCGACGGGATGCGTCTCGAGCCCAGCACGGAGCCCTTCGGTGCCGACGTGGATGCAGCCGAGCTCACCGCGATGATCGAGCGCTTCCCGCGCTCGCAGCGCGGCCGGTTCGCCGCCGCGGCCCGTGCCCGCGTCGCCTGAGGCATCTCCTGTGCGCGGGGTTTCAGCGGGCCCGTGAGAAGGCTTCGGCCTTCGCCGCGCGCGCAGGCGCGGGCGACGCGATGGGCTTCGCCCGCCGGAGGGACGCGAGCACGGCGCGACCGATGACGACGACCCCGACGACGGTCGTGATCGCGCGGAGCGTGTCCCAGCTCAGCGTCGAGGTGATGAGCGAGTACACGAGGAAGCTCGCGAGGTTCTGGCCGATCGGAGCGCCCGGGACGTATGAGATGCCGGTGCCGGCGCCGACCGCGAACGGCCAGAACCAGAGGTTCAGGAGGAGACCGAACAGGTAGGAGGCGAGGACGCCGTAGGCGCACAGCATCCAGATCTCCGCCCAGCCGCGCACCCGGCGAGGCAGGATGCCCGCACCCGCCCCGACCCAGGCGCACGCGAACATCTGGAAGGGCGTCCACGGGCCGATGCCGCCCCACATGACACTCGAGATCGCGATGGTCGCGACGCCGAGCAGCAGGCCGAACCGGGCTCCGAAAGCGCGCCCGGCGAGGATCAGCAGGATGAATACGGCCTCGACCCCGCCGACTCCGCTGCTCGCGATGCGGACAGCGGCGCCGACCGCGGCCAGGACGCCGAGCAGCGCGATCGTGTGCGCGGAGCGGACGGTCCCGTCGAGGGATGCGGCGACCGCGATCGCCGCCAGCGGTGCCAGGGCGAGAGCGGCGAAGGGCACAGCGGCCGCGGCCTCGGTCGGCAGCGCGTCCGCGACGAACGGCCAGCAGAATGCCGCGAGCGCGACGAGGTTCGCCGCCGCCGACGCGACGAGCGGCAGCCAGTGCCGCGGCGACCGGGGTCGTGCGCTCCCCGAGCCCGGCCGGTCGTTGCGCGAGCGGAGCGAGTCGAAACGGGGTTGTCCGGGTGGCGTTTCGTCTCGGTCGCTGGCGCTCCCTCGCTCAACGACCGGGTGGGGGGCGTCTTGCGGGTCGTTGAGCGAGCGGAGCGAGTCGAAACGGGGTTGTCCGGGGGAGACGTCTTGCGGGTCGTTGAGCGAGCGGAGCGAGTCGAAACGGGGTTGTCCGGGTGGCGTTTCGGGTGCGCGAGCAGCCGGCACCACACCACTGTGCATCGGCAGGATGCGCGCGCCCAGCGCGGCAGCGAAGTCCGCGTCGTGCGTCGCGAAGAGCACGGCGGTCCCCGCATCCGCCGCCTCTCGCAGTGCATGGGCGACGAGCCCGCGGGCAGACGCATCCAGCCCCCGCGTGGGCTCGTCGATCAGCAGCACCTGCGGATCGCCCGCCGATTGCACCGTGATCGCGAGGCAGCGACGTTGGCCTGCGGACAGATCGCGGGGATGCCGCCGCGGATCGACACGCTCACCGCCGAGCAGGCGTGCGAGGCGGGCCGCAGAGGTTCCGCGCACGGCGCGCGCGCGGCGGTCGGCCGCGTCGAGTTCCGCGCCCACGGTGTCGCGCGTGAACAGGTCGTCTGATGCATCCGGCACGAGCGCGACGCGACCGGCGGCCACGACCGGCATCCCCGTGGCGGGGAGGGCGAGAGCGGCGAGGAGCGTGGACTTGCCCGCCCCGTTCGGGCCGACCAGAGCGACGATCTCGCCGGAGTCCAGAGCGAGCGACGCCGCGCGGACGAGTACGGACCGATCCCGTTCGACCGCGAGGTCAGCGACGTCCAGCACCCGCCGGGAACCGCTCACCGGGCGCGGCCCCGACACGCGCGCAGCGACCCGAACCGGGGCCGAGCCCGGCACGAGTGCGCCGTCCTCGATGGCCCACCACGCATCCGCAGCCGGCAGGAACGCCGCGGCACGGTGCTCGGCCACGACGACGCACACCCCGGCCGTGTGCGCGAGCGCGTCCAGCACGGCGATGACCCGCGTGCGAGCCTCGACGTCGAGGTCCGCCAGAGGCTCGTCCACGAGCAGCACGATGGGCCGCTCGACCACGGCGGCGGCGATCGCCACCAGGGTCGCCTCGCCGGCCGACAGCGTGCGAACGGGCCGGTCGAGCAGATGCACGACTCCGACGTGCTCGGCGACCTCGGCGATCCGCGCGGACACGATGACAGACGCGACGCCGCGCAGTTCCAGGGCGAGACCGATCTCGTCGCGCACGCGCTCGGTCGCGAACGCCTCCCGCGGATTCTGCAGCACGACCCCCACGAACCGGGAGGTGTCGCGCGGCGGCAGGCAGACCCGGTCGAAACCGGCGATCCGGACGAGGCCGTCGATCGAGCCGCCGTCGACGTGGGAGAGCAGCCCGGCGAGCCCTCGCAACAGCGTGGACTTGCCCGCACCGGTCTCTCCCGTCACGACCGTGAGGGAGCCCACCGGCGGCGCGAACTCGCCAATCCGCAGGCCCGGCGGTGTGGGGTGATCTGCTCGCCCGTCACGGTCTGCGGCCGCATCGGGCGGATCGTGACGGCTCGACCCGCTCGGGCGCGCAGCCGCGTAGGCGAAGGCGGCGTCGCGGATGACGACGGGCCGGACGCAGTCCGCGGCGAGCGATGTCACCCGCGGGGTCGCACCGAAGCCCCGCAGCTCCAGCGCGGCGGCCACGGATGACGCGCGCTCGAGTGTCCGCTCCAGGATCGGCACGAGGGCACGCGCTCCGAAGCGCTCACCGCGCACCCGGAAGGCGAATCGCACGGAGCGCACCGCGTCGGCCAGCGCCGGCAGCGTCGCCCATGCGATCGCGAGCATTCGCGCGACCGCGCGCAAAGGTCCGCGCCGCGCGAGCACCGCGAAGCCGCGGGATACGTCCACCAGCGCGTTCAGCACGCCGAACGCGAGGATCAGCGCCGCGATGGGGATCGCCGAGGCGACCGCATCCCCGAGCCCGCCCGCCGTGACGGGACCGAGCAGAACGACGTGCGCGAACGGCTCGGGCAGCCGCATCGCCGGCAGCGGCATGAGCACCGGGCCGCCGGCATCCGTCCCGTCGAACAGGATGCGGTAGACCACCCGCGCCCCGATGAACACGGCGGCCAGGATCGCCGCCGCGCGCAACGGCGCGGGTCTGAGGGTCATGGTGCGGGAGTGGTGGGCTTGTCGTTGAGGGTGAACAGCAGCTCGATGCTCTGTCCGGGCTCGACCTTCTGGGTGGACATGCCCTCCTGCGCATACGCCCACGTGCCCCCGGCGGGCTTCAGCCACAGCGCCCAGTAGGCGAAGGCAGCCGGCATCCCCTGGCACTGCTCGTGGTACGTGCTGCCGTCGGATGCGGGGATGTCGAGCTGCGCCGACGGGATGCCGTTCACACGGCACACGACCTGGTCGCCGTACTGCTTCGTGCCCTCCGTCGTCACTGCGGCCTTCGTGAGGGCCTGGGCGGCGGTGATCGGCGCGTCGGTCGCGACGCACGTCTTCTTCTTGTCGGATGCCGGCACCTTCAGGTCGCCCGGATCGACGATGACCGTGACCCCTGCGCACGTCGCGCCAGCGGTCGCCGTGGGCGACGCGGAGGATCCTGCTGCCGGTGTCGCGGACGAGCAGCCGGCGAGAGCGAGGACGAGGGCGGCGGATGCGGTGGCAGCAGCGAGTGCGGAGCGGAGTGTCACGTCTCCAGGGTAGGGGTCGCCCTGACGCTGCTGCGGGCGTGTGACGCCGCGCGACCGATGGCACTGCAGCCCCCGCGCGTAGGCTGGACCGGTGACGGTTTCGGAGCTCTTCGACGAGTCCGTGTGGGTGCCCGCGCCCGGTGCGGACGGCTATGCGGATATCACCGCGCACGTCTCCACGGACGGCCGCATCGCGCGCATCGCGTTCGACCGTCCCGAGGTGCGCAACGCGTTCCGGCCGCAGACCGTCGATGAGCTGTATCGGGCGCTCGACATCGCCCGGCAGGACCCGAGCATCGGGGTCGTGCTGCTCACCGGCAACGGCCCGAGCCCGAAGGACGGCGGCTGGGCGTTCTGCTCGGGCGGCGACCAGCGCATCCGCGGCCGTTCCGGCTATCAGTACGAGAGCCCGGCCGTCACGGGTCCCAGCCCGGCATCGGAGGTGCCCGCGGCGCCGTCCGCGGCATCCCTCGGCCGCCTGCACATCCTCGAGGTGCAGCGGCTCATCCGCTTCATGCCGAAGGTCGTCATCGCCGTCATCCCGGGCTGGGCGGCCGGAGGCGGGCACTCGTTGCACGTCGTCTGCGACCTGTCGATCGCGTCGGCCGAGCACGGCCGGTTCAAGCAGACGGATGCCGATGTCGGCTCGTTCGACGCCGGCTACGGCTCCGCCTACTTCGCGCGGCAGATCGGCCAGAAGTTCGCGCGCGAGGTGTTCTTCCTCGCCGAGGAGTACTCGGCGCAGCGCGCGTACGAGATGGGCGCCGTGAACCGGGTCGTCCCGCATGCCGAGCTCGAGCGCGAGGCCGTTGCGATGGCCCGCACCATCCTGACGAAGTCGCCGACGGCGATCCGCATGCTGAAGTTCGCCTTCAACGCGGTGGACGACGGGATGGTGGGGCAGCAGGTGTTCGCCGGTGAGGCGACGCGTCTCGCCTACGGCACCGACGAGGCCGTCGAGGGCCGCGACGCGTTCCTGCAGAAGCGCGACCCCGACTGGTCGCCGTATCCCTGGCACTTCTGATGAGGCTCGAGCCCCTCTCGGGGGACGACCCGCACGACGTGCTGCAGGCCCTCAGGGGTGCCCTGGTCGGACGCGGACCGGCCCTCGGTCTCGGCATGCTCGCACCGGCGCACGGGATCGTGCCCGACCGCACCGCCGTCGTGGTGACGACGTCGGGGTCGACGGGCATCCCGAAATCCGTCGTGCTCAGCCGGGATGCGCTCACGGCCAGCGCCCTCGCGACCGCGGCGCGCATCGGCGACGGGTCGTGGCTGCTGGCGCTGCCCGCGAGCTACGTCGCCGGGCTCCAGGTGCTCGTGCGGGCGCTCGTCGCCGGCCGCGAGCCGGCGATCCTCGAGGGTGCGTTCTCGCCGGCGTCGTTCACGACGGCGGCCCTATCGCTCGCCCGCCGCGAGGGCGGCCCGACCTATACCTCGCTCGTGCCGGCGCAGCTCTCGCGACTGCTCGACGCGGCGGCCACCGACGCCGAGACCGCCCGCGCACTGCGCTCGTTCGAGGCGATTCTCGTCGGGGGACAGGCGCTGCCGCCCGCCGTCCGCGACCGCGCCGTCGACCTCGGGGCGCGGATCGTGCGGACCTACGGATCGACAGAGACCAGCGGCGGATGCGTCTACGACGGCGTTCCCCTCCGCGGGGTCGAGGCGCGCATCGTCGACGCCGAGGTCCAGCTGTCCGGCCCGACCCTCGCGACCGGATATCTCGGCGACGACGCGCTGGCGGATGCGGTCTTCCCCCGCGATGCGGACGGCACCCGGTGGTACCGCACCGGAGACGCGGGCGTCATCGAGGACGGCGTGCTGCGGGTACGCGGCCGCATCGACAACGTCATCGTGTCGGGCGGCATCAACATCTCCCTCGACCGCGTCGAACGTGCCGTGCACACGGTCACGGGCCTCGAGCATGCTGTGGTCGTCGGAGTGCCGGACGAGCGGTGGGGCGAAGCATCCGTCATCGTCGTCGCCGGCTGGAGCGACCAGGACTCGGCTCTTCTCGCCAAGGCGCGTGCGGTCGTCGCGGCCGAAGTCGGGTCGCCGGCGCGGCCCGCGCGGCTCGTGCGCGTCGACGCGATCCCCGAGCTGTCGTCGGGCAAGCCCGACCGTGAGCAGATCCGTCGCGGACTCGCCTGATCCGTCGGGTCAGCGATCCGAGACGTCGACGACGCAGAACCGGTTGCCCTCGGTGTCCTCGAGCACGATGTAGTCGGCGCCGTCCGGATATCCGTGCCAATCGACCTCGCGCGCCCCGAGTCCCCGTAGCCGCGCGATCTGCGCCGACGGGTCGTCGGCGTACAGGTCGAGGTGCAGCCGCGGCGGATAGTGCTGCGGGTAGCCCGTCACCGACAGCGCGATGCTCGTCCCGGGGCCGTTCCACCCGCCTTTGTCCGGCGGGTCGAGGATGACCCAGTCGTCGCTCGGCTCGCCGCGGTCGACGTACCCCAGGGCGGCACTCCAGAAGGCGCGCGCCCGCGGCAGGTCCTCCACGGTCAGCACGATGGATCCGATGCTCAGCATGAGGACATCGTCCTCCCGTGGTCGGACATCGAGAGGCATGTGCGCGACCCGTATGATGCGGGGGTGGCAGCGAGCACAGCGAAGAACGGCAGGCGCGGCAAGGCGAGCGGACGAAGCGGCAACCCCGCCAAGAGACCCGAGGTCGCCGTGAAGCCGGCCACCTTCCGCGATTGGGTCGGAGCCGCACGCCTGCGCACGCTGCCCCTGGCTGTCGCCCCGGTGATCATCGGAACCGGCGCTGCACACCTCGTCGACGGGCTGCTGCACTGGGTGCTGGCGCTCGGATGCCTGGCGGTCGCGGTCTTCCTGCAGATCGGCGTGAACTACGCCAACGACTACAGCGACGGCGTGCGCGGCACCGACGCCTTCCGGGTCGGCCCCGCACGGCTGACGGGCGCCGGCCGCGCCAAGCCCCGCGCGGTTCTCACGGTCGCGCTGGTCTTCTTCGCGCTCGCCGCGCTGTCGGGCCTGGCCCTCGTCGTCCGCACGCAGCAGTGGTGGCTCATCGCGGTCGGGGCACTGTGCATCGTCGCCGCGTGGTTCTACACGGGCGGCAAGCGGCCGTACGGCTACGCGGGCCTCGGCGAACTGTTCGTCTTCGTGTTCTTCGGCCTCGTCGCGACGCTCGGCACGACGTGGATCCAGGTGCGCGTCCTCCCTCAGGAGGCGTGGTTCGGCGCTGTCGCAGCGGGATTCTTCGCCTGCGCCGTGCTGCTCGCGAACAACCTGCGCGACATCGACCAGGACCGCGCGGCAGGCAAGATGACGCTGTCGGTGCGCATCGGTCGCCGTGGCACGCAGGTGTTCTACACCGTGCTCGTCGCCCTCGCGCTCGCGATCGGCGTGCTCATCGCGGTCTTCTACCCGATCGCGTGGCTGACCCTCATGACGCTGCTGCTGCTCGGGCCCGCCATCCTCATCGTGTGGACGTACAAGGCGCCGCGCGAGCTCGTGGTCGCGCTGTCGCTGACCTCGTTCGGCTCGCTGCTCTATGCCGCGCTGCTGTTCTGGGCCTTCGTCGGCTGAGCCGGCGCCGGCCTCGAGCCGCGGCCGTCAGCTCTGGTCGTCGCGCCGGCGGGACGCCGCGGCATCCGCGGGCGCGTCGGCGGGTGCTGCGGGGACGCCGGAGTCGTCGTACTCGTGCATCGCGTCGTCCGCGGCATCCTCGAGGTCCTCGTCCGAGGGCTTCTTCCGCGGGTGCGCCGCGCGACGCTCGGCGATGCCCGCGGACATCTCGTTCAGGGGACGGCGCAGGAAGAGCATCGACAGGCTGAGGCCGATGAGGGCGGCGAAGACCGCCGCGAGCCAGTACAGCTGCTGGAACACCGGGAACAGCATCATGATGCCGAACGGCACGAGGAAAGCCAGGAGCCGCAGCACCGAATACACCAGGGTGGAGCGGATTCTCACAGAGCCATCCTAGGCGCGCCACCCTAGGATGAAGCTGTGACGCGGTTGCTGATCATCCTGGTGCCGCTGGTCCTGATGTTCTGGGTCTTCAGCGTCATCGACTGCGCCGCGCAGCCGTCGATCCGGCACCGCGGAGTGAGCAAGCCCGTCTGGATCCTCATCGTGATCCTCATCCCCGTGCTCGGCGGCATCCTCTGGTTCTGGGTCGGGCGCGTTCGCGCCCGCGACGTCGCGATCACGATCCCCGACTCGCCGGATGACGACCCCGCCTTCCTGCGGTCGGTGTCTCCGCTGTCGGCGCAGGACGAGCGCATCCGCCAGCTGGAGGAGGAGCTCGCCCGCCTCGACGCCGAGGACGATCTCCCGCCGCAGTCCAAGGGCGACAAGGCGCGCGGCGACAAGCCTCCCAAGCCCGACAAGGCCAGGCCCGATTCCGACCGGCCGGGCAAGCCGCGCCGCAACGCCGACGGGGCGCCGACGCCGTCGTCCTCGACGGACGACACCTCCTCCAGGGACGGCGACGGGGACGGGCTCGGGCGGCACGGAGCGAACGGCTGACGTGGGCGGCGCGCATACCGTCGCCGACGGCGTGGACGTCTCAGCGGTCCCCTCGGATGCATCCCCCGCGTCGGATGCCGCGGCCTCACTGCTGGGCGCCCTCGTCGATGCCGGCGTGCGCCACGTCGTCCTGAGCCCCGGGTCGCGATCGCAGGCCCTTGCTCTCGTCGCTGCGCACCTGGCACACGCGGACGCGATCGATCTGCATGTGCGCATCGACGAGCGTGTGTCGGGCTTCCTCGCGCTCGGCATCGGACGCGAGTCGGGGATGCCGGCCGCCGTCGTCTGCACCTCGGGCACCGCGGTCGCGAACCTGCTGCCCGCCGTGCTCGAGGCGCACCACTCGGGGGTGCCGCTCCTGCTGCTGACCGCCGACCGGCCGCCCGAGCTGCGCGGCGTCGGCGCGAACCAGACCACCCGGCAGCCGGGCGTGTACGGGGCGGCGGTGCGGATGGATGCCGATCTCCCGGTGCCCGATGCCGTCGACCCCGACGGGACGGGCGAGCAGACCGCCGTGCTGCGGTCCGTCGCTCTCGAGGCGCTGCGCGCCGCGCTCGGCACGGACGAGATCCCGGCCGGTCCCGTGCACCTGAACCTTCCTTACCGCGAGCCGCTGGCCGGTCGCCTGCCCGATTGGTTCACGGCCGCTCACGTCCCGGTCGATCCGGTCGCGGACCGCGACAGCGCCGGCGAGCGGGACGAGACGCAGCATCCCGTCGACCTCGACCCCGACATCCTGCCCGAGGACGACGCTTCGGGAGCCCTCTACCAGGGCGGCGGAGGCGTCGGCGAGACCGACGAGCCCGTCGACGACGCCACCGTCGTCCTGGCACGCGGACCGCGCACCGTCGTGATCGCCGGGGCCGACGCCGGGCCGGACGCCGAGATCCTCGCGCACGTCGGCAATTGGCCGCTCATCGCCGAGATCGTCAGCGGCGCCCGCTACGGCCGGCGTGTCGTGCACGGCTACCGGCAGCTGCTGCGCGATCCCGAGCTCGGCGGACGCATCGAGCGCGCCGTCGTCTTCGGTCATCCCACCCTGAGCCGTGAGGTCACGGCGCTGCTGTCGCGCGCAGATGTCGAGGTCATCGCCCTCCGCGGACCGGGGGAGCCGCTGAATCTCAACGGCGAGACCGCCTCGGTCGCGCGGGTCGCCGTCGGCGGCGGCGAGGCCGACCGCGAGTGGCTGGCGGAGTGGATGCACGCGTCGCGCGACGCATCCGTCGATCTCGCCCCGCCGCCGCCTGACGCGGCCGGCCTGTCGTCCGCCGTCCCGCATGAGCGGCTCGGCGCGATCGCCGCAGAGGTCGGCGTGCTGCGCGCACCCGTCGATCGGGTCGCGCTCGTCGACGCGGTCTGGCGGGCGTCCTGGCCGCACGACCGTCTCGTCTTCGGGTCGTCGCGTCTGGTGCGGGTCGCCGACGCCGTGCTGCCGGGCAAGAAGGTGCCCGTCCATGCGAACCGGGGGCTGGCGGGCATCGACGGCACAGTCTCCACCGCGCTCGGCATCGCCCTCGTCTCGCAGGCACGCGGCGCAGCGGGAATCACGCGCGTCCTCCTGGGCGACCTCGCGCTGCTGCACGATGTCGGCGCGCTCCTGGTGCCGCCGTCCGAGGTCGCACCACGCATCCAGGTCATCGTCGGAAACGACGGCGGCGGCACGATCTTCGACGATCTCGAGGTCGCGGGCATCGCGGCACCCGCCGACATGGATCGGGTCATGTACACACCGCAGCGCGTTCGCCTGGCGGAGCTCGCGGCGGCATACGGGTGGGAGCACATCGTCGTCTCGACGCGCTCCGCCCTCGACGAGGCGCTCACCTCGCCGGTGCGCGGGCCGCAGCTCGTCGAGGTCCCGCTCGAGCGCTGAGGCTCCGAGCATCGGGACGCCCTCTCGGCGAGCGGGTGTCGTGCGGCCGTGCGATCCGCCAGGATGTGCACATGTCGAAGAAGATCTCCTGGACGGCGGACGTCGCCGAGCTGCTGCGCGTGGGCGAGGGCTTTCGGCTCGCCGACGTCGATGCCGAGGCGACGCCTGCCTACGACGGCGGCAAGAGCGACGGTGAAGACGATCTCGCACGGGGTGCCGCGCAGCTCGACGAGCTGCAGGAGCGCCTGTTCGCGTCGAGCCGCGGCGGAGGGCGCCACACATCCGTGCTCCTCGTGCTGCAGGCGATGGACACCGCGGGCAAGGGTGGCATCGTCCGGCACGTGATGGGAAGCGTCGATCCTCAGGGCGTGTGGCTGACGGCGTTCAAGAAGCCGACCGAGGAGGAGCTCGCCCACGACTTCCTGTGGCGCATCGAGAAGCGCACACCCGAGACCGGGATGATCGGCGTCTTCGACCGCTCCCACTACGAGGACGTCCTGATCGGACGCGTCCGCCGACTCGCCTCGGCCGACGAGATCGAGCGCCGGTACGGAGCGATCGTCGACTTCGAGAAGCGATTGACGGATGCCGGCACCCGCGTCGTCAAGGTCATGCTGCACATCTCGCGCGACGAGCAGCGCACGCGTCTCATGGCGCGTCTGGACCGCCCCGACAAGCACTGGAAGTACAACCCCGGCGACATCGACGAGCGTCGCCTGTGGCCCGACTACATGGATGCCTACCAGGTCGCGTTCGAGCGCACCTCGACGGCGGATGCGCCCTGGTTCGTCGTACCGGCCAACCGCAAGTGGTATGCGCGCCTCGCGGTGCAGCAGCTGCTGATCCGCGCGCTGCAGGACATCGATCCGCGCTGGCCGGCGGCGACCTACGACGTCGATGCGGAGCGCAAGCGCCTGCTCGTCAGCTGACCGCAGCCGGTCCCGCCTGAATGGCCACGCCAAGTAGTTGGTGCGGACTAGTACTTGATCTGATACAGTACTTGACATGACCAACGACGACGCTTTCGCGGCCGACCTGCTGCGTGGCCATACCGACACGATCGTGCTCGGGGTGCTGCGCCGCGGCGACCGCTACGGCTTCGAGATCTACAAGGCGATCCGGGATGCCACCGGCGGCGACCGCGAGATCAAGGAAGCCACTCTCTATGCCACGTACCGCCGCCTGGAGAAGGACGGGCTCGTCGAGTCCTACTGGGGCGACGAGACCCAGGGCGGGCGCCGCAAGTACTACCGGATCACCGACGCCGGCCGCGCCGTCTACACCTCGAACGTCGCGGCCTGGGTTGCGACCCGCGCGATCATCGACTCTCTTCTCGACGTGAAGGAAACGAAATGAACAACGACATCCACCGGCTGCTCGATGAGGCGTTCGCGGGCGTCGAGATGACCCCCGACACGCAGGACCTGAAGGAGGAGATCCGCGCCAACCTCATCGCGCGGGCCGACGAGCTCGAGGCGTCCGGCGTGTCGCCGACGGATGCCGCGCGCCGCGCGATCGCCGAGCTGGGCGACATCCGCGCCCTCCTCGAGGATGCGCCCGATGCCACGCCCGTCCGCGACGACTACACCGCGCTCGCGCTGCGCCACCGCGTGCGTCCCCGGCCGGCATTCGTCGTCCGCACGGTCGTGCTGAGCCTCGTGGCCGCGGTCGCCGTCGTGCTCTTCGTGCTCGGCAAGAGCGGCCTCCTCGACATCTCCACGGCCGGGATGCTCGGTCTCGGCGCCGTCGTGGCCCTCGCTCTGGGATTCGTGACCGCCGACGCGCTGCAGCAGGAGACGACGACCAATCACCCGCTGCCGGTCGGCCGGGCCGTCGGCTTCGGCCTCGGCACGGGCGGGACCCTCGCGGCGCTCGCGCTCGGCGGGACGTTCGCCGCACACCTCGACCAGCTGTGGCTGGTCGTGGTCGCGGCTGTGCTGTTCGTGGCATCCATCGCCCTGCTCGCATGGCTCGGTGCGACGACGACCAACCGGCACAAGGCGTGGACGCGGCAGGCGCGCGGCGCGCAGCCGCCGAACCGGTTCGAGGAGGAGCCCGCGACGGCAGCGCGATTCGGCGTCTACACGGTCGGGATCTGGGTGCTCACGTTCGCAGCGGCGGCCGTTCTCGCCTTCACCGCCGGGTGGTGGTGGGCCCCCGTCGCCCTCGCGGTCGGCCTCGCCGTGTGGATGTTCGTGCTCGGCCGCATGCTGTTCGGCCACCGGTCCTGAACCCCGGTCGCCGTGAGGCGACCACCCCGCAACACATCGATCGAAGGAAAGGATGCTTCGCCATGCCTGAAAACACCCCGGCCATCACGGCCGAAGACCTCGTGAAGGTCTATCCGGGCCGCGGCCGCCGGCCCGCCGTCCGCGCTCTCGACGGCCTCCGCTTCACCGTTCCGGCCGGCCGCGTCTTCGGCCTGCTCGGCCCGAACGGCGCCGGCAAGTCCACCACCACGAAGATCCTCACGACCCTTTCGCGGCCGACGAGCGGCACGGCCCAGGTCGCCGGGCACGACGTCCTGCGAGAGCCGGGCGCGGTCCGCGCGGCGATCGGCTACGTCTCGCAGGGTGCGAGCACCGATCCGCTGCTGACCGCGACGGAGAACCTCACGATCGCGGCGCGGCTGCGCGGCATCGGGGCGTCCGACGCGGTCGCGCGGGCGAGGCGGCTGCTCCAGGAGTTCGGGCTCGCCGAGGCGTCCAAGCGCCTCGTGAGCACCTTCTCGGGCGGGATGCGTCGCCGACTCGATGTCGCGGCGGCCCTCGTGCACCGGCCGCGCGTCCTGTTCCTCGACGAGCCCACGACCGGGCTCGACCCGGAGGCGCGGGCGGCGATGTGGGCCGAGATCCGGCGGCTCTCGGGGGAGGAGGCCCTGACGGTCATCCTCACGACGCACTACATGGAGGAGGCCGATCGTCTCGCCGACGAGCTGCTGATCGTCAACCGCGGCCGCGCCGTCGTGCAGGGCACGCCCGACGAGCTGAAGGCCGCGCTGCACGGCGACTCGGTGCGCGTGAGCCTCGTCGAGCCCGACGCGGCCCGCGTTCGCGCCGCCGTCTCGAACGTCCCGGGTCTGCGCGACGTCGTGATCGAGGCATCCGCCGTCGACGGGGTGCTGGCCGCCCGCACCGACGACGCCTCCGCCGCTGTCGGCTCCGTGATCGCCGCGCTGGATGCCGCGCACATCCGCTACGGGCAGGTCTCGGCATCCCACCCCACCCTCGACGATGTGTACCTGCACTTCGTCGGTCACACCTTCGACGGCGCGCAGGGCGCCGACGACGTCCTGGAAGGACAGGCAGCATGACGACTCTTGCAGCGCCGATCGGCACGGCGCGGCCCGCGACCGCGGGCTGGTTCACCCAGACGGGGCAGGTCCTGCGCCGCTGGCTCATCGCGGTGCTCCGCCAGGTGTGGGGCCCCGTCATGTCGCTCGTGCAGCCGATCATCTGGATCGTGCTGTTCGGCAGCGTCTTCCACTCGCTCGGCGCGCTGCCGCAGTTCGGCGGCGCGGGGTACATCGACTATCTGGTGCCCGGCATCCTCATGATGACGGTCCTCTACTCCGGAGCGTGGGCCGGAACCGGCTACATCGACGACATCAACTCCGGCGTGATGGACCAGTACCTCACGTCGCCGATCTCGCGCTCGGCGATCGTGACAGGGCAGCTGATCCAGCAGCTCGTCATCAACATCGCCCAGTCGATCGTCGTGCTCGGGATCGGCTGGCTGGCCGGGGCGCGCTACCCGGGCGGCGCGGGAGGGATGCTCGTCGCCCTCGGCGTCGCGACGCTTCTGGCGACGATCTTCTGCTGCTGCTCGACCGCGGTCGCGCTCATCTCGCGCAGCCAGATCGCGCTGATCAGCCTGTCGCAGCTGATCGTGCTGCCGGCGACGTTCCTGTCCACGACGATGATGCCCGCATCGCTCATGCCGGAGTGGGTGGCGAACGTCTCGAGGTGGAATCCGATGACGTGGGCCGTCGAGCTCGGTCGCGGCGGACTCGACGGCTCGTATCCGGATGCCGGGTGGTGGCAGGCCGGGGGCCTCGCTCTGCTCGCGGTGCTGGCGTTCGCGTGGGCGGTCCGTTCGCTCCGCACCTACCAGCGCGCTCTCTGACGACCCCCGGTGGCAGGTCCCCGGGCCCGTCGAGGGGTCGCACCGACGATCACCGTTGGCCCCGCCCCCTCGACAGGTCCCCGAGCCTGTCGAGGGGTCGCACCGACGATCACCGTTGGCCCCGCCCCCTCGACAGGTCCCCGAGCCTGTCGAGGGGTCGCACCGACGATCACCGTTGGCCCCGCCCCCTCGACCCGCTCGGGGACCGTTTTGGTCCGACCGGTATACCACCCCTTCGACTGCGTCCCATTCCGCTGCATGGGGGTGCGAGAATGGGCGCGTGACGTCAGAGGTCGAGTACGAATCCGAAGTGGAACGCGCCACCCGCGTCATCCGCGACGAGATCCTCGACGGTGTGCGCAAGCCGGGCAGTCGCCTCGTCGAGCGGGATCTCGCGGCGGATCTGGGCGTCAGCCGGGTCCCGGTTCGCGACGCGCTGAAGACGCTCGTCGCCGAGGGGCTCGTGACGCCGCGGCCTCGCACGTGGGCGACCGTGCGCGAGTTCACGCCCGCCGACGTCGCCGACCTCAACGAGGTGCGCTCCGCGCTCGAGGTGCTGACCTTCCGTCTCGCCGCGAATCGCCGCACCCGCGAGGGCCTCGAGCGCCTGCGCGGCGTGCTGGACACGGAGCTCGCCGCGGCTCGCGCCGGCGACGCGCCGAAGGCTCGTCGGGCCGCCGCCGACTTCCATGAGACCGTCACCGCGATCGCCGGCAACGACCTGCTGTTCGAGATCGACGGGCTGCTGCGCAGCCGCATCCGGTGGCTGCTCGTGCAGCACGAGAACATCGAGCAGGTCGCGGCGGAGCACGAGGCACTGTACGACGCGATCGCCCAGCGCGACGTCGCTCGTGCCAGCACGCTCATCCTCGCCCACATGGGCAACATCCGGTACCTCGACGACCCCACGTGGCGCGACGAGGACCGGACGCTGGGCGACGCCGCAGCCCGCTGATCCTGCGTCGCATCCCTCGCTGACGCGCCCTCGGTGCCCCTCATCACACCGAGGTATACCAATCTCGGAGAATGGAATACCATTCGAGATGGCGACCGTCGTGCGCGCGGCGGCACCGAGCCGATCCGTGCACCGCCCCGTCGCGCACCAAGGACGACACATGGCCTCCGAACCCACCGCCGTAGCAGCCGAGACCGACACCGGGCGCGAGCTCGAGTCCGAGTTCGAGCACACACCCGTCCCGCTGACCCATCGCAAGTCGCTCCTGACCGTCTCCGCGGTCTGGTTCGGCTTCCCGATGATCCTGACGAACGCCGTCCCGGGCGGACTCGTCGTCGCCATGCTCGGCTTCTGGCAGGGCCTCGCGGCGATCGTCGTCGCGAACCTGATCATGTTCGTCTATGTCGGGCTGCTCAGCTATCGCGCGGGCGAGACCGGCAAGAGCTTCGCCCTCCAGGCCACCGAGACGTTCGGCACCCGTGGGTACGCGATCGCCTCGGGTTTCCTCTCCACGGTCGTCGTCGGCTGGTTCGCGTTCAACACCGGCGCGACCGGCGCGAGCCTCCACAAGGCGTTCGGCTGGAACGAGACGATCATCGTCGCGATCGCCGGTGTCCTGTTCATCGGCCTCACCTACCTCGGCATCACGGCGCTGTCGTGGATCGGCGCCATCGCCGCGCCGCTGTTCCTCGTCGCCGCGATCGCGGCGATCGCCGTCGCGGCGCAGACGACCGACCTCGGCGCCATCGCGGACTATCAGGGCGTCGGCGGCGGTGCGATGACCTTCGGCGTCGCCGTCACCGTGATCATGGCCACCTTCGCCGACTCGGGCACGATGACCGCGGACTTCACGCGCTGGTCGAAGAACGGCAGGCAGGCCGTCGTCGCGACCTCGACGGCCTTCCCGGTCGCGAGCCTCATCGCCCAGCTCACCGGCGGCGTGCTCGTCGCGGCCGGCGCGATCGCGAACGCCGGCACCGCGGGCGGCGACTTCACGCCGATCCTCACCGGCCCGGGCAACCCGCTGCTCGACATGCTGGTGCTCGTGTTCGTCGTCGTGAACCTCGGCTCGGTGTGCACGCACTGCCTCTACAACGGGGCTCTGGGCTGGTCGCACCTCGTCGGGTCGAAGATGCGCATCCTGACCCTCATCCTCGGGGTCATCGGCGTCGTCGTCGCGCTGCTCGGCGCCTGGAGCCTGTTCGTCAACTGGCTCGTGCTCCTCGGTGTGCTCGTGCCGCCGCTCGGCGCCGTGCTGATCGCGGACCAGGTCATCCTCCGCAAGCGGAACGCCGGCCGTGCCGAGGCCCGGGTGCGCCCGAGCGCCTTCGTCGCGTGGGCGGCGGGCGCGGGTGTGGCGCTCCTGACACACCTGTTCGTGCCCGTGCTCTCCGATGCCGTGACCGGTCTGGTCGTGGGGCTCGCGGTGTACCTCGCGATCGAGCTGTCGCGCGGGCGGCGCACCGTCTGAACCGGTCCAGGCGGCGGGCCCGGCGCCGGGGCGCTCAGGCCAGAGCGTCCACGATCGGCCGGAACTTCACCCGCGTCTCCACGAGCTCCGACTCGGGATCGCTGCCGGCGACGATCCCCGCACCGGCGTGGGCGACGACTCGCTGCCCGGCGATGTACTCCGCGTGCCGGCGCGGCATCGGCCCCGGGAACTGCGCGCAGCGCAGGGCGATCGCCCATTCGCCGTCGCCGTGCGCATCGATCCAGCCGACCGGACCGGCGTAGCGCCCGCGGTCGAACGGCTCGATGCGGCGGATGGCGGCGATCGCGGCAGCCGTCGGGGATCCCGCGACGGCAGCCGTGGGATGCAGCGCCCGCACGAGCTCGAGCGCGCTCGAGCCGTCCGCGAGGTCTCCTTCGAGGTCGGTGGCCAGGTGCCACACGTTCGGCAGCTTGAGGGTGAACGGCTGCTCGCTGGCGGCGAGCGCCGTGGTGTGCGGACGCAGGGCGGCGAGCACGCTTTGCACGGCGTACTCGTGCTCGTCGAGGTCCTTCGCGGAGGTGGCGAGGGCGAAGGAGGCGACGACGTCCGCGTCCGCATCCGCCCCCCGCGGAGTCGTGCCGGCCAGCACCCTCGCCGTCACGGTGCCGCCCGAGACCGTCACAAGGGTTTCGGGGCTCGCGCCGATGATGCCGTCGACCGCATACGTCCACGTGTCGGGGTAGCCGCTCGAGAGGGCGCGCGCGAGCCTGCGCAGGTCGGCGCCCGCAGGGACGCTGCCGACGAGCTCGCGCGCCAGCACGACCTTGCCGACCTCGCCCGCCGCGATCGCGTCCAGTCCCTGCCGCACCGCCGACTGATACCCCTCGGGGCCGAGTGCACCGGGACCGAGCGTCCCCGCCCAGTACGGCCCGTAGGGGACGGGATGCGGCTCGCCCGCGGGTTCGCCGATCGAGATGCGCGTCACCCAGCCGCGACCGGCGTGCCGTCCGACGATGAGCGACGGGACGATCAGCGACGACGGCATGGTGGAACCCTCGTCGAACGCGAAGGCGCCGAAGGCCACGAGCCCGGTTCCGGGAAGCTGCACCTGATCGTCGACGGATGCGGCAGCCACCAGCTCGGACCACGCCGCCGAGAGGGTCTCCAGACGTCCGCCGTGTCCGCTCGGGCCGGGGCCGCCGGCATCCATTCGCCACACGACCGGTCCCGACCCGACGAAGCCGTCCGAGCGACGGAGCCAGGCGAGCGGGGCGGCGGGGTCGGTGAACTCGAGGAGGTCTTCGACGGGGGCGATCTCGCGGGTCTCGACCACCAGATGTTGCACGACCTCCAGCCTAGACTCGCGCCCGAACCTAGACTGGCGATCGTGAGTGCCCGCCCCGATCCCGGAACCCCGCTCGCCTTCCGGTGGCGCAAGTGGGACGGCTCGCCGCACTGGATCAACGACGTCGTCTACCTCGGCAGCGACCAGTGGGGCGACTGGGTCGGCCAGCCCGTCGGCTGGGGGAGCAGGCGTCCGGGCGCCTCGTTCACCGCGGCGGGTCCGAACGTCACCCTGCTGCCGCCGAGCGGGGACTACGCGGCGACGATGAACCGCGATCATCCGCGAAAGGTCCGGTTCTACATCGACCTCGCGTGGGATCTGCGGTGGACGGATGCCGGCGTCCCCGAGGCCATCGACATGGACCTCGACGTCGTGCGCGCGGACGACGGCCGCGGCATCTGGATCGACGACCGCGACGAGTGGGCCGAACATCGCGTCCGCTATGCGTATCCTGCGGACGTCGTCGAGCACCTCGAGACGCTCGCGGTCGACCTGGAGAACCGGGTGCGCGCGGAGCTGCCGCCGTTCGACACCGCCACGGGAGACGTGTGGCTCGACCGCCTGGTGGCACTCGGCCTCTGAGCGCGCCCCCTCTGGCCCACGCCACCGTGCAGGACGTAGCGTGAACGGCATGGGCCATCCGCGTTCGAGGGGACTGGTCGTCGCGGTCGTGATCCTCGCCGTCGGCGCCGTCGTCGGCGTGCTCCTGGCCGGTCCGATCTTCATCGAGAAGCCGCGGTGGAGCGGTGAGCCCGCCGCGCCGCGGATCACCCGCACGCCGGAGCCGGTGCAGACGCCGGGCGGCCGGCCCGACGACACGATGAACCTCGTGCAGCTCATCCAGAACGCGCTCATCGTGCTGGGCACTCTGGCGCTGCTGATTCTGCTGTTGCGGGCGCTCATGCGCATCAGATTGCGGCTCGAGGGCCGGCGCATGACCGGTGTGCCCACGCTGCACGACGCCGCCCTTCCCGCGCCGGACGGCGGCATCATCCATGCTCCCGTCGTACGACGCGGGATCGCGCGTGCCCTCGCCGCCCTCGACGAGCAGCGAGATCCGTCGGATGCCGTCGTGCAGGCGTGGCTCGGCTTCGAGGATGCCGCGGTCGCCGCCGGCGCCGCCCGCCGTCCGTCGGAGACGCCGACGGAGTACGCCGTCCGGATCATCGCCCGCTTCGACGCCGACCGGCAGGCGGCGGAAGAGCTCGTGCACGTGTACGAGGACGTGCGCTTCAGCGGGCGACCGGCGGATGCGGCGGCGGTCTCCACCGCACGGCGGTGCCTGCTCGCGCTCCAGCAGTCGTGGAACGACGGCGCCTCCCGGCCGGAGGCGGTGCCGCAGTGAGCCGGCCGCCGCGCGCGCGCGCCATCCCGCTCGGACCCGTCGTGGGTGCGCTCGCGATCGCCGTGCCGGCCGGCTTGTTCCTCTGGTTCGTCGGTATCTCGGTCGCCTCGACGCTCGCGTTCGCGGTCACCGTCGTGGCCGCCGGGATCGCTTGGGGAGGCTATGCGGGGTCGACGGCTCCGCCGGCCTACCGCCTCCGGCCCGGACCGCGTCCGGGGGTGCGGTCGGATGCCGCGCAGCTCTCCTGGGCGCTGCGCGACCGCGACGGCCAGGTGAGCGAGCCGGGGGAGAAGCGCGTCCGCCTGTTCGCCCGGCGGCGGCTCACGCGCCATGGTCTCGATCTCGACGACCCGGCGCACCGGGAGCGGATCGAGGCGCTCATCGGCGAGAGCGCCTACGCGCTGCTGATGCGCAGCGGTGGCCCGCGTCCACCGCTCAGCGCGATCGAGCACTGCCTCGATGCACTGGACGCGATCGCTCCCGGCCGACCCGCCGCCACCATCCAGGAAGGACGACACACTCCGTGACCGACCCCGCATCCGCCCACACCTCCGTCGATGCGCTCGACGCGGCCGGCGTCTCCCGCTCGGCGCACGACATCCTGTCCGCGGTCGGCACCGTCGTCGTGGGGCAGCAGGAGCCGCTGCGCATCGCGCTGGCGGCGATCCTCGCCGGCGGTCACGTGCTGTTCGAGGATGTGCCGGGACTCGGCAAGACCCTCGCCGCCCGTTCTCTCGCCGCTGCGATGGGCCTGCCGTTCCGGCGGCTGCAGTGCACGCCCGACCTGCTGCCGTCCGACATCACCGGGTCGTTCGTGTACGCGCCGGGTACGGGGGAGTTCGTCTTCCGACAGGGGCCGGTCTTCACGGGCCTGCTGCTCGCGGACGAGCTCAACCGCACGGCTCCGAAGACGCAGTCCGCGCTGCTCGAGGCGATGGCCGAGGGCCAGGTGACGGTGGAGGGCTCGAGCTATCCGCTGCCGCGGCCGTTCCATGTGATCGCGACGGCGAACCCCATCGAGTACGAGGGCACATACGCTCTGCCCGAGGCGCAGCTCGACCGGTTCCTGGTGCGGCTCGCGGTCGGGTATCCCGACCGCGAGGGTGAGGAGCGGATCCTTGCGAACCGCGTCGCGCGTCGCATGGAGGCGACCGAGGTGCCGCAGGTCGTCTCGGCCGATGACATGCTGGCGATGCAGGCGGGCGTCGAGCGGCTCCATGTCGATCCCGACATCATGCGGTACTGCGTGGACCTCGCGTCGGCCACGCGAGCCGACCGGTCCGTCGAGGTCGGGGCGTCGCCGCGCGGGTCCCAGTCGCTGATGCTCGTCGCGCGGGCGCTCGCGGTGATCGAGGGGCGCGACTACGTGACTCCCGAGGATGTGAAGCGGGTCGCGGTGCCGGCTCTCGCACACCGGCTCACCCTCACGCCGGCCGCGTGGGCGGCGGGGACGGATGCGGCGACCGTCGTCGCGGGCATCGTCGGGCGCGTTCCCGGTCCCGCGTCCGTCGGGCGCGCCTGAGCGGGATCGGCGGCGGCAGTGACCAGGTGGGGTGAGGAGGCCGACGCGGCTCTGCCGCAGCCGCCCGTCGCGCCGCGGCGCCGGCACGGGCCGCAGCCCCGCGGTCTGACCCCGGCGCCCGGCGTCGGAATCGGCGCGGGCACGATCCTCTTCTCCGTCGGTGCGATCGCCGGTCGCGCCGACGTCGTGGTCTTCGGCATGGTGCTGGTCGTCGCGGTCGCGGTGTCGCTCGCCCGTCGCCGTCCGGAGGCCGCGCCCGACATCGGCCTGACCGAACAGGCGCGGGATGCCGCGGACCCGACGGCGGCCCGCATCCGTGTCGACGTGGACGCGCGGGATGCCGAGATCGTCATCGTGACCGCGGTCGCGCGCGAGGCTGAGACGCTCCGCGCGGTGTTCGCCGGGCCCGGAGCGTCCGCCGTGGTGCGGGTGCCGATCCGGCACTCCGGTGAGCTGGACGTCGTGTCGGCGAGCGTCCGGGCCGTCGGCGCGGACGCCGTGTGGATCGGCGAGCCGACCGAGGGGGTCCGCATCCGTCGCGTGATCCAGCCGCGGGCGGTGCCCGTGCCGTTCCTGCCACTGCCGGCGGCGTTGCGCGGGCTCACCGGCGCGCACGATGCGACGCGTGCGGGTGACGGCGGGGAGTTCCGCGACATCCACCCCTACGCGCCGGGCGATCGGCTGCGACGGATCGACTGGAAGGCGACCGCGCGACTGGCGCGGCGCCCCGGCGACCTCTACGTGCGACGGACGTTCGCGACGTCCGACCTCGATGTCGCGCTGGTGCTCGACGACGGGGACGACCTCGACGGGGTGGTCCACGGCTGGATCCTCGGCGATCGGATGACTCCGTACCCCACCTCGATGGATGTCGCCCGCGAAGCGGCGTGGAGTCTCGCATCCGCGTATCTCGCGCAGGCCGACCAGGTGTCGTTCCAGGTGCTCTCCCGGGCGCGCGGAGCGGTGCCGCGCGGATCGGGCGCGCGTCACCGCGAGCGGCTGCGAGCGGCGATCGTGCATGCCTCTGCTCAGCTGCGCTACGCGCGGGTGCGCACCCCGACGGTCGCTCCCGGCGCACTCGTCGTCCTCCTCTCGACCTTCCTCGACGACGAGCCGGTGCGCCTGGTCGGGCTCTGGCGGGCCGCGGGTCATCGAGTGCTCGCCGTCGACACGCTGCCGCGCCTGCGGCCGGAGCGGATGCGCCGTGAGATGCAGGCCGCCTCGCGCGTGATCCTCGGAGAGCGCGACGACCGGCTCGCGGACGTCCGGGGGATGGGTGCGGACCTGCTGGCGTGGGATGCGTCGGAAGCCGAGCGCGCCGCAGCGCTGCGCGCGATGGCGCGGATGCGGAGGCGGAGATGACGGTGTCGGAGGGTGTTGCCGCCGGCGCGGGGACCGCGCCCGCGGCCGGCACCTCGGATGGCGGTTCGGCCGCGTCGAGATTCGCGGGCCGGCGGGGGACGCTGCTGCGCAGTCGCTTCCTGGTCGCCGGCAGTGTCTCCGGCGTCGTGCCGCGTGCGGCGGTCGTCGTCGTCGCGGCCGCGGCGTTCGCGTTCATGGACCCGCCGTATGCCGTGATCGCGGTGGCGCTCGCGGTGGTCGGCGCGTTCGCACCCGGCTCGCTCGGCACGTGGGGGTGCGCTCTCGTCATCGGACTCGCCCCGTTGGCGCGTCCGGCGGATGCGGCGGACTGGCGCCCGTACGCCACGTTGGCGATCGTCCACCTGCTGCAGGTGCTCGGGGGGCTGACGATGGTCGTGCCGTGGCGGTCCCGGATGCAGGTGCGCGTGCTGCGGCGGCCGCTCGTGCGGTGGGTGCTCATCCAGGTGCCGGCGCAGGCCTTGCTGGCCGCCGTGCTGTTCGCGTCGGCATCGCTGCGCGGCGTGCGCGTCTTCGACGCGCCGACCGCCGCGCTGTTCGCCATCGTGGCCGCGGCGTGTGTGGGACTGATCGCCGTGGTGCTGACGCTGTCGTCCCCGCGTCGCTGACCCGATCCGCGTCACGCCTCACGTCGGTCCGGCCTTCCCCGGTCGTCGACTCACCTCTTGCGGGTCGTTGAGCGAGCGAAGCGAGTCGAAACGCCGCTGTCGGCGCGCGGGTCAAGCGTCAGCGGTCAGCCGCTCCGCGATGCGCGTGGCCGTGGCATCCCCGATGCGCACGCCTCCGTCGACGTGCATGTAGCCTGCCCCCTGGATGTCGGAGCTTGCGAAGTAGATCGGGCCGACCGGCTCGTTCTGCACGTGGCCCCAGCGGCTGAGCCCGCCGAGCTCGTAGCTCGAGGCGTACGCGCCGCGGGTCCACTCCTCGCTGCCCCAGTCCGCCAGGAGGAACGCCGCCGGGGCCAGCGCCTCCGGACCGAAGTACGCGGCGAAAGACTCCAGGATCGCCCGCTTGCGGTCCTCAGCGGGAAGGGCCCACATCTCCTCGGCCCGCTCGCTGACGACGAAGCCCACGAGCATCCCGCGCTCCTCGTGCGGCGACGTGTTGTCGTACACCTCGCAGACGACCTCGTGCGAGGCGAAGCCCGTCCCGGACAGCCCGGCGGAGCGCCAGAACGGGCGGTCGTACGCGGCTTGCGCCTTGATGACGAGCCCCATCGACTGGTGCTGGTGGGCGATCTGCCGCAGGCGCGGCAGTGCGGGCTCGTACGAGATCCGCGAGTACAGGGGCGGCGGCACCGCCACGACGGCGAACCGCGCACGCACCGTCACACCGTCCGCGAGGGCCACGACGGATGACGGGCCCCACGACAGCCGGCGCACGGGAGCGCCCAGGAAGACCGCATCCCCGAGCTCGGCGGCGATCTGCTCGGACACCGACTGCATCCCGCCGACGACCCGCGCATCGAGCAGGATGCCTTCGTCGATCAGGTTCTCGAACGTCTCGGCCGAGGCGACCATGAGCATCGCCTGCAGGACGGAGAACGTGTGTGAGCGTTTGGTCAGCATTCCGGCCGCGATGTAGTGGTCGACGATCCGCCGTGCCTCCTCGTCGTCCGAGAGCGACGCGAGCCAGGAGCTGAACTGGATGGAGTCGAGCTCGCCCGCGCGCGGGTGCGCCCAGGGCGCGTCGACATCCATCTCGGCGGCGAGCGCATCGAGCGCGGCCACGAGCCGGTCGATCTCCTCGAGGGTCGAGGAAGCCACGGGGAACGCGCCCCGGAACTCCCGGCGATCGCCGTCGCGGGCGACATACACCGAGTTCCCGTCGCGGTACCGGGGGAACGTCTCCTTGCCGAGCTCGGCGAGCAGCGCCTTGAGCGCGTCCTGGTCGCTCGACACCCACTGGCCGCCGATCTCGAAGAACGATCCGTCGATCTCCTGCGACCACGTCCGCCCTCCGACCCGATCGCGGGCCTCGAGCACGGCGACGGTGTGGCCGGCCTCCACGAGTCGGCGGGCGGTCACCAGGCCGCTGATGCCCGCTCCGATGACGACGACATCCCGGTCGAGCTCGACGGGTGCGGAAGCTGGCGTCACGATGGTCCTCCTCGGTCGGGCGACGCGACGATGCGCCGGGCCCCCACCGGATGCATCCACGCCGTCCGGCCCGACGATCGTATGGACGCGGGCATCGCTCGGCGGAACGAAGTCGCCCCCGTGTTCAATTTCTGCGCGAAAATGAGGGGAATATCGATGGATGCGGCGCATCCAGTGTTCATTTTTCAGGACAGACATGGACAGACCACGCGGGCGGCCGCGCGAGGCGGTGCTGGATGCGGAGCGCATCACGGATGCCGCGTACGCAGTGCTGCGTCGCGACGGCGCACGCGGCCTGACCATGCGTGCGATCGCGGCCCGACTCGGCGTCGCGCCCAGTGCCCTGTACCACCACGTGCCCTCGCGCGCGGCGGTCCTGGCGGCGGTGCAGGAACGCTTCGCGGCGGGCCTCGACACGTCGGGCTTCGGCACGCTCCCGCTGCGGGAGGCGCTCGCGCGCTGGGCGTGGAGCTACCTGCGCCGGCTGCGCGAGCACCCGGAGCTCGTACCGGTCATCGTCGAGGTGCCGCTCGCGCAGACCCCGCACACCTCCCTCATGTACCAGCGGGTGATCGCGGGATACGCGGCCGCAGGCTGGCCCGAGGAGAGCATCATCGCCTCGATGAGCGTCCTCGAGACGTACATCTTCGGGGCCGCGCTCGACTCGCCGTCGCCCGACGACGTCTACGCGCCGCGCAGCTCCGCGCAGGAGCCGCTGCTGGCGCGCACCTACGCCGCATTCGCGGCATCCGTCGACGATCTGGGCGAGCGCCCGGGCGACGCCCTCTTCCGCCTGGGTGTCGAGTCCATCATCACCGGGCTCTACTCGGTCTGGGGCTCCGGCCGCGGCTGGGCGACCGTCCAGCCCCCGCGCCACCCCGGTGAATAGACTCGAACGGTGACCCCCGAGCCGAACCGCGCAGACCTGCACAAGGACCCGAAGCGCGTGAGCGGCATGTTCGACGAGGTCGCCGCGGGCTATGACCGCACGAACGACATCCTGAGCCTCGGACAGGATCGCCTGTGGCGCATCGCGACGCGCGATGCGGTCGCCCCGAAGGCCGGGGAGCGCATCCTCGACCTCGCGGCGGGCACCGGCGCCTCCAGTGTCGCGCTCGCCCGCAGCGGGGCCGAGGTGGTGGCCGGCGACTTCTCGCCCGGCATGATCGCCGAGGGGCGGCGCAGGCACGGCGGCATCCCGAATCTCTCGTTCGTGGAGGCGGATGCGACCAACCTGCCCTTCGCGGATGACGAGTTCGACGCGGTCACGATCTCGTTCGGACTCCGCAACGTCGTCGACACGGCGAAGGCGCTCGAGGAGATGCTGCGCGTCACGAAGCCCGGGGGACGCCTCGTCATCTGCGAGTTCTCGCACCCGCAGTCGCCGGTGTTCGCGGCGCTGTACTCGTTCTACAACGACCGCGTCCTCCCGGTGGTCGCGAAGGTCGTGAGCTCCAACGCCGAGGCGTACGACTATCTCAACGAGTCGATCCGCGACTGGCCCGCTCAGCGCCCGCTCATGGCGCGCATCCGGCAGGCGGGATGGACGGATGTCGCGTACCGCGACCTGACGTTCGGCATCGTCGCTCTGCATCGTGCCGTCAAGCGGTCCGTCTCAGAAGCGATCGCCCAGGAGCACGATCGGTAGGCTGGAGGCGTGACTCCGCGCCCTGCCCTGCCCGGCTCGCATATCGCCGGCCGCCTGGGGCTCTCCGACCGCGTCTTCGCGGGCGTGCGGTCGCGGCGCCTGCTGAAGACGGTCGAAGCGGCTCTGGCGCGCGTGGAGGTGCAGCTGGCCTCCGAACTGCGCATCGCCGACCCGCTGGCCGACGCCACGAGCCGCTATCTGTACGAGGCGGGCGGCAAGCGCGTGCGGCCCATGCTCGCGATCCTCGCGTCGCTGCTCGGCGAGGGACCGACGGATTCCGTGATCGAAGGCGCCACCGCCCTGGAGCTCACGCACCTCGGATCGCTCTATCACGACGACGTGATGGACGGCGCCGACGTGCGCCGTGGTGTTCCGAGCGCTCACGAGGTGTGGGGCAACAGCGTCGCGATCCTGACGGGCGACCTGCTCTTCTCGCGCGCGAGCCAGATCATGGCGCGCCACGGCGACCGCGCGATCCAGCTGCAGGCCGACACGTTCGAGCGGCTCGTGCTCGGTCAGATGCACGAGACCGTGGGTCCGCAGGACGGCGACGACCCGGTCGAGTTCTACATCCGGGTGCTCTCCGACAAGACCGGGTCGCTCATCGCCGCGGCCGCCCAGGCGGGCGTGCTCTTCGGGAACGGACCGGAGCAGTTCGAGCAGCCGATGCTCGAGTTCGGCGAGGCCGCCGGCATCGCCTTCCAGCTGATCGACGACGTCATCGACCTCTCGAGCGACGCCGACGAGACCGGAAAAGTCCCCGGCACCGACCTCCGCGCCGGCGTTCCGACGATGCCGTACCTGCTGCTGTCGCAGCGGACGGACGACGCGGCCACCGGTCTGCGCGCCCGCATCGACGAGGGCGTCGCCCGCATCGCCGAGGGCGCCGACACGGCGATCCTCGACGCCGACCTGATCGCCCTGCGCGACGACGAGGCCACCGCTGCGACGCTCGCGCTCGCCCACACCTGGTCCCAGCGCGCCGTCGACGCCATCGCGCCGCTGCCCGACGGGCCCGTGCGCGAGGCTCTGTCCCTGTTCGCCCAAGCCGTCGCTGACCGCTCCAGTTGAGGACCGGTCGCTGAGCCCGTCGACGCGTCGCACCGCCCCTCGACGAGCACGGCAACCGGGAACCGAAAGGAATCCATGACCAAGCTCAGACTCGCGATCGTCGGGGCAGGCCCCGCCGGCATCTACGCCGCAGACATCCTGCTCAAGGCCGAGCGCAAGTTCGACGTCTCGATCGACCTGTTCGACCAGCTCCCCGCACCGTACGGACTGGTCCGCTACGGTGTCGCGCCCGACCACCCGCGCATCAAGGGCATCATCACGGCCCTGCGCGAGGTGCTCGACCGCGGTGACATCCGCATCTTCGGCAACGTGCGCTTCGGCACGGACATCACGCTCGACGACCTGAAGCGCCACTACAACGCCGTCATCTTCGCGACCGGCGCGATCCGCGACGCCGACCTCGCGATCCCGGGCATCGGTGCCAAGGCGTCGTACGGCGCGGCCGACTTCGTCAGCTGGTACGACGGACACCCGGACTTCCCGCGCGAGTGGCCGCTGGATGCCGCATCCGTCGCCGTCGTCGGCAACGGCAACGTCGCCCTCGATGTCGCCCGCATGCTCGCCAAGCACGCCGACGATCTGCTCGCGACCGAGATCCCCGCCAACGTCTACGAGGGCCTCGCGTCCAGCGCCGTCACCGACGTGCACGTCTTCGGCCGCCGCGGCCCGGCCAACGTCAAGTTCACGCCGCTCGAGCTGCGCGAGCTCGGCGAGCTGCGCGACGTCGACATGGTCGTGTACGACGAGGACTTCGTCTACGACGATGCGGCCCGCGCGGCCATCGCCAGCAACAAGCAGGTCATGGTGATCGACCGCGTGCTGCAGTCGTGGCGCCGACGGCCGAGCGTGAACAACGCGGGGGGCGAGGCATCCCGCCGTCTTCACCTGCACTTCTACGCGAAGCCCGTCGAGGTCAAGACGGATGACACGGGCCGCGTCAGCGCGCTCGTCTACGAGCGCACGCGTCCCGACGGCGAGGGCGGTGTCGAGGGCACCGGCGAGCTGCGCGAGGTCGAGGTCCAGGCGCTGTACCGCGCGGTCGGCTACTTCGGCTCGCCCCTACCCGGCGTGCCCTTCGACAAGCGCCACGGGGTCATCCCGAACCGTGAGGGCCAGGTGCTGCACAAGGATTCCAACCAGCGGGTGCCCGGGGTGTACGCGACGGGCTGGATCAAGCGCGGCCCGGTGGGCCTGATCGGCCACACCAAGTCGGACGCCATGGAGACGATCCGCCACCTGATCAACGGCCAGGGCACCTGGTGGGACCCGGAGGACCCGTCGGAGGCCAGCATCCCCGCCCTGCTCGAGTCCCGCGGCATCGAGTGGACCGACCTCGAGGGCTGGCACCGCCTCGACAGCCACGAGATGGCGCTCGGCGCCGCCGAGGAGCGGGCTCGCATCAAGGTCGTCCCCCGCCAGGACATGCTCGACGCGTCCCGGGCGCAGTAGATCCCGAAGCCGCAGCACGTACGGCGTGCGTCGAGCGCGGGCGCGCGAAGGCGGCTGCCCGGTAGTTTCGTGTCGTGAGCACGCGGAGCGGATGGGATGCCGACATCCTCGGCCCCCCGTTCGAGCAGCGCACGCTCGATCTCGGCACGGACGACGAAGGGCCCGTCGTCGCGACGATCGTCCGCTCGCGCCCGAGTCTCGTGCGCGACCTCACGGGACCGCTCGCCGGAGTCGACGTGCTCTACGTGCACGGGTGGTCCGACTACTTCTTCCAGACGGCCGTCGCGCGCTTCTGGACGGGGCTGGGCGCCCGCTTCCACGCGCTCGACCTGCGCAAGTACGGCCGCAGTCTGCGGGCGGGCCAGACCCCGGGCGACATCGACACCCTGACCGCGTACGACGCCGACATCGCGGCCGCGCTCGATGTCATCGGCCCGGGCCGCCGCCTGATCCTGCAGGGCCACTCGACCGGCGGGCTCATCCTCGCGCTGTGGGCCGACCGCCATCGCGGTGCCGCGGAGGCCGTCATCCTCAACGCACCGTGGCTCGAGCTGCAGGTCGGAGCGCTCGGCCGGCAGGCCATCGCCCCGCTCGTGAGCGCCGCGGCGCGACTCGATCCACGCCGGCCGCAGCCGGACGTCGACCTCGGCTTCTACACCCGCGCCCAGCGCGAGATCGGGGCGATCCCGACCCCCGGCTATCGCGAGGACTGGCGCCCCGGGCGCGGCTTCACGACACGGCCGGGATGGATGCGGGCGATCCTCGCCGGCCACGCCACGGTGGCCTCCGGGCTCCGCATCGACTGCCCGGTGCTCGTGCTGCTCTCGGCGCGCAGCTCGTCGCCCTTCAGCTGGACGAGCGAGACGACCTCGGCCGATTCGGTGCTGTGGGTCGACGACATCGCCCGGGCCGCACTGAAGCTCGGCGACGTCATCACGGTCGGCCGCATCGAGGGCGCCATCCACGACGTCTTCCTGTCGGCGGCGCCCGCGCGCGACCGCGCGTTCGCGATCGTCGACGGCTGGATCCGCGGTGCGCTGTCTGCGCACCGCTCTCGGTGAGCAGTCAGGCGGGCGGAGCGTCACACACAGCGCGCCACCGGTGCACGGACAGCGCGTCACGGTAGGTTGCGAGCAGGCGCGGCGCGGTAATGTCGTCGCTACAGATCGGGAGGGCCAATGCAGGCAGGAGCCAATCTGCCCGCAGTCGGCGGGTACAACCAGGCGGTGATCCTCGACGCGGTGCGGCGTTCGACGGACGGCGTCAGTCGCGTGGAGCTCGCGGAGAGCACGGGCCTGAGCCCCCAGACGGTCTCGAACGTCACGCGGCGCCTTCTGGACGAGGGCTTCATCGTGGATGCCGGCACCGTCTCGGCGGGCGTCGGCAAGCCGCGCACGATCCTGCGCCTGGACGCCGCGGGGCGTTACGCGATCGGCGTGCACCTCGACCCGACGGTCATCACCGTCGTGCTCCTCGACCTCGCGTCGCACGTCGTCGCCGACCGCGTCATCGCGACTCCCGAGTCGGCCGAGGCCCGGGTCACGATCGCCCGCATCGCCGAGACGGTCGACGACCTCGTCGCCGAGGCGGGCGTGGATCGCACGCGCATCATGGGCGTCGGCGTCGCGGCGCCCGGTCCCATCGACGTGGCGGCGGGCACCGTCCTGAACCCGCCGCTGCTGCACGGCTGGCGCGATGTCGCGATCCGCGACGAGCTCGCCGACGCCCTCGACATGCCGGTGCTCCTCGAGAAGGACGTCACGGCCGCAGCCGTGGCCGAGCTCTGGGCCGGCGGCACCGCCGACGACCGCAACGCGATCTTCTTCTACTACGGCACCGGCCTCGGCACCGGCATCATCCTGCGCAACGAGGTCGTGCGCGGTGTGACGGGTAACGCCGGCGACATCGCCGCCCTCACGGTCGGCTCGGCCGACGGCCGGCCGCGCCGCCCGGCGATCACCGCCATGCCGAGCGTGCTGGTGGATGCCGCGATCTCCCGTGGCGTCCTGCAGGCGCACGACGGGTCGCTCGGCACCGAGGAGGTCCGCGGCCTCTTCGGGCAGCTGGTGCAGGCGGCGACCGACGGCGACGAGGAGGCGATCGCGATTCTGGATGCCGCGGCCGACGACATCGCGCAGGGTCTCGTCCAGCTCGCCAACCTCCTCGATGTCGACCGCGTCTACTTCGGGGGCCCGTTCTTCCCGGTGGCGCAGGAGTTCCTGCTGGCTCGCATTCCGGACCGCGTCCACAGCTCGCCGCTGTGGGTGCTGCCCCACGAGATCCAGTTCGAGCGCTCGCAGTTCGGCGACGACGTCGCCGCCGTGGGCGCTGCGAGCCTCGTGCTCGACCATGCGTTCTCGCCGCGCCCCGAGGGGCTGCTGATCACGCGGTGACGGAAGTCTTCCGCTTTTCATCCAAATGGTGTAATATCTTCCCCGAAGCAAGAACATGCGGTACCGGGCGGGTCTTCGACTTCCGCGACTCCTACTGGGGTGGAGTCGCGGAGCGCAGGGACATTCGGGGGAAGTCTTCACCCGTCCGGTACCGCCGCCTCCCGCCTCCGTCGACGGAAGGAATCTCCAATGTTCGACGACTCCGCCCTCGTTCTCAGACGTGTCGATCGCTTCATCCGTGACCGCTTAGCGCCGGCCGTCGAGCGCGCCTCCGTGCCGCTCGACATCACCGCGTGGACTGTGCCGGACGAGCCGGTGCCGTTCGCCGAGGCCGTCGCGCAGCAGTTCGTCCCGTTCGCCGTCGGTACGCCGTGGGGCACGCCGTGGGGCACGACGTGGTTCCGCCTGCGGGGACGGATCCCGGAGGACTGGGACGCGGAATCGGCCGAGCTCGAGGTCGACCTCGGGTTCCACCTCGGCCAGCCCGGGTTCCAGGCCGAGGGGCTCGTCTTCGCGCCCGACGGCCGCATCGTCAAGGCCCTCGAACCGCGGAACACCCACATCCCCGTATCGGGCGCTGCCGTCGACGTCTACGTGGAGGCCGCATCGAACCCCGACATCGGCCAGAACTGGACGTTCGCCCCGACCCGCTTCGGAGACAAGGCGACTGCGGGAACGGCTCCGCTGTACGCCCTGCGCCGCGCGGACCTCGTGCTGCGCGATCGCGAGGCGTGGGAGCTGGTTCAGGACGTCGCGGTCCTGCGCGGACTGTACGGCCAGCTGCCTCCGACCTCGCCGCGGGCCGCCGAGATCCTGCGAGCACTCGAGCGCGCCGTCGACCTCTCCGACCCGGATGACATCGGGGGCACGGCATCCGTCGCCCGCGAGGCGCTCGCCCCCGCGCTCGCCGCGCACGCCAACGCCAGTGCGCACCGCGTCGCAGCCGTCGGACACGCGCATATCGACTCGGCCTGGCTGTGGCCGACGCGCGAGACCATCCGCAAGTGCGCGCGCACGTTCTCGAACGTGCTGGACCTGATGGACGCCGACCCGGCCTTCGTCTTCGCCGCCTCCTCTGCACAGCAGTACGCGTGGGTCGAGCAACGGTATCCCGGTCTGTTCGCCCGGCTGTCCGAGCGTGTGGCGGAGGGGAGGTTCGTGCCCGTCGGCGGAATGTGGGTCGAGGCCGACACGAACCTTCCGGGCGGCGAGGCGCTCGTGCGGCAGTTCGTCTACGGGCAGCGCTTCTTCGAGCGCGCCTTCGGGCGTCGCTCGACGATCGGCTGGCTGCCCGACTCGTTCGGATACACCGGCGCGCTGCCGCAGATCATGGCGGGCGTGGGGCTGAATTCGTTCCTCACCCAGAAGATCTCGTGGAACGAGCGCAACGTCTTTCCGCACCACACGTTCGAATGGGAGGGCATCGACGGCACCCGGATGTTCACGCACTTCCCGCCCGTCGACTCGTACGGAGCCGAGCTTCGCGCCCACGAGCTCGCGCGGGCGGAGCGCCAGTTCGCGGAGAAGGGCGCGGCGAACTCGTCGCTCGTGCCCTTCGGCTTCGGCGACGGCGGGGGAGGGCCGACGCGCGAGATGCTCGCGGCGGCCGCGCGCACCCGGTCGCTCGAGGGCTCGCCGCGCGTGCGGCTCACCGGCCCGGAGGAGTTCTTCGCCGAGGCGCGCGAGGAGTACGCGCACCCGCCGGTGTGGGCGGGCGAGCTCTACCTCGAGTTCCACCGCGGGACGTACACGTCGCAGGCCCGCACCAAACGCGGCAACCGCGGGTGCGAGCACCTGCTGCGCGAGGCGGAGCTCTGGGCGGCGACCGCGCACGTGCGGGCCGGCACGGAGTACCCGTACGACGTGCTCGAGGATGCGTGGCGCACGGTGCTGCTCCAGCAGTTCCACGACATCCTGCCCGGCTCGTCGATCGCCTGGGTGCACCGCGAGGCCGAGGCCGGCTACGCCCGCGTGCGGGTCGCCCTCGAGCAGGTGATCGCCGATGCCTTGGCCGCCCTCACCGGCCCGCTGCCCGAGCCGCCCTCCTCGGTCCCCGAGCCCCCCTCCTCGGTCCCCGAGCCTGTCGAGGGGTCGCACCCGGCACCCGACGCTGGATCCGCCCTCTTCAATGCCGGCCCCTTCGCGGTCGACGGAGTTCCCGCGCTGGGTTCCGGACCCGCGCACACGGCGTCCGATGCACGCCTCGCGCGCGCGGGCGACACGTACGTGCTCTCGACGGATCGTGTCCGCTTCGTGCTGGACGCCTCCGGCCGCATCGTCTCGGCGGTGGATGCCGCGTCGGGCCGCGAGGCGATCGCTCCCGGTCAGGCTGCCGGCGAGCTGCAGGTTTTCCGCGACATCCCCGCGCAGTGGGACGCCTGGGATGTCGACGAGAACTACCGGCGTCACGGCGAGGTCGTGGCATCCGTCGAGTCGATCGTCGTGGTCGAGCAGTCCTCGCAGCGCGTGGCCGTGCGGGTCGAGCGGGCCTTCGGCGATTCTCGGGTCGCGCAGGAGTTCTCGGTGTCGGCGGGATCGGCGCGCATCGACGTGACGACGGAGGTCGACTGGCATGAGCGGCAGCGCCTGCTGAAACTCGCGTTCCCGGTCGACATCCACACGACGACGGCGAGCTTCGAGGTGCAGTTCGGTCATGTGGTGCGCCCCATCCATCGCAACACCTCGTGGGATGAGGCGCGGTTCGAGACGAGCGCCCACCGAT
This sequence comes from Microbacterium rhizosphaerae, assembly GCF_034120055.1. Taxonomy (NCBI): domain Bacteria; kingdom Bacillati; phylum Actinomycetota; class Actinomycetes; order Micrococcales; family Microbacteriaceae; genus Microbacterium; species Microbacterium rhizosphaerae. The sequence continues at coordinate 3,405,503 of NZ_CP139368.1, read as the reverse complement.
GGGTCCATGTCGGCGAGCCCGGGTTCGGCGTCGCCGTCGCGAACGATGCGACCTACGGCCACGACGTCACGCGTCACGCGCGAGAGGGCGGCGGCACGACGACGCTGGTGCGGCAGTCGCTGCTGCGGGCTCCGCTGTATCCGGATCCCGACGCGGATCAGGGCCGACACGTGTTCCGGTCGTCGCTGACGGTCGGTGCGGAGGTGCCGGATGCGGTCGCCGAGGGCTACCGCCTCAACCTCGCGCTGCGTCCCGGTCGGGCATCGGTCGAACCGCTCGTTCAGGCTCAGGGCGTCGTGGTGGAGTCGGTCAAGCTGGCCGAGGACCGTTCCGGCGATGTGATCGTGCGGCTGTACGAGCCGCTCGGGCGCCGGGGCGAAGCATCCGTCACGTTCGATGCCGATGTCGCGTCGATCGTGCGGACGGACCTTCTCGAGGATGCCGTCTCCGAGCCGGTCGTCGGCGCGACCATCGTCCTTCCTGTACGGCCGTTCGAGATCGTGACGCTCCGCGCGCGCCGCGCCGGTCGTTGAGCGAGCGGAGCGAGTCGAGACGTGGTGATCCGCGCCGCGCCGGTCGTTGAGCGAGCGGAGCGAGTCGAGACGGGGTGATCCGCGCCGCGCCGGTCGTTGAGCGAGCGGAGCGAGACGAAACGTGGTGACCCGTCCCGCGCCGGTCGTTGAGCGAGCGGAGCGAGTCGAAACGTGGTGATCCGCGCCGCGCCGGTCGTTGAGCGAGCGGAGCGAGACGAAACGGGGTGACCCGCGACCTCAGCCCGCGGTCGGCACCGGCCCCGTCGCATCCGGAGCCTTCTCGGTCACGGCGTGCGATCCGACGATGTCGACGACCTTCGGCATCCAGATCGCCGACACCAGGATGCCGACCGCGACCACCGCGACCGCGATGAACACCGCCACCGATGCGGAGACGATCGTGTGCGCGTCGTGGGCGTCGCCACCCATCCGGATGATGATCGAGTTCGCGATCGCACCCAGGATCGCGGCGCCGAGCGCCTGGCCGAGCGAGCGGGCGAACATGTTCGCGCCCGTGACGACCCCGCGCTCGCTCCACTCGACGCTCGACTGCGCCGCGACGAGGCTCGGGACGGCCGCGAAGCCGAAGCCCGCGCCGATGAAGAAGCAGCTGATCGCGACCAGCGCGACGGACGGATGCGGAGCCAGCAGAGCGAGCACCACCGTTCCGGCGAGCACGAGCATTCCGCCGCCGATCGAGGTCGCGCGGAATCCCCACCGGAGGTAGAACCGTCCGGCGAGGGCGGCCGCGATCGGCCAACCGATCGTGAAGGTCGCCAGGGCGAGGCCGGCGACGAGGGGGGAGGCGCCCGTGCCGACCTCGAGGTAGGTCGGGATGAAGGCCGTGAGGCCCACGAGGCCCATGCCGATCCCGAAACCGAGGACCGTCGTCGACGAGATGATCCGGCGGCGGAAGATCGACAAAGGCAGCACCGGCTCCGACACACGATGCTCCACGACGGCGAACACGGCGAGCAGCACCGCGCCGGCGGCGAAGATGCCGATGCCCGCCGCGGAGTTCCACGCCCACGCCGTGCCGCCCTCGAGCACGCCCAGCATGATGAGCGTCATGGATGCGGTCAGCAGTGCAGCTCCGACATAGTCGATCTTGTGCGGCCGGCGCTCGACCGTCTCGCGGAAGTTGCGCAGCAGCAGCCAGGCGGCCGCGATGCACAGCGGGATGTTGACGAGGAAGATGCCGCGCCAGATGCCGAGCTGGGCGAAGATCCCGCCGAGTGTCGGGCCGACGACGGCCGCGATCGCCCACACGCTCGCGATGTAGCCCTGCACCCGGGCGCGCTCCGCGATCGTGTAGATGTCGCCGACGATCGTGATCGACAGCGGCAGGATGGCGCCGGCGCCGATGCCCTGCACGGCCCGCGCGATGATGAGCGCCGGCATGCTCCACGCGATGCCCGCCAGGATCGAGCCGAGCAGGAACACCGAGATGCCGAACAGGAGCACGGGCCTGCGGCCGATGGTGTCGGCGAGCTTCGAATAGACAGGCACAGTCACGGCCGAGGTCAGCAGGTAGACCGAGAAGAGCCAGGGGAAAGACGAGAACGACCCGAGATCGTCGACGATCGAGGGAACGGCGGTCGCGATGATCGTCGAGTCGATGGCCACGAGTCCTGTGGCCACCATGACGGCGAGAAGGATCGCGCCTCGTTCAGATCTCAACCCGATGTCGTTCGCCATAACGGGGTGCAACCCCGCGTCGCGTGCAGGCTATTCCCAGCCCGTGAAATGCGTCAGGCGGTCAGGATGACGTCGTCGCGGAGGAGCGCAGCATCCAGCGCCTCCGTCGCAGCCCGGCGGCCTTCGGCGATCAGGCGCGGCACATCGCCCATCGTCCATTGGGCCATGCGCTCCATCTCGGGCTGGATGAGAACGACCGACGGGTCGGCCAGGAGGTCCGCGGTGCGGGTGAGGGTGCGCATCATCCGCACGTTCTCCCACTTGGCGTGCAGGCGCACGACGATCGTGCGGGTGGCGCCGAGCGCGCGCGCGGCCGATACCGGGACGTTGTCGACCATGCCGCCGTCCATGAGCAGCGCGCCGTGACGCCGCACGGGCGGGAGCAGTCCCGGAACCGCGATGCTCGAACGCAGGGCGGTGCTGAGCGGGCCCTCGTCGAGGATCACCGCGCGACGCGTGCGGAGGTCGGTCGCGACGGCCCCGAACCGGCGGGAGAAGTTCTCGATGAGCGGATCCTCACCGAAGACGCGATGGACGGAGCGGGTGACCGCGTGCGTGTCGAGAAGACCCCAGCGCGGACGGAGCGACCACGACGCGATCCACTTCCAGCGGAAGCCGAGCGCGGCGCGCTCGATGTCGTCGAGCCCGACGCCGGCGGCGTACGCGGCCGCGATGAGAGCCCCCGAGCTCGTGCCCGTGGCGATGCCGGGGCGCAGACCGCGCTCGGCGAGCACCTGGAGCACACCCACGTGCGCCGCGCCGAATGCGCCGCCGCCGCCGAGCGCGAGGCCGAGGGTGGTGTCGTCGCTCACGTGGCTGCTCCAAAGTCATCGAGGTGTGTGGGAGAACGTATCAGCGTGCGGCTGTGCAACGGCTGTCCGCCCTCAGTCGCCGTGAAGGAGATCGCCGTCGTTCCGCGGCTGCGGCAGCGGCCTCTCAGCAAGTGGAGACGCGACGGTCAGCGTTCTCCGGGGCGCGCCTACGGAAAGGTCCGGGTCGTGCCCGTCGGGATCGGGAAGAGCAGCTCGTTCGATACCGGGGAGACGAAGGCCGTCAGCTCGGCATCCGGCGGGATGCCGGCGCTCCGATCGTCGCCGCCGATGCCGCCGTTGGCGACGAGGGACCCCTGTGCGGTATCCAGAGCGAGTCCGGAGTTCGGCGCCGTCTCGGCGTAGATGTTCGCTGCGTTGTGCGCTCGGAAGGCCTTGACGCGGGGGTTGCCCGGCGCCGTCGTCTGCCAGATCGAGCGATCCGCGGCCAGCGAGTCCGCGCCCCTCCCGCACTCGTCGTTGTAGCCCACCAACGTCCACGTGCCCGACGTCGCTGAGGTGCCGGCATCCGCATCGTATTCGAGCTCCTGACCGAGCGAGTCGGCCGTCGAGCGCGGGAAGTACGCGAGCAGCCGCTTGTTCGGATCGCCCTGCTGCTCCTTCGGGTAGCGCCACGCGGCGGCGCGGGCGAGCGGCTGCGACTGCAGGCTCACTAGCGTTCCGTTCGGTGCGGAGAAGGTCGGAGCGAAGGATGCGTCGCAACTGAGCACCGAGTACAGCTCGACCTCACCCGCGGAATCCGCATCCGCCATGACCACGTAGTCGCGACGGACGTAGATGTACTGGGTCAGCCGGCGCTGGGCCGAGACGGCCTTCACGAGCGCGGGCTTGCCGAGCTGCGCATCCACGTACGCGATGTTGAATCCGGCGTGGATGTTCTCGATGATGTCGTACTCGACCTGCCGCCAGGCGATGAAGCGATACGCCGCAGGACCGTAGGCGTAGAGCGCCGTGATGGCCGCGAGCAGGGCGGCGAGCCACGTGATCGCCTTCAACGGCGCGCTGATCCACTGCCAGGTGGTCTGCCACCAGTGCTGTCTCGGCGCCGGGTTGGACGGCGGCGGTGTCGACTCGTCGGATTCGCTCACGGCTGCCCCCAAACCGCGCTTCCGTGCGGTCCGCCCACGCTGCGGGGGCCGCGATCTCGATCGTGACCGACGATACGCGCGCCGGCGGGGCAAAACGAGGAGCCCGTGCGGATCTTCACCGGCCACCCGCGCGCTCGGCGTAGCTCACCTGAGTCACAGACTCGACCTGCAAGGCTCGTTCGGTGACTACCGACGTCGACCTTCTGACCCACGCGCCGGCACCCACGACCGTCAACGGCATCCTGCGTCCCTCGAGGCATCCGGTGTTCGTCGTGGTCATCGCGGTGCTCGGCGCCGCGCTGGTGACTGCGACGGGGCTGGTGCTGCGTGCGCATCACCTCGACCAGGCGCTCTCGCACGCGCTCAACCAGCTGCACACCGGCGCGATCGGCGTGGCGGCGGGCTTCGCGTACACGGCGATCGGGCCGATGCCCGCGATCGTCCTCACCGTCATCGTGACGGGCGTCATCTGGGCGGTCACCCGACGGCTCCCGGTTGCGGCCGCCTTCGCGGGAGTCGTTGCGGTGACGTGGCTGTCGTCGGATGTGGTGAAGATCTTCGTGCACCGGGTGCGCCCGGACGGTCACCTGCTGACGTATCCGTTCACGCCCGCGCAGCTCGACGCGTCATACCCGAGCGGCCACGTGGTGTTCGTGACGACGTTCGTGATCGCGCTGGGGTTCGTCCTGCGCGGAAGCCGATGGATGCCCGTCTGGATCGTCGCCGGCACGCTCGCCGTCCTCGGCATCGCGCTCGCTGTGGCGATCGACGGGGTGCACTATCCGACGGATGCCGTGGCATCGATGCTCTGGGGCGTGACGGTGACCCCGGGGGTCCGCGTGGTCGTGGCCGACCTGCTCATGCCGAGGGTGCCGTTCCTGCGGGTGTGAGCCGGACGCAACTGTGCGCGACCGGCCGACGGCCGGTCGCGCACAGAATCAGGTGGTTCAGAGGGGGCGGATGTTCGCCGCCTGCGGGCCCTTCTGGCCCGTCTCGGCGTCGTACTCGACCTTCTGGTTCTCCTCCAGGTTGCGGTGGCCGGATCCGGCGATCGCGCTGAAGTGGGCGAACAGGTCCGCGCCTCCGTCGTCGGGGGCGATGAAGCCATAGCCCTTGTCGGAGTTGAACCATTTGACGGTGCCGGTGGCCATGACGTCATTCCTTCGTTGTCTGGGACCACGCGAGTGATCCGCGATTCCGCGTCGGCGGCGCCGGCGCGGAGTGTGGGGAGGGTGCGATGCAGGGATGCTCGCGCCCCGAGCAGCGAACGCCTGAAGCATCCGTCGAGCGGTGGTCAGCGTCGTCGAGCTGCCGAGTGCCTGCCCGGTCGGACCGAAGACGGCGAAGTCGGCGTCATCGACGATGACGTGCCCTGCGTACTCGCCGTCGCGCGTTGCGACGTGCACGTCGTCGGCCGGTCGCAGCCAGCTCAGGTCGCCGTGGGACGGCGGGGTGATCGTGGGTGAGGAGATGAGAAATCGATTCGTTCAGGTCAAGGACCATGCCTTCGTCGGCAGGTCGTCAGAAAGGGATGGATTATGGTGGGCGGCGCTCGGTGCGGCGCCAATATGACCGGGAGATCGCCGGATACAGAACACGGCGATGACTCAACCAATCCACCCAGTCTACCCGATGCGGAGCCAGACATCCCGTGAGCCGAAGATGATGCGGATTTCGGGCCGCATGTCGGACCCCCGTGCGAGTATGCGGCTATGGAGCTTCAGGCCGTATGGCCGCACCTTCGACCCGACAGCAGGGACTGGCTGATCGCCCATAACGGGGAGGCGCTTCCCCCGTCGATCCTCGCCGACGTCCTCGCGGCGAACGGGGGCAGCCCCGACTCGTCCTGGTGGTCGCGCGACGATGTCGGTCGCCTCGGATTGCCCGACGACGCCGTCGACTGGATCGAGAGCGTGGCCAACGGCGAGATCGCCGCATAGGTCGGCTGCATCCCGGTGCGCCGGCGTCAGCTCGGCGGACCGGCGGGCTTGTGGCTCAGCCGAGGTTCACCCCGGTCAGCTGTACGGCACAGGGGCGGGCCGGTCGACCGTCGAGCTCGTGTCGATCCGCGTGCCGGATGCGGCCGATCTCAGCAGGCCCGTCATGACGTCGAGCACATGCAGCCCCATGGCACCGGAGGCGCGACCGTCGGCTCGCTCGGGCGTGCGGATCATGTCGAGCAGCCCGATGCCGCGGGCCGAGTCGCGATAGCCGCCGCGTGGCTCGATCAGCTGCCAGTCGTCCGCACCGAGGCGACGGAGTGTCACATCGCCGGCGAAGGTGTTGGGGTCCGGTGCGGTCAGCGAGGCGTCGGTGCCGTGGATCTCGATCGGCGGGGCGGTGGTCGCCACGGCGTCGAAGCTCGTGGTGAGCGTCGACAGGGCGCCCGACGCGTGGGTCAGGATCCCCGTCACGTGAGTGTCGACCTCGACGGGAATCGGCGTCCCTGCGCGGTGCCCGGTGGCGATGACCCGCTCCGACCGCAGCCTGCTGCTCGCGCCGATCACGGAGACGACGGGTCCGAGCAGCTGGACGAGGGCGCTGACGTAGTACGGGCCCATGTCGAGCAGGGGCCCGCCGCCGGGCAGGTAGTAGAAGTCCGGGTTGGGGTGCCACCGCTCATGTCCCGGTGTGGCCATGATCGCCATGGCGGCGACCGGCATCCCGATCTCTCCGGCGTCGATGACGGCGCGCGCGGTCTGGATGCCGGTCCCGAGCACGGTGTCGGGGGCGCACCCGACGCGCACGCCGGCTCCTCGGGCTGCCGTGATGATGCGCTGCGCGTCCTCCAGCGTCGCTGCGAGCGGCTTCTCCGTGTAGACGTCCTTGCCGTGGGCGATGGCCGCGAGGCACACCTCCGCGTGCGCGCCGGGGGTGGTGAGGTTGAGCACGACGTCGACGTCGTCGGAGCCGACGAGTTCGTCCACGCTGAGCGCGCGGGCGGCGGGCAGCGCTGCCGCCGCCTCCGCGGCGCGCGCGGCGTCGAGGTCCGCCACGGCGGTGATCTCGACCTCGGGCGACGGGGTGAGGGTCTCCAGGTAGGCGCGGGAGATGACCCCGAGTCCGACGATGCCTATGCGGTGCGGGCGGCCCACAGCATTCCCCTTTCGATGATGGTGCGGACGGACGGGTTGTCGAGGACGTCGAGGCTGTGCCCCGGCGTGGTCACCACGATGCGGCCGCGGCCCCACGCGCGCGTCCACACGACAGGCGAGGTGTGCGGGCGATGCCAGGGCTGCCACGCCTCCGCGGGGTGGGTCGTGGTGGCCAGAACATCGTTGAGCTCGTCGACCAGCACCCAGTACTGCTCGGTGTGCAGGTCGAAGTCGTCGAGTCCTGCGGTGATGGGGTGCGTGCGCCCCAGGTCGGTGATGTTCACCGTGTAGTCGCGGAAGTTCTCCTCGCCCTCCAGCCGGGTCTCACCCGGTCCGACCGCGGGATGCGTCGCGAACTGACCGCCGACGAGCTGCAGGTAGTCGGAAGATGCGCGGAACGAGTCGGCGATCCCGCCGTGCCATCCGGTGAACCCGGTCCCGGCCTCGATGGCGCCGCGCAGTCCCGCCAGCTCGGCCGGCTCGATCGTGGACATCGTCACGCTCTGCACGATGAGGTCCGTCTCGGCCATCGCCGCGGCGTCCGCGTACACCGCGGTCGACTCCTCGATGCGCACGTCGAATCCGTTCGCGGCGAGGAAGGGGAGGAAGCGCTCGGTGGCGGCGACGGGCTGGTGTCCCTCCCAGCCGCCGCGGACGACGAGCGCGTGCCTGGTGTCTGTCATTGTGTGCCTCTGTTCACGGGTGTGGATGTCGAGGAGTTCGCCGCGCTCTCCGAGACGGCGGCGAGAACCCGCTGCACGTCGAGCGCCTCGTCGAAGCTCGGCGTGGGCTGTGTGCCGTCTGCGATGGCGGTCACGAAGTCGGCGACCTGGTTGGTGAAGAGGTGGTCGTAGCCCAGGCCGTGCCCGACCGGCCACCAATGCTCCGTGTAGTGGTGCACGGCATCCGTCACCTGGACGCGATGGAAGCCCTGCGTCTCGCGCGGCTCGCGCGCGTCGAAGTACTCGAGCTCGTTGAGCCGCTCGAAGTCGAAGGCGATCGATCCGAGCTCGCCGTTGATCTCGATCCGGTTGGCATTCCGCCGGCCCGTCGCGAACCTCGTGGCCTCGAAGACCCCGAGCGCGCCTGCGGAGAAACCTGCCGTGAAGGCGGCCGCGTCGTCCACCGTGACGGGGGCCATCGGCGCGTCGGCATCCGCGACCCCGCCGAGCTCACCGCCGACAGCAGCCTGCGGGCGCCGGTCGACGAACGTCCGCAGGGTGGCCGAGACGGCGGTGATCCGCTCGCCGGTGAGCCACTGAGCGGTGTCGATGCTGTGTGCCCCGATGTCGCCGAGAGCGCCGGATCCGGCGAGGGAGGCGTCGAGCCGCCAGCTCATCGGCACGGTGGCGTCGGCGAGCCAATCCTGCAGGTACTGCGCACGCACATGGCGGATCGCCCCGAGGTCGCCGCGGTCGATCAGCTGCTTCGCGAGGGCGAGGGCGGGGGTGCGCCGGTAGCTGAAACCGCACATCGACCGGATGCCGCGGGCCGCCGCATCCCGCGCCGCATCCGTCATGCGCTCCGCGGACGGCACGTCGTTCGCCAGGGGCTTCTCGCAGAGCACATGCTTGCCGGCGGCCAGGGCCGCGAGCGCGATCTCTTCGTGCAGGTAGCCCGGCACGCAGATGTCGACGACGTCGATGTCGTCGCGGGCGACCGCAGCGCGCCAATCGGTGGTCGACTCCGCCCAGCCGAGCACGTCGGCGCGCTCCCGCGTCCGCCCGGTGTCGGACCCCACCAGGACGGCGAGCTCCGGCTCCAGCGGAAGCGGGAAGAACCGATGCGCCGATCGCCACGCGTGTGAGTGGGCCCGGCCCATGAACGCCGTGCCGATGAGCGCGACCCGCAGTTTCTCTGTCATCCTCGACCTCCTCGGTCGATGCTGGCACGCGGCGCCACCGTTGGGGCCATTCGTGCGCAAAAATGGATCGTGGTCGAAACGCCGAGGACGTCGCTGGAGGACGTGGCATCGCTCGCGGGCGTCTCTGCAGCCAGCGCGTCTCGCGCGCTCACCGGTCGCGGCGAGCTGTCTCCCGAGACGCGCCGTCGGGTGCTCGAGGCCGCGGCGACGCTCGGATACGACCGGAGTTCGACCCCTCGGGGCCGTCCTCGGCCGCCGGACGCGCGGATCATCGAGCTCGTGTTCGGCCGCCTCACTGGCGCCTGGGTGAGCCGTGCGGTCGTCGGAGCCCACGAGCAGGCGTTCGCGCTCGGGTACGACCTCGTGCTCACACAGGAGCGTGAGTCCGCATCGGACGACTGGCACGTCCGAGCGGCGGCACGGCACTCGTCCGGCGTGATCACGGCGGTGGTCACGCCGACGGCGGGCCAGATCGACTACCTGGCCGAGTTCGCGATCCCCACGGTGCTGCTCGATCCGCACGGGGAGCCGCACCGCGACCTCGTGACGGTGTCCGCGACGAACGAGCGCGGGGGCTTCGAGGCTGGACGGCATCTCGTCGAGCGGGGCTACGAGCGCTTCGCCCTCGCCCTCAGCCCGCTCCAATACCGATACGGCCGTGCCAGGACGCGGGGCTTCCGGGAGGCGCTGGCGGCGGCCGGCGTCGACGATCTCGCGACGGTCGAGGTCGGGTGGGATGGACGCATCTCACGGGCGGCGGTCGACCGGCTCGTCGGGCTCGCGGAGGGCGGGCCCGTCGGCCTCTTCGCACTCAACGACACGATGGCGAACGCGGTCGTGTCCGCGCTGCTGCGTGCGGGCGTCCGGGTGCCCGAGGATGTCGGCGTCGTCGGTTTCGACGGCGACCCGCGGCCGCCCAGTGCGCCGCTGGCCGTGACGAGCATCCACCAGCCGATCCGAGAGATGGCGGCCCGGGCGATCGACGCGGTCGACCGTCTGCGGCGTGGCGAGCAGATCGCGCAACGGCGGATCGAGCTTCCCACCGACCTCCTGCGTCGCGATTCGACCTGACGGGGTCCCGCATCGCGATCGAGTGAACTCCGGGCGCGGGAGCCCACAGCCGCGGGCGTCAGAACGTCGCGTCGAGGGCCGCATCGAGGTCGGCGATGAGGTCCGAGGCCTCCTCGAGTCCGACGGAGAGTCGGAGGTGGCCCATCCTGCGGAAGGGCTCGGGGTAGCTCGCCACCCGGCCGCCCTCGGTGCCGGTGTGGACGATGAGCGAATCGTCGTGTCCGAGCGAGAAGCCGGATGTGATCAGGCGGAGATTCGCCACGAACCGGTTCTGCGTGGCCGGGTCGCCCGCGACGGCGAAGGCCATCATCCCGCCGCCGCCCCGCGCGCCGAACTGCCGTGTCGCGACGTCGTGCTCCGGATGCGACGGCAGACCGGGGTAGAAGACGTACGAGACACGGGGGTCGGCGGCGAGGAACTCGGCCACCGCCTGAGCCGAGGCGAAGTGCTGGCGCAGGCGGAGCGGAAGCGTCACGGAGCCACGGTGGATCTGCCAGGCGTTGAAGGGTGAGATCACCCCGCCGACATCCACCATCGCGTCGGCCTTGATCGGCTCGATCAGCTCGCGCGAGCCGATGACCGCCCCGCCCATCGCGTCGCCGTGACCGTTGATGTACTTCGTCAGGGAGTGGACCACGAGGTCGGCACCGTCCTGCAGCGGCCGATAGAACGGCGGCGGCGTGAACGTGGAGTCCACCATGAGGAGCGCGCCGGCCTCGTGGATGATCTGCGCGACCGCCGCCACGTCGGCGACCTTCGTCGTCGGGTTGGCGATCGCCTCGATGCACACCAGGCGGGTGTTCGAGCGCATGGCGGCGCGCACGGCGTCGAGATCCGTCACATCGACGAAGGTGGCTTCGATGCCGTATCGCTGGGGGAGCAGCTCGGTCCACAGCCGCCAGGTGGCTTCGTAGGTCACGTCGCTGACGACGACGTGATCACCGCTGCGGACGTGCGTGAAGAAGACCGCGTGCAGTGCCGCGACACCCGACGCCAGGGCCACGGCATCCTCCCCGCCCTCGAGCGCTGCGAGCTTCTCTTGGAGCGCGTGCTGGTTCACCCCGGTGTTGCGCGTGTAGAGCCCGGGCGCC